>JAJQHZ010000161.1 GCA_021199475.1 Lachnospiraceae bacterium
CCATAAAAGATCAGGGCGAGCATCCCCGGGCCTGTGTGTGCGCCGATGACCGGGCAGAGCATCGTAATCCGCACGTCCGCGTCCGGATTAATCTTCAGAATCATCTCTTTAAATTCTGCGGCGGTGTCCTTGCAGTCCGCGCAGCAGATATAGACGGCGTTGCCGAATTTTGTGTTATAGCGGGTTTTATAGCAGTCCGCCAGATAACGCATGGCCTGTTTGCTGCCGCGCTTGTTCGCGACAGAGCCCAGCTCGCCCTTCGCATCAATCGTCAGGATCGGCTTGATATTCAGCGCCGTCCCCACGACCGCGGTCGCTGCAGAGATTCTGCCGCCCCGTCTCAGGTAAACCAGATCCTCGACCATAAACCAGTGATTCAGATACGTCGTATTGTCCCGAAGCCACTGGGCGTTCTCCTCCAGCGACATTCCCGCCTCACGGTTCTTCGCCGCGGACTCGGCCAGCATCCCCATGCCGCCGGTCGCTGAAAGACTGTCAACGACCTCAATCTTCGCACCCTCGTACTCCTCCATCATGGTTCTGGCCGCGAGGAGCGCGGACTCATAGGTCTTGGAAAGCCCGCTCGAAAGCGCGATGTACAGAATGGAAATTCCCTCTTTTAAATAAGGGCCGAAGGTCTCCTCATACTGGAACGGGGTAATCTGACTGGTTTTCGTCGGAATGTTCTGCCGCATGCTCTCATAAAAGCGGTGCATCTGCTCATCGCTCTCCGGCCCGGTCGCCCGGAAGGTCTCGCCGCCAAGCATATATTCCATCGGAACAAAACGGATCCCATACCGCTTTGCGATTTCCACATCGATATCAAGAGACATATCCACAAAAATCTCGTAATTCATTTTTTCATCCTTTCATAGCTGCAAATTTTCATAGCCGTGAACACAGGCACATACGCCTTCGTCAACAGATAAATCTGCATGTTTCATCTGTCGCTCCAAACAGCGCGAAGCGGGCATCACCGGTGTCCGGCATCTGTGCTTTTGTTATTCAAGCTGTTATGAACTGTTAGAATGAATATACAATACCGGGGGTAGATTGTCAACAAATGAAGTATGATACAAAAATACCCCCGGTTCGTCACTTCCCTTATGATGGAAGGATTCCTGCCAGGGGTATGTCTTTTTTTGAAATGTCAGCCCTCCGCTGCGCGAAACGGCTCATCTGTCTGCTTCCCTGTGAGGCTCATCCCCTCAGTGCGCCGTGGCAAATTCCCCGCTGTGCTGCCCGCGCTTCTCTTCCTTTGCGGACCGGCCCATCTCGGGTGTGTGGCTGTCGCCTTTTGCGTTCATGATCAGCATCTGCAGGCGGTTTTCGATGTTCGCGAAGCTGACGTCCGGGTCATAGTCGAGCGGCAGAATCTGCGCGTCCGGGTAGATCTCCTTCAGTTTTTTCGCAATGCCGCGGCCGACCACATGGTTCGGCAGGCAGCCAAAGGGCTGCAGGATGACGAAGGAACGGCAGCCTTTTTTCGCGTGATGCAGGATCTCTCCCGGAATCAGCACGCCCTCACCGGCGTCAAAGGTGTGGTGAATGATCGGGTCGCTGTCCTTCACCAGCTCCGGCAGACGCGCCGGACGCTCATAGAGCGGGTGCGTGCAGGCGATGGAGTCGCTCACGCTGTGCGCCAGATCAAACACCTCGTTCACAGTTGCCGGCCACGCTTTTTCCGTGAGCCTGCGGTCCAGATGGTATTCCTTATTCTGCGCATCCTGGTAAAAATACGTCTTCTGAATGACGTCTGTCATTCTGGCTTCGATGATTTCAAATCCGTTCTTTTCCAGATAATCCTCGATGTCATGATTCGCCCCCGGATGGAAGTTCAAAAGGTACTCGCCGACAATCAGCACGCGCGGCTTCGGTCTTGAGCGGTCATAGTCGATGTTTTTCATCAGCTCGATACCCTTCTTGAAGCCATGTCTCGCTCCGTTCAGGCCATGCTTTTCCAGTCCGAAAATCAATTCATCGATCGCCGCTTCAAAGGCGCGGTTCGCGCTGCCCGGCTCCTTTTCGTAGGGGCGGATTTTGCGCAGGAGCTCCTCGAGCTCGTCAATCATCGGCAGGCAGAACGCAATCTTGATCGAGGCAAGCAAACTTAATTTATAGCCCGGATGCAGGTTGTGAGAGTCGACATCGTCATTGGTCAGAATCGGCACATGAGCGTAGCCTGCGTCGTCGAGCGCTTTGCGCAAAAGGGCGCTGTAATGGGTCAGCCGGCAGTCGCCGACGTATTTCGCCATCGCAATGACGACCTCTTTGTCACCGTATTTTCCGCTTCTAAGGGCTGCCAGCGCCTCGCCGATGACAATCTGCGCCGGAAAACAGATATCGTTATGGACGTACTGTTTGCCCAGGCGGATCGCCTCCTCGCGTCCGTTCTCCAGCGCTTCTGCTCTCAGATTATGCTGGCTTCCCATGGCCGCCGCCATCAGCCGCGCAAACGCGTGCGAGGTGTTCGGCACCAGCAAAATCTTCTCTTTACGGTCTGCCTTTGTAAATTTCACCGGATATGGATCCGAAAGCTCGTGCACCTGCAGCGACTGCTGCTTGCGGCGGCGTTTCGCCACGGTCTCCACAAAGGAGCGGACACGGATGCGCAGCGGTCCCTGAATATCGCTTTCGTCCACCTTCAGCACAAGCGGAATCTTTCCGGAGATTTCCTTCATCATCCGGATAATCTCGTCAGACAGATATGCGTCGTGGCCGCAGCCAAAGCTTACGATCTGCACGTATTCCAGATGCTTGCTCTGGGCCGCCAGAATCGCAGTGCTCAGCATCCGCGCATGATAATTGTTTACAATGTCCAGACGGCTGTGGCTCAGGTCAACCTTATCGATGCCCGGCACCGAATCCGCGGTCAGCACCGGGATTCCCTGACTCGTAAACATCTCCGGGAGGTCGTGATTGACCAGCGCATCGTTCTGATAGGGGCGAGACGCAAGCACAACCGCGTAGCTGCCCTCTTTTTCCACCTGATCGATAACCTCCTGCCCCGCCTTTTTCAGCTCAGCGGAAAAGGTCTCCTGCGCCGCGTCGCCCGCCGCGATCGCCTGCATCGTCAGTTCCTCCGGAATGCCGAAGGTCTGTTCCATGTACTCCGTCAGCTGACAGTTCCGGTCCGTCGTTTTATGCCAGTGGAACAGAGGCGCGTCAAACGGAATATTCCAGCGTTTTTCCGGATTGTCCGAATTGCGGATGACAATCGGATATCCTTTCACGACCGCGCACATCGACTCGCTCGTCTTCTCGGTGTTCTCCGAGCTGACCTTCGTGATCGAGGGCATAAAAATGCGGAATTTCGGCTCAGCTGACGATAACGGTTTGTCTGCCGGACACGCTGCATTGTTCAAGTCGGTCTGCTGTGCGCAAGATACGCCTGCGTCCATTTTCTTTGCGTATTCCACCAGATTCCGGATGTGCCCGTGCACCAGCTTTGCCGGGAAGCACACCGTATCCGAGGTCACGGCGGAGAGCCCGCTCTCATAAATCTTCCGCGTGCTTTTATCGGAAATTTTCACCCGGAAGCCAAGGGATTTCCAGAATGTCGTCCAGAACGGCATCGTCTCCCAGAAGGAAAGCACGCGCGGGATACCGATTGTAATCCCCCTGTCAGGCGCCGCATCCTGCTGCCGCTGCCCTTTCCGGTTTTCAGACCGGTCTGAGGCTTGTGAATATCCGCTCTGAGCCTCGCTCCGGTCAGCTTTCGTCTTTTCTGTATCCGATGGATGATACAGGTTCGGATGCGGATACTCGCGGAACAGAAGCTCCTCGCGCAGCCGGAACAGGTTCGGCACGCGGTCCTTTTCCGCCTTTTTCTCCTTTAACTGCTCACGCACACTTGCATCCTTCGGGTCGCCGAGGATTTCGCCGCGCTCACAGCGGTTGTTGGTAATCCACGAATTTCCGTTCGAGAAGCGGACAATCGTGCGCTTGCAGTGGTTCGTGCAGAACGGACACGGCGAATTTGCCTCCTGCGTGTAGGAAAACTGCTCAAGCTCATCCAAACCGATGAATGTACGCGGAAATGGCGCTTCCTCCTTTTTCCCTGCTGTAGCAGCCTCTGCACCGCGCTTCGTCTGTGAAGCCGTTCGCTCCAGGCGGTCGTCGTTCTCCGCCTGCGATGCTACACGCTCCAGGCGGCCGTCGTTCTCCGCCTGCGATGCTACACGCTCCAGGCGGCCGTCGCTCTTCGTCTGCGATGCTGCACGCTCCAGGCGGCCATCGCTCTTTGTCTGCGATGCTGCACGCTCCAGGCGGTCGATGCGCTCCGCAGCTGCCTCCTCACAGTGCTCCTTCGTCAGCAGAGCCGCGCCGATGGCTCCCATCAGCCCCGGATAAGGCGCGCGGGTCACCTCGCGGCCCGTGTACTGCTCCAGTGCGCAGAGCACCGCGTCGTTCTGGAAGGTACCGCCCTGTACGACGATCGTGTCGCCGAGCGAGTCCAGATTCGAGATACGAATTACCTTGGTAAAAACATTTTCTATGATAGACCGGCAAAGCCCCGCCATGATATCGCCGGACTGCTTGCCGTTGCGCTGCTCCGTAACAATGCTGCTGTTCATGAACACCGTACAGCGGCTGCCGAGTACCGCCGGATGCTTCGATTCAAATGCGGTCCGCGCAATCTCCTTCACCGGAATATGCAGCGAGGACGCAAAATTCTCCAGAAACGAACCGCAGCCCGAAGAGCAGGCCTCGTTCACCACGATATTTGTCACAATGCCGTGGTCGACCCAGATCGCTTTCATATCCTGGCCGCCGATGTCCAGGATAAAGGTTGCATCATCAACATATTTTGCAGCCGCCCGCGCGTGGGCGACAGTCTCCACCATGTGGCACTCTGTATTCCACGCCTTCGACACCAGCAGCTCGCCATAGCCGGTCGAGCCCGCCGCAATGATATCCAGCGTGGCTCCCGCGCTGCGATAACGGTCACGGATAGCCAGAAGCGCTTTTTTTGCCACCATCAGAGGCTCGCCCTCATTTGGCGAATAAAAAGAGTCCAGAATGTTTTCCTGCTCATCCATCAGGACAAATTTCGTCGTCGTACTGCCGGAGTCAATACCCAGATACGCGTGCACCGTCTCGCCGGCATGCGGCTCATACGGCACACATTCCTTCAGGACATGGCGTGCGAGGAACCTCTTATGCTCCTCTTCAGACGCAAAGAACGGCTTCGACGGGTCATAGCCCGCACCGCCGGTGGAAAACGGATGGGCAGTGTCAGCTTCCGCCGCTGCAGACCCGGTCGTTCGATCCGATACTGCGTTCGCATAATCGGCGTCCCGGGTCTTCCCTGCTTCCGCGCCTGCCTCCAGCCGTCCACGCAGCTCTTCCGCCGTATAGACGGTCGTGCGGGCCGCGAACATGGACTCCAGAGAGAGTGACGCGCCATAGGCGATCATAATCTCCGGATGCTCCGGGATCAGCGTATCCTCCGGGCGAAGTCCGAGGCGCTCAGCAAAGACCCCGATCAGCCGCGGGTTGAAGGTCAGCGGGCCGCCCTCAAAGACGACCGGCTTTTCAATGTCCAGGCCCTGCGCCAGACCGCCGATGGTCTGCTTCGCGATCGCGTGAAACGCAGAGAGAGCCAGATCCGCGCGCGCCACGCCCTGATTCAGAAGCGGCTGAATGTCCGTCTTCGCATACACGCCGCAGCGCCCGGAAATATCATAAACGCAGGTGCCTTGCTCCGCCAGTGCATTGAACTCCTCCACCGGGGTCTTCAGCACCGTCGCAATCTCATCAATAAACGCACCCGTGCCGCCCGCGCAGCTTCCGTTCATGCGCATATCGCTTACCTTCAGAACGCTGCCGGAGGACGCATCCGCCTCGGTGTCTCTGTGAAAGAAAATCATCTTCGCGTCCTGGCCGCCCAGCTCGATCGCGGTGCCCACATCGGTATAATACGAGCGCAGTGCGATCGAATTCGCCACAACCTCCTGTATGTACGGGACCCCGAGGCGCTTCGCAATCTCTCCGCCGCCGGAACCGGTCAGCGCCAGCCGCAGAGAGGCGTTGGGAAACTTCTCCATAAATGAGTCGAGCGCAAGGCACACACTGTGTACCTGCGCTGCGTTATGTCTTTTGTAATCCGAATATACGATCTGTTTTCTTTCGGAATCTGTCACAACTATCTTCGTCGTCGTAGAACCTACATCAATACCGACCAGAAACATCCGGGAATCTGATGGTTTCTTAGGCATACTTTAATACTCCTTCTTCATACCAGCTGTCAGCTGTCTTTTGTTTCTCTAGTTTCTTACGTATTTAATTATTTTAGCACAGCACCCGACCCTGTCAAGTGAAAAAAGTCTAAACGCCTCCTGCCATACTTCCACCTACTGCAGTCAGCTCCGCGGCTGTGCACTCCGACTCAGTTCTCAGCCGCAGCCGCGCTGGTTTTTTCGCTTTCCTCCTCTGTCGCATCCGCCTCCGGCAGCAGCAGGCGCACGAGCTCGATCTTATTTTCCTCCATCTTCAGCACCGAGATCTGTGTGCCGTCCTCCATCGAGACGGAGTCCTGCTCCTCCGGCAGATCATCGAGCATCTCAATCACCAGACCACCGATGGAATCACAGACCTCGGACTCCAGTGACAGCCCCAGCGCGTCGTTGATGTCGTCCAGCCGAACCGAGCCGTCGATTTCATATTCCCGCTCTGAAATCTTACGAATCAGGTCCTCCTCGTCCTCGTCGTACTCATCGCGGATGTCGCCGACGATTTCCTCAATCAAATCCTCCAGAGAGACAATGCCGACCGTCTCCCCATACTCGTCGAGCACGATGGAAAGACTTGCCGAGTCCTCGCGCATGGACAGAAGCAGATCCGATGTCTTTTTGAACTCATAAGTAAAATGCGGCTTGTACATGGCTTCTTCGATAGAAAAGCCCTCGCCGCTGTCGTAGCAGAAAAATTTCTTGATATTGAGAATGCCCACAACATGTGCCGGATCCTCATGGTACACCGGGAGCCGTGAGTATTTTTCCTGACGGAAGGTCTCCTTGATTTCCTCGTACGTATCCGTATCGCTGATCATGACGACCTCCGAGCGCGGGAGCATCACATCCTTAACAATCGAATCGCCAAAATCCACCACATTGTAGATCATCTCGCGCTCCTCTTTTTCAATGACGCCCTCCTGATGGCTGACATCGACAAAGGTGCGCAGCTCCTGCTCCGTCATGGTATTCATCGAGCCATCCAGATCGATATGAAACGGCTTCAGCAAAAGCCGGCAGATGGCGTTAATGACAATAATCACCGGTGTCAGAACCTTCATCAGAACGCGGATAATCGGGCAATACAAAAGCGCCATCCGCTCCGGGTAAGTGGATGCGATGTTCTTCGGCGTAATCTCTCCAAATATAAGAATCAGGATCGTAATAATGGCTGTGGACACACTGATAGAACCATCTCCCGCCAGCTTGATTGCCAGAGACGCACTCAGCGCAGAGAGAAAGTTGTTCACCAGATTGTTCCCAATCAGAAGGGTACTTAGAAGTCTGGGACGGTTTTCAATCGTTTTCAGAACCGTAAGAGCCCGCTTGTCCCCCTCGTCCGCCAGCGCCTGCAGCCGGATCCGGCTCGCCGTGGTCAATGCCGTCTCTGCGGAAGAAAAGAACGCGGATAAAAGCAGCAAAATCAACAAAATCATCAATAGTAGCCCAGTGGCGTCATCCGATGCCAAAAAAATCATCTCCTTTTTTCACTTTCTCCATGTGCTCCGCGAGAACAGGATCAGCAGCGGAAACAGCTCCAGCCGCCCGGCCAGCATATCAAAAATCATTACCAGCTTCGACAGATACGAGAATCCGGCAAAATTCCCGGTCGGTCCGACCACCTCGAGACCGGGGCCGATGTTATTCAGGGTCGCCGCAACCGCCGTAAAATTGGTGGTAAAATCAAAATTGTCAATCGACACCAGCAAAAGAGAAATCGCAAAAACAGCCGCATAGGCGACCAGAAACACATTCACGGAGCGAACCACATTCCCTTCAATAACGTGCCCGTCCATCTTCTGCTTTCTCACATGGTGCGGGTGCGTAATGACATCCAGCTCGTTGCGGATGGATTTTACCAGAATCAGGATGCGCTGCACCTTGATGCCGCCGCCGGTGCTGCCCGCGCAGGCGCCGATGCACATCAGCATGACCAGAATCGTCTTGGAAAATGCCGGCCACAGGTTAAAATCGGTCGTGGCAAAGCCGGTCGTCGTAATGATCGTTCCTACCTGGAACGCAGCCTGCTTCACCGTTTCCGCCACACCGTCAAACATTCCATAAATATTGATGGAAATCAGTACAATCGAAGTCAGAATGATCAGCAGATACGCCCGCACCTCCACCATACTGAATGCAGCTTTGAATTTTCGCTTCCAGATCAGATAATAGAAGCTGAAATTCACGCCGAACAGAATCATAAACACCGTCGTTACCACCTGAAGGTAGGAGTTGTAGCTGGCCATGCTGTCGTTTCGGACACCGAATCCGCCCGTGCCCGCCGTGCCAAATACGGTAATCAGAGAATCAAACAGCGGCATCCCGCCAAGCAAAAGCAGAACCAGCATCATAAGACTCAGATCAATGTACATCCGGTACAAAATCCCCGCAGTACCCCTAACCTTCGGCACCAGCTTGCCCACGGACGGGCCGGTGCTCTCCGCCTTCATCATATAGACATTGCCGCCGCCGGCCAGCGGAAGGATCGACATGACAAACACCAGCACGCCCATACCGCCGATCCAGTGGGTAAAGCTGCGCCAGAACTGTAGACAGTGCGGCATCGTCTCGACGTCCGTCAGGATCGTAGACCCCGTCGTGGTAAAACCGGAAACCGTCTCGAACAGCGCATCAATATAATTCGGAATCGCGCCCGCGATCACAAACGGGAGCGCGCCGAACGCACTCATCACAATCCAGCAAAACGATACCGTCACAAAGCCCTCTCTGGCGCGCATGGACTTATTTTCCGGCACATTTAATGTCAGCAGGAGTCCCGCCGCCGCGCAAAAGCCCATCGCCGACAGCAGTCCAAATCCGGACCATTCCTGATAAATAACAGCCACCACCAGAGCCGGAAGCATCAGCCCCGCCTCCAGCAGCAAAACCCATCCAAGAATAAAACGGATCAATTTATAATTCATCTCGATACTGCCCCTTATGCAAGAATATCCTCAATGTCATCCAGACCCTTTTCCTGCGTGATGATAATAACACTGTCCCCGGTCTGCATCCGGTCCGAGCCGCCCGGGATGATAATTTTTCCTTCACGGTAAATGCAGGCCACCAGAATCCCCTTTCGGATCGGGAGCTCCTGAAGCGTCTTCCCCGTCACGCGCGAAGACCCCCGGATGATGAATTCCAGCGCCTCCGCCTTCCCGTCAATAATTTTATGTAAGGTCTCCACATTGCTGCCATAGGAATTTTTCATGGAGCGCGCGTAGCGGATGATCATCTCTGCCACGATATTCTTCGGATGGACGATCGTATCCAGATCCAGCTCCCGGATCACCTCGTCAAACGCGATCCGGTTCACCTTGGTAATGATTTTTTTCTGACCGCCCATCTTTTTGGCGTAGAGCGAAATCAGAATATTTTCCTCATCAATATTGGTCATCGCGGCAAACGCCTCGTATTTCTCCAGATCCTCTTCCAGAAGCAGCTCTTTATCCGTGCCGTCCCCATGGACGATGGTCGCCTTCGGAAGCATCTCGCTGAGCTGCTCACACCGACTGTAGTCCTTTTCAATAATCTTAACGCGGATTCCCACCGCTCCGAGCAACTTCGCCAGATAATACGCCATCGGGCTGCCGCCGACAATCATAATATTTTTCACCTGATTGGAGATAATCCCTACCTGGCGGAAAAACTGATTCGCGTCATTGCTGCCGCCGACAATCGCGATCTGGTCCTTCTCCCGCAGAATGGTATTGCCATCCGGAATGATCAGCTCCTTGCCCCGTTCAATCGCGCAGATCAGAATATTTCCATGCACCTTCCGCGACAGATCCGCGATCCGGAGCCCGTTCAGCACAGAGCCTTCCTTCACACGGAATTTCAGGATATCGACACGGTTCTTCGCAAAGGAATCCACGTCAATCGCGGACGGAAACTTCAGATTCCTCGAAATCTCCAGCGCCGCCACCAGATCCGGATTAAGAATCATGGAAATATGAAAATTATCGCGGATATACGCAATCTCCGAATTGTATTCCGGATTCCGCACTCGCGCAATCGAGTGGCATTTCCCGCTGCTTTTTGCCATCAGACAGCAGAGAAGATTCAGCTCATCCGAACCGGTCACCGCAATGAGCATATCCGCATTTTCAATGCCCGCCTCCATCTGAATCTGATGACTCGCACCATTTCCGGTGATCCCCATCAGATCATACTGGCCTGTGGCATCCTCCACAAGCTCTTCCTTCTGGTCAATGACCGTGACGTCATTCTCTTCATTGCACAGCTCCGCAGCCAGGGTCATACCCACCTTGCCAAGGCCGACAATAATGATCTTCATTTGTCTATTCTCCCGATATACGCTTTTTTATAAAGAAAACTCCTCCGCCAGCTTCTTAAACTCCGGCAGCGAATTCACAATCGTCTCATAGGAAACGCAGTACGCCAGCCGCACATACCCCGTGCACGCGAAGGAGCTGCCCGGCACCGCCAGAATGTGATATTTTTTCGCGGCAGCCACAAATGCGGCCTCCGCTGCAAGGCGGTTCCCGGCATCATCCGCTCTGGTTTCGCTGTCAGCGTTCCTGCGGCCTTTCGAATCCGCTTCGCTGCCCGCGCCACACGCCTGATCCGCTCCTGCTCCGCCTTCCGCATCGCACACGGAACCCGTCTCCGGCACCTTCACCCACAGATAAAATGCGCCCTGCGGGCGGATACAGGTAAAGCCAAGGCTTGTCAGTCCTTCATAGAGCGTCTTGCGATTCCGGTCATAAAACGCCAGATCCGCCTGGCAGTCCACGCAGCGGCCTACCGCCAGCTGAATCAGAGAAGGCGCATTCACACAGCCGCTGATGCGGTTTGCGATCGTCGCCGCGTCAATTGTCACCGCGCTGTCCTCCAGCTCATCCGGAATCAGCAGATAGCCAATCCGCTCACCCGGAAGCGACAGCGACTTGCTGTAGGAATACACCACCATTGTGTTCGCATAATAGTTCGTCACAAACGGAACCGTCGCCCCGTCAAAGACCAGCTCCCGATACGGCTCGTCCGAAATCAGGTAAATCGCATGTCCGTACTCCTTCTGCTTTTCCTCCAGGATCGCCGCAAGCGCGCGGATCGTCTCCTCCGAATATACGACGCCGGTCGGATTGTTCGGATTGTTGATAATCACGGCCTTTGTCTTTTCGTTCATCTTTGCGCGGAATCCCTCCTGATTGATCTGGAACGTCGACTCGTCCGGGTCGACCGTCACCAACACGCCGTCATAATTTGTGACATACGCACGGTACTCCAGGAAATACGGCGCGAATGTAATCACCTCATCGCCCGGATCAAGCACTGTCTTGAACGCGACATTCAGTCCGCTCCCGGCTCCCACCGTCATAATCAGATTCCGCTCGGTAAACGAGGTGCCGAACCGCCGGTTCAGGTTCTCCGCAATCGCCGCGCGCACCTGCGGATACCCCGCATTGCTCATATATCCGTGAACAAAAAGAGGATCCTCCTCATCAAGGATCTCCTTAATCGCCTGATTCACCTTCTCCGGCGCCGGCACGTTCGGATTGCCAAGGCTGAAATCATAGACCTTATCCGCGCCATAAAGCGCCGCCATCTGCTTCCCTTCCTCAAACATCATCCGGATCGCGGAATTATTCGCGAGGAACGGGCGCATTTTTTCTGAAATCATTGTAATATCCCCCTGTACGATTCTTAACCGTTCAGAACATCATCAAAGCAACCCGCTGTTCTGAATTTTAGTCATCCGCCTGCAGGACGAATGTTCCTCCTCAAGCATCCCGTCCTTTATAGACGCCTATACTTTACTACAAGAGTATCTCCTTTTCAAGCCCATTTTTCTGCAAAAACTCCGCCAATTCCTGCATAAAATCCAGAACATCGGTATTCGGCCCATACTTCTCACCCGCCCAGATGCTCTGCATGTGCAGAAGTATCTGCTTTTCCGCCGGCCCACACTTCTCACCCGCCCAGATGCCCTGCAAAATACAGAAAGCTGCCTACGGTTTTCCCGGCAGCGAGCGTGGCGACAAACCAGCCCGCCCCCTTCGTGATGCCAAACCGTCTGCTGTAGACCGGAAACAGATCCACCAGCTCCGCCAGTGCCAGAATCCAGCCTCCGACGAACACGCCGATGAACAGCCCCGCCGTCGCCAGAAGCCACACACCGACCGCGGCTTCAAACTCAAACACCGTGACCACCGCTCCGCAGACGCCGCCCAGAAGGATTGCATCCTCATACCACAAAATCTGCCGCGCCGTGTGCGTTAGACCGATAAAGCGGGTGAGAATCCCCAGTCCGACCATCACCGACACCACGCCTCCCGCAATCAGGAATCCGGCAGAAAATCCAATGATTGTAATAAGAGCCTGTCCCATGCTTTCCATCTCCCTTTCGTCTCAGCCAGATTTTTTGCTCTCGATCAGGGTTTTCTCCACATCCTCCTCGTAAACGCGCATCTGCACCTGCAGCGGAGTCGGGTCTGACTTACTCTTTTTCCGGGCAAAATGATGGAAGAAAATCAGAATCCCAAGCCCCACGCCGACGGAATACGAGATCTCCAGCAGCGTAAACCCGCTGGAGGTTCTGCCCGTAACCATTTCATAGAGCCTTCCAAACAGCTCCGTGATCCCCACATCCGTATTGAATGCCATAATCGTAAACGCGGCCCCGAAAAAAGACAGAAAGCAGAGCAGCGCCGTCTTGATCCAGGTCCAGACATCTGCCCGCGCCTGTGATTTTTCCAAAGTCAGAATAAAATCCGTCTCTCCGAGATTATTAATCTCAAGCTTCGGATATTCCTGCCAGATGACCGGCAGCACATCCAGAATCGAATAGACATAACGCCCCGGCCGTCGGACCCAGTCCATCGGAAGCCGCAGCGTCTTCACCTTGCTTTCCACCGTCTTTTCCGCGCAGCAGATCTGCGCAATCTCTCCCAGCCTGACCCTGTCGCTGGTCACCTTCACATTCTTCCCGATTTTCAGATACAGCGTGTCTGATGTACTCATAATTCCCTTGCTCCCATCCTCTTCCTTTCGGACCGATTCTTCTTTCTTTTTTCTCTTCCATCACCGCTGCCTCCGCGTTCCCGGACTCAGCGGTCGTCTTTGCTGTCACTGTCAACGCATTCCTGACTCCATGGTCATTTCATTCGGTCTTCTCTGTCAGATTCGAACCGCTTCCTCCGCGCACACCAGCGTCGCGTTGCGCGGCCGGTTCATCTGTGTTGACACCATCCAGACTCCAAAAGCGAAACTCATCGCGAGAAGAAATGCCACCATCGTCCACCATATTCGTTTCCGCATATTGCGCCTTCTTTCCTGCTTCAGCATACAAAACTGTTCCCAATCCATACGCTTCCCAAAAAGGGGTTGATTTATTCTGTTTCCACTTTGGTTTTTAAATTCATTTTTTTACATCAAAAAGCGGTTTAAAAAAAGACCCCTGCTTTGGCAAACGCTGACGCAGAAGTCCTTTCTTATTATCTATTATTTATTTTCTATTTATGTTCTATCTATTATCTATCTATTATTTATTCATTCCCTATTCACAGGTAAAGCTCCCTTCGATGTTGTACAGCTCATCGTCGTACATCACCTGAATCGTGTAGGTGTCCGCTTCCAGGGTAGTCAATGGAATCGGGATCTCGTAGCGGTAGCTGTCTACATCGCTCGACTGGGAATCGATATCCGTGATGTCATAGACGTAGGTATGCTCCGTTCCATTGAAAATTACCTGTGTAAACATGTGATCGCTGTTCTCCATATACAGCACGCCGCCCCGCAGGGTGAAGCTTAAGGTCTCCGCCGAAAGCGTTTCATTCTCCGTGATGGTCACCACATCTTCGGAATCCACCTCAACCGGCGCGCGCAGCGTTCCCTTTATGCTGTTCTCAGAAAGTGTATAAGCCCCGGCGCAGTCATTCATGGAGAGCGAGATTGCATAGCCCCGGTAGAACCGGTGCGTGATTTTCCAGGTGTTCAGAATCTCTCCGCTCTCGTATTCAATTTCATAAATCTGGCCGCGGTTCGTCGTATTCAGAGACGAGGAAAGATACGCGTTTACCGAAAAAACCCGGTTTTCCTCGCTGTCGTAAAACGCATTGGAGGTAATGACCGAATAAGCGGTCTCATAGTTTTTCAGCTGCGTCACCGTCATCGCCTCTGCATCCACCGAATAGATTTTCACATAGGAGGAGCCGGTGTAATCGTAGGTCGAAACGCTCCGATATGCCGAATAGTGATTGTCAAACAGCATGATTTCCACCGTCAGCGGATTGCCGTCGAGGTCTTCTTCCAGCGCGTAGGCGGCGTGCTGCTGATAGTGCCATTGGATATCCTCCGTGGCCGTGAGCACCTTGTCCTCATATCCGGTGCCCTCCCACATCGTCGGGTCAGCAAGAATCCACAGGATTTCATCGGTCGACCAGTCAATCCGGATGACCGAGTGCAGATTGCGGCAGCTGATCAGAATCGAGTCCGTCGCCTCATCGTAGGACACGGTGTTGGTGTGGCACCAGTCATCGCGGTCGATGTAAGAAAGTCCCTCAAACAGCTCGTTCAGGTTCAGCGATTTCACGACCTCGCCCGTCTCGCGGTCAATCTCCTGAATCATGTTCTGCTCATAGCCATCATTCGAATTCGTAAGAACCAGAAAGTTGCCGTCCGGCGTCATTTCCTTGATATCGTGATGGACGCCCTCCGGGAAATAATAGACGTTGTAAACCCGGCCGAGGTAATCCATCTCCCAGAACTCCGGGGAGTTCGGCATACTCGCATTCGGATAGAGGACATTCTCTGCTTCCATCAGGAAATGCCCGTTTTCCAGCATAAACAGCCCATAGTATTCCCACTCGATCGTGCAGTACCAGCGGATTTCGCCCGTCTCGTCAAACGCATACGCATACGGCGCGGACAGACCGGAGACCAGCATCAGATCCATGGCGGACTCCGTCGTATACGTGCCGGTCTCTACCTCGCCCTGCAGCGCGGACGGCAAAGCCTCGGTCGTGATTGTGATGCTTCTCGTATCCGTCACGTTCCCATCCGAATCCAGGAGCTCCAGCACCACTTCATTGTCATATCCGGCATACAGACCCAGCACCGGAACGATGTGCAGCGTGTCCGCATCGATCGTGTCCGTGATATCCTGCGCGTCCGAAGCTTCCTCTGAATCTGTTCCCTCCTGCGATTCCTGATCTTCCTGTGCGCTGCTCTTTCCCTTTACGGTCACGCGCACCTCGCACGCTTCGTCCGTCTCAAACGCCACCACAGCCGTCAGCGGCGTATTCTGATACGGATTCTGGATCACCAGAGGATTGTTGAACGTATAACCATTCGTCTCCACCTCCGCGACGATCGCGTCTGAGATTGCCTGCGTCTGCTCCGGCGCCGTCAGCTCCGTCTCAAGATCGGTCTCAATCCCGGCTGCGGAGCTCAGCGCATCAGCAGAAAGCACGGTATAGCTTTGGCCGTCCACATCATAGAGCACATACTGCGCGCCTTCATCCTCGACCGATTCTCGCGTATCCACGTAAACATTCCAGTAGTTTCCGGTCCGGTACAGCGTCCCATTGTTATACAGATAGAGATAATAGCGGTGTCCGGCCTCCACAGAGTCCGCGGTAATCCAGAGGCTGAAGTTCACCTCACCCTCGACCGTCGAGGTTGTCGACGCCGCAATCGAGAACCGGCAGACATCGCCGGATTCACTCACCAGCACCAGCGACGCGTCCTCGCCCGTCTCCGGCCACGAGCCGGAGATCACCAGCCGGTCCGGCTTTTCCAACAGCTCCGTAATGCTAAAGGCAGCAGTCTCCGATACAGCAGACAGGACGCTTGTTATATTCGCATCTTCTCCATTCTCATCAGCACCAGCCTCATCGATACCGGCCTCATCGACACCGGCTTCATCGGTCTCAGATTCTTCGACATTTTCCACTGTCTGGCTGTCCACATCCGCCAGCAGGCTTTCAAGCGGGACCGCCTCTCCATCCACGTTGACCGTCAGCTCCTCTATATCCTCTTGCGCAACACTGCCCAGGCTGCCGTACCAGTGTGCTTCCTCTGTAAGACTGTACGTAGTTTCCTCCGTGTACAGAGACGCACGGATGCTGCGGTAGGTCGAGGAAGGAATTGTCATCTCATAGACCAGCTCATCCCCGATGATCAGGTCGATGTACGTGCACTTATTTCCCTGGTTTGCCTGCGGCACCGTCAGATCATAGCTCGCAAGCTCCTCATTGTAGCTGTTGCTCCCGGACGTGATCCAGTAGGTGTCCTCGTCCAGATACTCTGCCCCGGAAATATAGGAAGAATACCAGGAGGCACCTCGCTCTTCTCCGTAGCTCCATACCTGCTCAATCGTCATCGTCTCCGTATCGATGTGATAGCGTACCGCCCTCGAGTAAACATCATCCCCCGAGGTCGCCTCATCCTCCGCTCCGACCTTCGTCCGCTGTTTCCCATTATCAAAAAGCAGAATGTCTCCGTCCGGAAGGAAGGACGCGTTGTGCTGCGCATACTGCCACTCAAAGTCCTCACCGTCAGAAACATCCGCAGCTGCATCTTCCTCGCCGCCGGAAACGTCCGCAGCTGCATCTTCCCCGCCGCCGGAAACGTCCGCAGCTGCATCTTCCTGGGCTTCTGCTTCTGCGTCTGCCTCCTCGTCCGCCTCCGCTTCTGTATCCTCCTGCTCATCCGCACTCACTTCATCCTCTGCAGCCGTGACCGGCGTGAAAAACAGGTCCTCCGATACGCTCGTAAAGCCGCTCGGGTCGCCCAGAATCCAGATCAGCTCCTTCTCCGTCTTGTTAATCGCAAGCACGGCGTCCAGATTCCGGCAGGAAAGGAGGATCGTGTCGGTTTCCTCATCATAATCAATTGCGTTGTTATGGCACCAGTCCCTCTCTGACGCGTTAAGAGAACCTCCGTCTCCCTGTTCGATCAGGTCCGAAACATTCAGCTCATAGACCACCTCGCCCGTCTCGCGGTCGATCTCCACGATCCGGTCTTCCACCGTGGAAAAATCCTCCACGCAGGAGCAGACAAGGAGATTCCCGTTTTCCAGCTCCATAAAGTCATGATGCTCCCCGCCCGGGATCAGGTAGATGGAATAAAACTTGCCGATCAGATCAAACTCCACAAGTCCGGTGTAATAATAGGTCTCGCAGACCATCTCTGTCGTAGACGACATCATCCGGCCGTTGGCCAGACGTTTCATGGAAAACGCAGAAATGTAGTCTTCATCCATAAACCAGCGGACATCACCCGCATTATCAAGGGCAACAACACCGCAGTCTCCGTCCATTACAGTCTGGATACATGCAAATGTCAGCTCATTCTCTGAAAAGGCATCGCACCCGGCGAACGCATCCGCATCGTAAACGGTCACCTCCGCCTCCGTCAGGGACCCTTCCAGCGCCTCGGTCGTAATCTCCAGCGTCGTGCTCGTGCCGTCATCCAGTGTCAGCACGACCTCCGTCGTCTCTCCGGCATAAAGTCCGTAGATTGGCAGGATATGTGTGGTATCCGCCTCAAAAGAAGCCGTGATATTGTTCGCATCATCTTTGCCGCAGACCACAACCTCCACGCCAGTCTCCTCCGCCGTCGTGAAAATCACCATCGCCGTCAGAGGCGAATTCTTATAAGGATTTACCACAACAAACGGATCCTCAAACGAATAGCCGCTCTGTGCCTCCGCATAGAGCGCCTCGTCAATCGCGCTCTGCTCTTCGAGGTAATCCTCATAGTCAATCTCCGTCCAGGTCTCTTCAGTCTCAGCTTCTGTCTCAGTCTCCGTCTCAGATTCCGTCTCAATTTCTGTTTCAGCCTCCGAAGCAGCTTCCGTTTCGGTCTCCGACGCCGTTTCCGTTTCGGTCGCCGCCCCGGCTTCCGTTGCTGTGGTCTCGCTCTCTACCGCTGCGGTCTCATTCTCTGCCGCAGCAATCTCGTTTTCTGCCGCTGCAGTCTCACTCTCTGCCGCCGCGGTCTCACTCTCTGCCGCCGCAATCTCGCTCTCCGGCGCCGCGGTCTCACTCTCTGTCGTTCCGGTCTCACTCTCTGTCGTCCCAGTCTCCGCTTCCGATTCATTTGCTTCGAATTCCACCGGAATCACGAGCTCCTCCTCCGCAAATGAGCACACGAATTCCAGGTCTTCTGCCTCTTCCGGAATTCCAAAACAGATCCACCCTTCATAACTGCCAAAGTTCAGATTTGTTCCGGGCAGACGGGACATTCCAAAATCCGCCAGAAAACTGTCCTCAATCCGCGAGTAGCTATTGCCCTCTCCATCCGTCAGACTCACATTCTCCCAGTCAATCTCCTCCGTACTGTCAACCTTGACAAAGGACAGCTTCAGCAGACAATACTCATATCCTTCCTCCGCGCTCTGCTCGATGTCCGTCGTTTCAACACTCGTATATCCCAGCGATACGCTCACCGTATTCAAAGACGCCGCCCGGTCCTCGTCCTCCAGACTAATCTGCCATCCGGCCGCCTCGTAGACGACTGCTTCCTCCGCGTCTTCCGACGCGAGCACACTGCCCGCAGGAGAGAGCACACTTGCGCCTCCCCACAAAAGCACTGCTCCCATAGCAAACGCAGCCGCAAATCTGTTCTTCCATGAATCCATTAAAAACTGTCTCCTTTCAAAAAATATTGATTCTATCTTTTCCAAAATCTTTTCTGCTTCTTCCGGCGCTCGCATCTACCGCTGATATTTCAGAAATTTCATGTCCATATTCGCGAGCGAATATGGACGAAGGCCGCGCCAATCGCTAAGCGATTCTCCATTGCGCGGCTTCCATTGTGCCATGATAGAGTACCGTTTTCAGGCTATGAACCACCCATCGAAAGCTAATAAGACAGCAGACGACCAGTTTCGATGCCGGCATAGATCCATCGCTGTTTTTACCAGCCACAACAATCTTGCATAATCGGATAAACACAGTATAACAGGTCTTAGAAAAAAAGAAAATCAAAATGCGAAAAAATCCGTGACAATATCGTTTGGCCTTGCTAAAATAATCCCATCCCCGCCTGGCGTTCCGATGCAAAGGCGGGCGGTTTCGATTATTATGGGAGAAAAATTCCCTGACCCCCACACCCGGTTTTTATGAAAGAAAGGAGTTCTTATGGCTCAGACGATCTCATCTTTACCAGCAGGAGGCGAATCCTCTTCCGCAACCGCCGCTCCCTCCATCTGCGGTGCACTGCAGGTCATCGGCACACAGCTCTCGGATAAAAATGGCAATGCAGTACTGCTAAATGGCATCAGTACGCTTGGCCTTTGCTGGTACCCGGAATATATCAATAAAGACTGCTTTTCCCAATTTAAAAAAGAGTGGAACCTGAATCTGATCCGTCTGGCGATGTATACGGCGGAACCGGGCGGCTACTGCACGGACGGCGATCCGGAAGCCCTGAAAACGCTGATCAAAAACGGCGTGAGCTACGCCACAGATCTGGATATGTATGTGATCATCGACTGGCATATTCTCTCCGACGGCAACCCGAACACCTATATTGAAGAAGCGAAGGCCTTTTTTGAAGAAATGTCTTCCGAATTTGCCGGAAATAATAATGTACTGTATGAAATCTGCAACGAGCCAAACGGCAATACCACCTGGGCGGACATCAAGTCCTATGCAGCGGAAATCCTTCCCGTCATCCGCAGGAACGATCCGGATGCAGTGATTCTGGTCGGTACGCCGAACTGGTCCCAGTATGTCGACCAGGCCGCAGCCGACCCCATCACTGGGTATGACAATCTCATGTATACCCTGCACTTTTATGCGGCTACGCACAAAGAACCCCTGAGAGAGACTCTGGTCTCAGCTGTCGAAGCGGGGCTTCCGGTTTTTGTATCCGAATACGGCATCTGCGACGCCAGCGGAAACGGCATGCTTGACTATGACCAGGCCAATCAATGGATGGAGCTGCTTGACCGCTGCCAGATCAGCCGCGCCATGTGGAATCTCTCCAACCGGGATGAGAGCTCTGCCATCCTCAAAAGCAGCTGCACAAAGATCAGCGATTTTACCGAGGAGGATCTCAACGACTCCGGCAAATGGCTGTATGAGCGAAACGACCGATTTTTAGCACAATAATCGCACGGACAGAAGTCAACACCGTCTTCATTCATGCAGCTCCCCATCCACGATGCGCACGATTCGCTTCGCGTTTTCGGCAACGCCGAGGTCATGCGTAATCATGACAATCGTATTTCCCATCTCGTTCAGGCGGCGAAACAGCTTCAGTACTTCTTTTCCGCTGGCCTGATCGAGCGCTCCGGTCGGCTCATCCGCCAGCAGAATCGCCGGCTCGCCGACCAGGGCGCGGGCAATCGCGACACGCTGCTGCTGCCCGCCGGAAAGCTCGCGGGGCTTATGATGGACGCGCTCCTCCAACCCCAACATTTTGATGATATCCTCGCTCTCCTCCTCCGCCTCATCCAGCGTCATGCCGCGCATCAAAAGCGGCATCACGATATTCTGCACTACATTATAGGTCGGTATCAGATGATATTTTTGAAAAATAAACCCGATCTTTTCATTGCGAATCTGCGTCAGCTGCTTTTCCTTTGCATTATGCACCTCAATCCCATCCAGAACATAGGTGCCGCCATCCGCATGATCCATACAGCCGATAATGTTCATCAACGTACTTTTTCCGGAACCGGACGGGCCGAGAATTGCCAGAAACTGCCCTTCCTCCACATCCAGGGAAACATTCTTCAGCGCATGGAGCTGCGAATTCCCAATCGAATAATATTTTTCAATGCCGCGCATTTCAATGATATGACTCATACTTTTGCCTCGCTGTTATTCTTCTTTCCTTCGGCATTCCTCACCGCTGTGACTGCATCCGCCAATTTTTCTTCGCGAATTCAGAAGGGCAAAACCCGCTGCAACGATTTCTGAGCGCTTTCCATTCACTCTGCCCCAATCAGCCACATCGCCGTAATGACTTCATTGCCGTCCTCGTCCGTCTCAAACAGCACCTCCAGCTCGTCGCCTGCCTCAAGAATGGAAAATGTCTTTTCTTTTCCTGTAGAAGTGTACACGACCACGCCGACCGGAAGGTACACGGTCGTCGTCTCCTGCGTACTTCCGCTGACCAGCTCCGTCAGATCCGTATCGCCGCTCATCACGTCTGCAATATCGCTCATATCGATGCCGCCGCTGCTAAACGCTTCCGCCACATCGCTCATGTCGACCTCACCGCTGCTAAATGCTTCCGCCATATCACTCATATCAGAATCGCCCATCTGGCCGCCTCCGCGCATACCGCCATTGCCTCTGTCCGAGCGCTCACCCGTTGAAGAATCCGCATCCGCAGAGATTTCTTCTGATTCATCTGCTTCCGTCTGCGCTGCATCTGCGTCCGTTCCTGTCTCGATCTCATCAGACGTGGATTCGCCGTCCCCATCCTCGGCAACATTCGTCTGAGACGCATCTGTTTCCGTGTCCGCATCGGCCTCTGTTCCTGCGCCAGCTTCCTCCTCTTCTCCGTCTGAAGAACTGCCGTCATCGTCCGAAGAGTCGTTGGCATCATCCGAGGAGTCGCTCCCCTGCCCCGGCATCGAACCCATATCGATATCACTCATGTCAGGCATATTATCCGAATCCATATCGCCCATGGCAGGCATATTATCCGAATCCATATCGCCCATGGCAGGCATATTACCTGAGTCCATATCACTCATATCCGGCATTTCACCAGCATCATCGGACGCAGCTGCTTCCTCAGACACATCCGAAGCATCAGCCATACCTGTTTCGTCCTCCGTGGCATCCCCGTTTTCGCTCTCTGCGGAACTCCTGGTTTCGTCTTCTTCTGCGCTCCCGGTTTCGCCTTCTTCTGCGCTCCCGGTTTCGCCTTCTTCTGCGCTCCCGGTTTCGCCTTCCGCGGCGCTCTCTGTTTCGCCCTCCGCGGCATCCCCGGTTTCACTCTCTGCAGCACTCTCCGTTTCGCCCTCTGCGGCATCTCCGGTTTCGTCTTCCGCAGCGCTCTCCGTTTCGGATTCCGTTTCCGTCTCTTCTTCGGTCTCTTCTATATATGTGAGCTCATTTCCGGTGATGGAGACAACCTGAATGGTCGCTTTGCGCTGCCCTTCGCCAAGCTCTGTCTCTGTCTCATCACTGGAAAGTCCCAGCTTCTCACTTACCGTTCCTGTCACGCTGCTGGCCACTTCGCCCACGGTTCCTGTCACGCTGTTCACGTTTTCACACCCCGTCAGCGATATCGTCAGCACTGCCGCCAGCCCCAGACTCAGATATTTCTTTTTCATAATTCTGCCTCTTTTCTCCCGTGCCGCATATAATCATAGTCCTGTTTATGAGAAGAAAACCTGCTTCTCTGTTCCGCTTCAATGCAATCCTGTCCTGAATACTTGAACCATCAACCATTTTCTGTTTAATCTGAGTTCAGCGCCTCCACCGGTACCAGCTTGGATGCTTTCCATGCCGGATAAAAGCCAAAAATTGTGCCGGTCAGGATGGAAAACGCCAGTGCCGCTCCCCAGGCTGTCGCATTTGCCTCCACGCGGACGCCGTTGTACTCCACGAGCGGCGTCACCAGAAAGCTCGCTCCGACGCCAAGGACTCCGCCGATCAGGCTGATGGCGGCTGACTCAAACAGGAACTCAAAAAGAATCGTGCCTCTCGATGCGCCCAGCGATTTCAGAATGCCGATTTCGCCCGTCCGCTCCTTGACGGAGACAAACAGGACATTCATGATCCCGATTCCGCCAACGATAAAGACAATGACGGCCATTGCCGAGAGCAGCACCGTCAGAATCTCATTCGAGGATTCCGCCGCCTCCAGCTTACTGCTTGCATCGGAAAAGGTAAATTCCGCCGTGCTGTAATTTTCTTCCAGTACCGTCTCCACATCTTCTTTTACCGAGTCAACCAGATCCACGTCGTTGCAGATGACCGTAATGACCGGACTGATATCGGTTCCGGTAATGTATTTGATTCCGGTCTCATACGGGACAAAAATCGATTCATCCGGAGTAATATTTCCGGATACCGTAGAGGAGGAGGACAGCACGCCGACTACCTCATAGGCACGGTCATCCAGGTAAAGTGTCTCACCGTAAGCGTCCGCTGCACTTCCGAATAAATCCTTCGCCACCGTGCTGCCAAGCACACAGACCCGCGCCTGGCTGTCGCTCTCATCATCCGTAATAAACTCGCCCTCTGCCATTGACAGATTGCTGACCGTGTAATAGCTGTAATAAACCCCGGCCACTGTATAAGTCTCTGCCTCGGTCAGATCTCCGCCTTCGACCGAAGTCCGGGAGGTGTAGGAAATCGTCGCATCGTCAATATCCGTCACAAAGGTCTCAATGTCTTCCACATCGTCAATCGTAAGAATAATATTTTCCTGATTCAGACGCTCATCCGTCAGATCGCTCTCATCTTCTGTCTCTTCTTCTGCCGCTGCAGCCGCCGCCTCCGTCTCAGCCTCTGACGAACCTTCCGCATCCTGCCCCGTCATTTCTTCATCGGAGACAGTTGCCTCACCATCCTCACCGGAAGCTCCAGCAGAGTTACCTTCTCCTTCATCAGATGCACCAGCAGCGTCTCTATCACCTTCACTGGAGCCGTTTGCAGATTTCCCGTCGCTTTCGCCGGACGCATCCGCAGAATTCGCATCGCCAGAGCTGTCCGAAGCGTCTTCTGCAGCCTCTCCGGAACCATCTTCCGCCGCAACACCGTTATCACCTTCATCAGAAGCTCCCTCCTGCATTCCGCCGGAAAGCATTGATTGCAGATCACTCATATCCATATCGCCGCTGGCAAAGGCTTCCGCCATATCGCTCATGTCGCTGTCCGAAAAATTTCCTCTATCCCCTCTGCCGGATGAACTGCTGTCGGAAGAATCGTCCGAAGAAGCACCGCCGCCCATTGTCATACCGCCGCCTGCCATGGCCATACCGGCATCCATGGAAGCACCGCCGGTCATCCCACTTCCGGAATCCGACGTACCGTCGCTGCTCCCGCCGCGGCCGCCACCGCCGCCAAGGCTGAACATATTGCTGATATTACTCATAAAAGAGCTGCCAATATCCGAGAAAGAAAAGCTGCCGCTTCCCCCGGCGGAGGTCTCCTCCCCCTCATAATCATAGGTAATATCAATCGAACCGGCATTCAGGCTGGCGAACTGCTCCGCGACATCCATTTTCCCGCCGCGGCCGATTGCAAACACCATCACGATGGTCGCCGCACCAACAATGATTCCGATGGACGTCATGACCGTTTTAAACTTGTTCTGGTTAATATTCAGCCAGACAAGCCGTAACAGCTCTGTTAACCTCATTCCGTCACCTGGCTTTCTATCAGGACCGTCTGTCCCTCCTCCAGACCGGAGGTCACCGCCACCGTCGTTCCGTTTGAATACCCGGTCGTAATCGTCACTTCCTCGATCGTTCCGTCATCCTGGAGCACCTTCACATAAGAGGTCGCGCCATCCGTAAACACCGCCCGGTTCGAGATATAAAGCGTATCCGCTTCCTCTTTCGTGATAAACGTCACCTCGCCGGTCATATCGGAATACACCTTGCTGATATCACTGGTAAATGTCACCGTCACCTCGTAGTTTACAGTCGAAGAGCCGGTCGTCGCTGAGGTGGAAATCGAGGTCACCTCGCCCTCAAAGGTCTCGTCCTCATAAGCGGTCAGCTCGATGGATACCGTATCTCCCGTGGAAATATCGGAAATATCATTCTGGGAAACCGCGACCGTCATTGTCACGTTATCCGAATCGGAAAACGTCACTACGGTAGAGTCACTGGTCAGCGAATCACCGGCGCTGTATGAAATCGACATGACGGTTCCCGAATATTCCGAATAAATAACTCCATCCCCGATCTGCTCTTCAAACTCCTCCAGCGCCTCCTGTGCCTCCTCGAGCGTTTCCTGCGCATCCTCCAGGTCATCCGTGAGACCGTCCGTATCAATCTCATAAAGCTGATCCGCATACTCATAATTAGTCATTGCATTTTCATAGGTCTGCTTTGCTTCAATCGACTGCGTCGTAAGATTGTTCTTCGCGATCTCCAGGTTCGCCTCGATGGTATCATAATTCAGCTGCGCATCTTCGAGGTCGTCTTCCACGTCCTCGCCCGCGTCATACTCGGACTGCAGCTCCTCTACCTCATCTGCAGCTTCCTCAAGATCCTCCTCCAGCTCCGTCACCGTATTTTCCAGGCTCGTAATCGTCGCGTTGTACGTCGCCTCGGCCGTCTCTCCTTCTGCAATATAAGTCGCATAGGTGTAGTCCGCCTCCGCCTGCTTCGTCTCTACATTGATCTCCTCCTGCTTCACAGTCAGCTCTGCACTCGTAACCGCCGCTTCCAGCTCCTCCCGGTATGCTTCAATGCTCTCATCCGTAATCTTCATCAGCGCATCACCTTCTGAAACCACCTGACCGACCGACACATACACCTCCTCCACCTCCAGAGAGGTCGATGAACTGGAGCCCGATGTCGTACTCGCCGTCGATGTCATGCTCGTCATATCCATACCGGAGTTTCCCGATGAATTCCCGCCCGAAGACGAGGAAGAGGATGTCGACGAAGTGGAAACCACCTCCTCCACCTCAAACTCCTGATCCGCGGTTCCGTAGGTCACTGTCCCGCTTTCCGTGATGCCGGTAATGACCGAGCCGTATTTTACAGTTTCCTGCTTATATGAAACCGTTTCCTCCGTATCGGTGGTCTGCTGGTTCTCATACACCACGTAGCCGCCCACGCCCGCCGCCGCAACCACGACCAGGAGGAAAAAATTTCTGAGATAATGATGCTTCTTTTTCCTTTTTTTACTGCTGCTCATACCGCCATCTCCTTACTCCTCTGTCACCGTGACCGTCGCCCCGATTCCGGCGCTCAGCCGTCCCCGGCTATTGTCAATTGAAACGACCACCTGGTAATTCACCGTCGTCCTCGATGTTCCTTCTTCCGCTTCCGTGCTCTTCTCTGTAATCGTTCCCTCATACGTTCCATAGCCGGAAAGCTCGACACTCACCGTATCGCCCACCGCCATCTTCGCGATTTCATACTGAGAAACTTCAAGTGTCACCGTAACAACGTCTGTTTCATAAATGCTGTACAGCGCGGTATCCGCGCTCAGCGTATCATCCGCCTCATAATTGACAGCGGAAAGGCTTCCCGCCGCCTCGGCCGTGACTGTGCCGTCTTCGAGCTCCTGCAGTGCTTCCAGCGCTTCCTCCAGCTCGGTCAGCGCATCCTCATAGGTCTGAAGCTCCTCCTCCAGTGACTCCACGGTCTGCTGATACGTAATCTCCGCCAGCTCCGCCGCCAGAATGGTGGTGTCATAGGTATACTGAATATCCAGCTCCGTTGTCGTCCGGATTCGCATCAATTCCTCATACTGCAGCTGCACGTCTTCGAGAACCTCGTACAGCTCTTCCAGGACCTCCTCCGCCTCATCGGAATCCGTCGCCGTCAGCTCCAGCGCACTCTCCGCCTCCGACAGATCATAGGTATCTCCAAACAGGCTGTCACTGCTGTCGCTCCCGGAGCCCATGCCGCCGGATGCCAGCGCTGCGGCAGCATCTGAGGCCGAAGAGGTTATCGTTTCCGTCGATGCGGCAGCCGAGCTGTCTGATGAAACACTGCCTGCAGTCCCAGACGCGGCCGTTGACGATCTGTTTCCCGATGACGCGGACTCCATCGCAGATGCCATCGCAGAAGCCATGGACGAATAATCCGAGGAGTCTGCCGCATCCGAAGAAGCCGACGAATCAGATGCCCCCGCCGCGGCCGAGGAACCAGTCATCCCCGCAAACGAGGATGCATCCATTCCGGTCAGTCCATTTGTCCCCGACGCGCCCTCAGTGCTCGTTGTGCCGTTCGCAGCCGCCGTGCCATCCGCAGCTGTCGTGCCGTCCGCGCTCATCGCCCCATCCGCGCCGATCGTGTTCTCTGATGTTCCACTCAGCTGTGCAATCTGTGTCTCCAGCACAGCAATCCTCGCCTCTTTGCTTTCAATGGTATGTATTACATCATAATAATCAATATACAGCTGCTGCCGGGTTGCCTCCATCGCGTAAAGCTCCGCGAGTAAGGATTCAAGGGTTGCCTCGGTCTCGGTTTCCTCCTCTGTGTCCTTTTCCGTGTCTGCATCGGAATCTTCCTCGTCAGATTCATCCGTGATGCCAGATGAATCGTCATCATCTCCGCTGCTGCCCGTACTTCCGGTTGTGTCATCGGAAGTACTTCCATCTGTTCCGCTGCTTGTGCCATCATTGCTGCTTGTATCTGCCTCAGTTTCTGTCTGCGTCTCGGACTGTGTCTCTGTCTGAGTTTCTGACTGTGTCTCCGTTTGTGTTTCCGTTTGCGTCTGCGCCTGTGTCTCTGTTTGCGTTTGCGCCTCCGTCTGTGTCTCTGTTTGCGTTTGCGCCTCCGTCTGTGTCTGTGCTTCTGTTTCCTCCGTCTCCGTTTCCGCCACGGCAGCCGCTTCGGTCGTCTCTTCCGCTACCGTCGCGATCTGCGTTTCTTCCTCTGCCAGCGTCTCCTGCGGCAGATCCTCCGAGGAATTTGTCATTGGGAAACCATCCCCCGAGCTCTCCAACGCAGCGGTCGTCTCAGATTCCGTCTCACTCGCCGTGTCCAGCACCAGATGCCCCGCTCCGGCCAGTACAGAAGTATCGTACTCCTCCAGCGCATACATTTTTTCAAGAATTGCGTTATACGCCTCGTTCTGCTCCTCTATCTCCGACTCCAGCGTCGACTCCGTCTGTTCAAGAGCCGTCACCTCGCTCTCCAGCACAGCCTTCTCCGATTCTAGCGCAATCAGCGGATCCTCAGTCTCGGTCTCTGTCTCGCTCTCCGTCTCAGTCTCGGTTTCCGTCTCGCTCTCCGATTTCTTCGACTTCTCGCTCTCTGTCTCGGACTCTTCTTCCTGAGAAGAACCGGACGAACTGCCTGATGAGCTCGACGATGAGTCATCATCGTATTCGCCATTTTCCAGATCCTCGATCCGCTCCTCGAGCTCCGTGAGCATTTCCTCATGCTCCGCAATCGTATCCTCCAGCTCCGCCTCCGACTGAGACCTCACAAACTCCGCCTGCTCCGCCTCAGCCTGCGCCAGCTCCAGCGTATACTCCGCGGACTGCATCCCCTGTGTGTACGTCAGCTGCTCATCCGTGAGATTATTCTCGGCCCGGATGATTGCCGCATTATAATAAGAAAGCGCACTCTGATAGCTGTCATCCGTAATCTTTAAAATGCTGGTTCCTTCCTGCACATACGAGCCGGAAGAAACATACACTTCCTCCACGATCAGCTCCACCGCTGTCGTACTGAAGTCCGCGTAATAATCCGTCGAGGAAATCTGTGTCGTCCCCTCATATTCCAGATCCTCAGCCAATACCATCGGACTGTTCATCATCTGCCCGCAAAAAACAGCCAGCGAAAGAACGCAGCTTTGCACTGCCCTCCTCCCTGGCCCTTTTCTCCGGCTACTCTTTATCCTTTCGTTTGCACTCGTCTGTGCACCTGTCTGATAACCACTCATATGCTTCCTCCCACTATCATAAACGGCGTTTTCCATTGCCCGAAGCTTATACTATTCTGGATTGAGCATACGTGGTTTGTGTGTTCATTTATCGGAAAAAATTTGAAAATTATGTGAACTGTTATTCATCACTTCTTATTCGCTCTGTATTTATATTATCCTTTTGTCGCTCAAATCATGCTATGTACGCAAAAAGCTTAGGATAACGTCCCTGATGTTCCCGGATGTATGTCAGCTGTTTTCCAGATCATAAATTGCAGCATTCTCCAGGCTATTCAGAATAAACGGAGAATGCGTGGATACGATAAACTGAACATTTGGGAACAGCGTTGTAAGAAATGGCAGAATATTTTTCTGCAATTCCATATGAAGATGCGTTTCAATTTCATCAATCAGGACAATCCCCGGCATTGAAAAGTCAAATACCTTATCAGATTTTTGGTCCATTCGGATAATCAGGTCAACCACAATATCTAAAATCGCCGCATAACCGCTTGACAGTGTGTTAAAGTCAAAAGGTTCCCTGTCCTTCATGACAATCGAAAACTGGAATGTATCAATGTCAAAATTTAGTTGTAAAGAGTCATCATCAAAAATTCTACGCAGCAATTTTTGAAACTCCTCAAACCACAGACGAATTTTCTCGGATTTTTCCAGCATTCCTTTTGAAGCTGCGATTGATTCTGTCACTTCCATATCCAGAAGATACTTAACGAACACAGTTCGAGGTGTTTCTTTTATAGAATAGTGATCTTTCGTAGTTACTTTTTCTACATGTTCTGGAATATCAGCTTTAAATACACGATCCGCCCTATAATACGCAACAACAAAATCACCCTCCTGAAACTTCTGGTATACAGCAGGTAATGCGAGATTCATCTCTAACATAATTTCCTGAGAAGCCTTTTTCACAATTTTCTTTTTTGACTCCATAATCGACGGAAACATGGAATTATTCTGCCCGTTCCCGTTTTCTACAATATCTACGGCCTCTCCCATTTTTTTATCCGTTGTCAATGAATCAAGAAATCCGCAAATCGCATTTAAGAGGGAAGTCTTTCCGCTCCCATTCTTTCCGGTAAGGATCAGATGCTTCATTTTCTCATCTGACACAGGAATATCAATATGCGTCAAATGGCGAACTTTATTGATATTTACCTTTTTAACAAAAATCTGTTTCATCGTTCCCTCCATATTTTGAAATCACACTCTTTCTGGATATTATATTAAGGCTAATGTCGTTTCCTGTGTTTTCTTGTTTACATCTTTTACCCTGATATGAATGCTTTTACTTTACCACAAGACACTCCTTGTCTCAAGTGCCAAATTCCGCATTTTCTTCCCGCAAAGAGGGCAGCTATTCGCTGCCCTCCTCCTTCTGACATCTTCGGTTAAACGCTTCGTTATTCCTGACCAGCTCGTTAAACGTGACCGGCATATACCCGTTTATCATGCACCCGGCGTTCAGCGCACGTTCCTGGCGGCGCATATATGCGCCGGTGCCGCCGCGCAGCCCCAGATGAATGTGCCCGTAAACATGCCACACGCCCCGATAGTATCCGTACCACTCCGCAATCGGGTAATGGCAAAGGACAATTTTTTTACCATCGTCCATAATGCCAAGCAGCGGGTCGATGGACGCAAAGTACTGCCGCACCTCTTCCCTCTTAATGATGCCCCGGTCATGGTTTCCCTGGATCAGATGCTTGTGTCCCTTCAGCTGCTCCAGATACCATTCCGGCTTCTGCTTTGCGTTGAAGCAGAAATCACCGAGAATATAAACATCATCGTCCTCCTGCACCCGATAATTCCAGTTCTCAATCAGTACGCGATCCATTTCTTCCACATCCTGATAGGGACGCTGATCAAAGCTGATCGCGTTTTTATGTCCAAAGTGAATGTCTGCTATATAAAATATCATAGTCCTCCTTCTCTCCAGATCGACCTGTGTAAACTACCCATCGAAAGCCAATGGGACTGCAGCCGACCTGTTTCCTTACATTCTGCGATTGCCCGTTCTTTCGATCTGATCTGCGATGCTTCCGCTGACTCGGCCGCAGTCAGTCATCATGATTCACCAAAAACGATTTACAAACCGCATAACCGTCTTTGACAGATGGCATTCCGCTATCAGTCATCGCGTTTTACCAAAAAGTATCTGCAGACCGCATAACCGTCTTTGACAGATGGCATCCGCGGTCAGTCATCGCGTTTTACCAAAAAGTATTTGCGGACCGGATACCCATTTTCGACAAAATCATCGCTCAGTACCAGATACTCCAGGAAATATTCTTCTGTATATTTTTCCATCTGGTTCAAAATGCGGTGCAGGGTGCTTTTGTGAATGTCTCCGCCCAAAAGCTCGCCAATCTCCTTCGCGGTCACGCAGTCGTCATTGTCAAGAAGCACATCCAATACTGCCAGCGGCAGCAGGCGTTTTCCGGCTACCTTCGGCGCTTCTTTGCTGTCATTCTTCGGGCAGCAGGAATAATAGGCCTTGCCGCCCGAAACAGTTTTCCGGATTTCGAAATGGCGAAATGTACTCCCTGCCATCGCCTCCAGATGGCGCCTTGCCGTATTCTTCTGAAGCAGCGTCAGATCCGATTCCCATACGTCGCAGTAGCCCTGATTCACTCTCCGGCAGATCTCCGTCACTGTCATCGGCGAATTGCTGGCCTTCAGCTGCTGCCAGATCATGATTGCAAAAAAGCGGTTCGTTCCTTCTTTCATACTTTCCTCGCTGTTTAACACATTCTTCGGAATCCCGTGAATCTGAGATTTCTTCTCCGTACTTCCGGACATCCCCAGACTGGTTCTCGTACTTTCTTTTCCGTTCTCCATTCAGGTACACTCCTTTCCACTTACTGAAAAGAATGTACCTGTTTGGAAGTGCAGAAATCTGAACTTAGGGGTGCTCCGAACCAAAAATTTTAAATTTTTTGAAATTATTATCTTTTCCCAGACCGCGTCAATCTGCCCTTCACCCTTCAGACGATGATAGATGAACCAGGAATTCCGTGACAGCTCAACTGTATCAATGTCGTTGTGATTTGCCATTTATATATTAAACAATGCAATTTATACAAATCATTTTGCAACCGATCCCAGTTCATACGCCCTTCTCATACAGTTTGAGCATCGTTTTGAACTTCTCCTGTATCTTTTCCGCCAGCGCTTCCGGCTTCACCACCTGACAAGACTCTCCATACTGCAGGCAAAACGGGAGAATGCCTTCTTCGGAGGCTGTGACGTCGATCCGGTAGCAGTTGTCCTTTTCTGAGGTTCCCTTATGGCGAATGTGCATTCTCGTGCCAAAGGTGTCTACCAGATTGTTCAATACTTCCCTTCTGCATTTTAAGGTAACCGTCACCGGAGTCCCTCCATACATCACCGGATGCTCGTTCCGGTACTTCACCGCGTTGAACGATTCGCTTCGGCAGTATTCCTCCAGCTCATCCGGCAGCGGTTCACTCACCTCGTCCGTCATCTCCAGAGAATAAATCCGGTCAATCCGGTAGTTCCGATACTTCACACCGCGCCCCGGCGCGTGCGCGATCAGATAAAAATAACCGTTGGCGCTGAACACCGCGAATGGGGAGAATACATCCTCCTCGCCGCAGGGCTGCAAAACCGGCGTAAAGTCCTTGCCGGGGCCATACGAGCCGTAGCGCATCCTCACCTTGCGTTTTTCGCGGACCGCATCCATCAAAAGAGAGAGACGAGCAGTGACGACATCCTCCGGCTTCTGCTTTTGGGAACCCTGGGCCGTCTGTCCAAGCTTGTCGTCCTTGTGAAGGCTGATGTAATACCGTTCATCCTTCTCCTTCCGCTCATCTCTGGACGCACCCCGAACCCGGTTCAGTTCCCGGAGAAGACGCTCCGTTGCGTCCGCGGACAGAATCTGATTCGCGACCACCGAAGTCTTCAGCATCTGGATTTCGCCCTCTGAGAGCCTGCCCCGAAATGCATAGCAGAGTTCTTCCCGCCCGTTTACGCGCAAAAGCTCCATGGCATCCACTTCTACATAATGCTTCGTCTCCGTTTTCCCTTTTTTCACTGTCACTTCTTCATAACAATGAAGAGTTCCGCCGTAAAACTCAGGCAGCGTCAACGGAATCCGCGCTTTTTCAGAATAACCGGAATTCGGGCCGCCATAAAAAGCCTTGCGCAGCGTCCGCAGACAGGTATAGACGCTGCCCTTCGAAACCTTCGCATTCGAAGCATTCCCCTTATTCTCCTCATTCTCCGCGATATGCTCCAGCTCGTCTATGATATACGGCACACTGACGGGCTTTTCCTCCGTTCCAAAAAAACGGATAATCGCCAGCACATAGAGCGGCAAAAGATTCTTGTTGACGGGTTTGTTGTTCGGTTTATCCGCCGCTTCGTCCGCAACTTCGTCCGCCATTTTATTCGCTGCTTCGCCTGCAGCTTCGTCCGCCATTTTATTCGCCGTTTTGTCGGTGATTTGGCCTGTCGTTTTGTCCGCCGTTTTGTCTGTGATTTGACCTGTCGTTTTATTCGCCATTTTGTCCATCGTTTTATTCGCCGTTTTTCCGGCGCTCTTTCTGACCGTCTTTTTCTCTTCCATGAGTGATTCCCCCTGTGGTTTCATGATCATCTGCCCGGATAGCCGTGCTTCATACGCGCAAGCAATTTTATATTGTGCGGTTTTTTTATTTCACACGGCTGTGCTCCGTTCGCGAGTCTCTGACTCGCTCGCCGACCGGGCTGTCGCACGGCTCATAGCTTACGCATATGATTAAATGAGAGCCGCGCAATAGAAAATCGCTTCGCGATTGGCGCGGCCTTCGTCCATACACGCTTCGCAAGTATGGGCATATGATACCATGATTTCCAGCGGTGCGAAACAACATGGCAGCGGAAATTTTACATCACTTTACAGGACAATTCTTCTACCAGACGCTACTTCAATAAGACTGGGGCGTGAACAGTTCCGGGCCTTCACAGTTCCCAAACATGCACGCAGGTCAGGGCGCCTGCAGTCTGTAACTTCCGGATTGGCAGGCCTCCCCCAGCGCGTCCAGGAACATCTCCTCCGCAAGTCCTTTTTCAAAAATTTCAATACAGTCCTCACGAATTTTAAGACCACAGATGGCCGCCTGAAACCGACACTTGCATTGCGGATCCTCCTGCACCAGCAGTTCCACGCGCTCGCAATCCGCTCTGCGCTCTTCGACTGCCTCCGGAAGCATTTTGGGCAGTCCCAAAAATGGCCCGATACAGTGATCGTGAAGGTAATAAGAGCCGTCTGTAAACTTATCGATTTCCCAGATTGACACCGGTCCTTCTGCTGCAGGAGGCACCGAAATCATGTGTGTGACAACCCGGCAGGGACCATGCAGATTAGACTTCTTTATGAGGTATCTCAAACGCGGTTCTGCCTCGTCCCCGGCAATCATACGTATAAAAGAATCCATGCTCCACTCCCGTGTGATATCATTCAGGTACCATCTCCTGCCCTGTTCCCATTTCCAGGAAAGCAGTTCCTTCGTTTTTTCAATGTCCGCCATCCAGGAGCCCCAAAACGCCATGCGGAGGCTGCGCCAGTCCGTGTAGTACCGGCCAAACGGCCCGGTGAACAGTGCGCCCTCCGGCACATAGCTCCTCGGTTCATGGACTCCCTGGTCGTTTTCTTTCCAGCCATGTTTCTCCCAGTGATCCTCCACGCTCCAGGACAGAACCCGCACCTCCACGCTTTCCCCGCAGAATGGATAATTCATAATCTCGCAGGCCTCGCACCCGCTCATCGAATCCTCCAGGTTTCTGAATTCTTCATCAGAAGCCTTCAGCCAGATGTCAAAGCTCAGATTGGAAAGAAAATTCCACCTGGCTTTGTCCAGAGCTTCCAGCTGGATTCCCGGATTCTTTGTTCCCCTCCTCGAATCATTCAGCGCCGCCAGCACAAACTTGTCTTTCTGCGGAAGCGCATAGATCGGTATCCGTCTTCCGTCCGCAAGTTCCACCGAAAACCAGTCCCCCTTTACCATGTGCGCATGCAGGAACCGATGCAGATAAGATTTGCTCAGGGAGTCCCGAAACGGCGGCTCCGCCTTCTCCCTCGTACTCCCGATATTATCCGTCAGGCGCTCAAACGCCTTTGAAGCTGTGTACGGAAACCCCGTTGGCCACCTCTTTACATATTTGATCCGTATCAAATTCTCAGTCCTCCCACTTATTCCGAATCTCATAATTTCCGGAGGCCTCCGCCTCCCGGAGCACATCCTCAAACCGATTCAGAGCCAGCTCCTTTCCAAAAACCTCCATACTGTCGTTTTTAAGAAGGAACCCACAGACCGTGTGCGCAAAGCTCTCCTGCCCATACAGCTTTTCCTCACAATCCACCACCAGGATATACCGCTCCATCTCCGCACTGCGCATCTCACAATACACCTGTGCGAGCAGCTCATCAAACTCCGGATATTTATACGTCAGCGTCTGCCCCAGCGACCAGGAACCGTCCGCTTTTTTGTCCACAAGAAACATCGGAAGCTTTCTGCACATCATATCCTGAAAAGAATGCAGATGATTGATCACCCGGAAGGTTTCCTTGTCCGGAAATTCCGATTCCTCCATCCCAAACTCTCCGGACGAGACCGAATAAATCCACGCTTTATCCTCCTCTTCCTCCAGCGCCTGACTGACCGCACTCATTCTGGATACACGATACGGATTTCGCAGCGCCAGCTTCACATAATCCAGAAGGCTATATTCCTCGGTCTCTTCCATCAGACTCAAACGTTCTCTTTTTCCGCGTCCCGCCGCAAGATGAGCGATCGTATCCGAAAGATCATTCAGCCAATAGTACTCCACTGCGTTTCCAAAATCCCACGGATCCATATAGTACTTTCCGTCTTTTCCCATGCAGAGACCATACCCGGCTCCATACATAAGGTGAGGCTCCAGCTCGGTAAAATAATCATCCTCCCACTCGCAAAGAGAAACACGCTCGGTCACGGTCAGCTCGATTTCCCTGCCCTGATAGCGATAACCGCTGACCAGATATTCCACATCCCGACAGACATGCCAGCCGCAGCTGTTCTGCTCCATACAGATCAGGATATCAAAGGGCAGCGAAACCATATAGGGCCATGCCTTGTCATCCAGTCGGCAGGCCATCTGAAAAGGCGTATATATGCCATTGCGGGAATTGTCAATCAGCAGCAGCGCAATCTTATGAACATTGTTCAGATCACAAAATGCCATCCGCGGGCTGTCCCAGACCGGCTCGTGTTTTGGCGTTGGAAACGAATACCAGTCCTCATCCAGTTCACTGCGAATCACCTCCCGGAAATACCCGGCGCTCTCCGGATCCCGGAACGGCGGCTCCGTGGCCGCTTCAAAAAACCTCTGGAACTGTTCCAGACCTTCCTGCGGATCCGGCTCCTTCTCCACCATCTGAATCCGGACCGGCCGCTGCTCTTTCAGTATCAGCGCGCGCTGCTCCCTCTCCCTTCGGGCCTCCTCCGTGCCCATACGTATGATTCTTCTGCTCATCGCTTTCACTCCTGTCGTTAATCGCTCACATCCGTGCCATTTCCCTTTCCCAAACCTCCCGGCACCGTTTCTGATATACTCAAAACAGCGGACATGCGAATTCGTGTAATACCATCATTTCAGTTCCATACATTACAGTTCCATACACAACATTCTCTCCTGTATGAATCATCTCCGGAAACAGTATCGCATACGCGCGCACTAAAAATGCGACAGCCAAAGGCTGCCGCAAAAAATATTTTGAAAACATTTTGAAAAGCATACAATTTTTAGTCTCTCTGGCGCTTCCGCTCTCCCATCATCAGCAGAACCGCTGCTGACAGCAGGAACAGAGTAAGCCAAATATTTAGCGGCGTGTCGTCCCCAGTCTGTACCGGAGCTTCCGTCTCTGTCTCCGTTTCGGCTGTCTCGGTTGCGGCGTTTGTTTCCGCTTCCGTCCCGACTTCCTTTATTGCCGTCTCTGCCTCGGTCACCGTGGTCTCGGCCGTTGCTGCCTCGGTTGCCGTCGTCTCAGGCGTTGCGGCCTCCGTTGCCGTGGTCTCGGGCGTTGCCGCTTCTGTTGCCGTTGTCTCAGGTGTTGCGGCCTCCGTCGCTGTGGTCTCGGGCGTTGCTGCTTCCGTTGCCGTTGTTTCGGGCGCTTCCGTCTCTCCGGACGACTGCGTGATCAGCTTCCAGGCAACAGCGATTGGCGACAGACCGCTCAGGGTCACCTGAATGCCGTCATCTGTCTTTGTGACGGCCAGATTTTCCGTATCGCCCGGCGTATGCCCGAACGCGGTCGTTGTAAACATATGGGTCACGAAGAAGTCATATTCGTCTTTGTTCGTGCCTTCCGGGTAAGGCAGGACAATCGTAAGTCCTTCCTCCGGGAAATTCTCTTCCGTCGCCTTTACCCACGTCTTGCCCCCGTCAAAGCTGACCATCAGGGTCACCTCGTAATAGGCGATATTTTCCTCCGTATAGCCGGTCTGCTCGCAGACAATCGTCGTCAGGCTTGCCTCGATCTCCTCTACGGTGTCCAGCGCCGAATTGGTCTCCAGCGCCTCCGGCACCTCAGAAACTCCTTCTACCAGCTCGATCTTATGCTCCGCATCTTCATCCGGGAAGGTCTGCTCCGGCAGCTCCACCAGGGCCGTCACCGTCAGCGCCGCCGTCAGCGATTCGATCGTCTCATAATTGTTCGAGTCACCGGTGAACGCCGCGGTTGCCGTTACACTCCCCGTATCCGTCCGGGTATTGTTCGAATAGGTCACCGTCACACCGTCCGGAAGCGTTCCGCTAATCTCCAGAGCCTTTTCCGTCCCGTCGTACTCGACGGTCGCATCCTCAAAGCTCACACCGCTCATGTCGTAGGTGGCTTTCGCAATCGTAAACTCCGCCGTCGTCGTCCCGGTCAGGGCGTAATTCGTATCCGTGATCGTGGCCGTCACGGTATAAGTACCAGCCAATGTCGGCATGCTTGTGCTGTTATACACTGTGCCGTCATTCGCCGTGCCGGTGTAGGTCAGGGCCGCCTCGACGCTGTCCGCATCCGCCTCTAATACACCGTCCAGCGCTGCCGTTGCCGCCGTGATCGTGCCGCCATAGGTCCCGCCGCCTGCGGTAATCGCCGCGGTAATTTCCTTCGCCGCAATCGTTATAGTAAAGCTGCCCTCCGCTGTTTCATGGTTCGCCGCCTCAGCGCGGTAGTAAACCGTATAAGTCCCGGCCTACGTAAATGCAGGAACCGTTTCCGAATATTCCCCTTCTTCCGACGTGCTGTAGGTGAAGGCTACCGCGTCATCCGTCCCATCCACGGTCTCCGCGCTGGCTGTGACTTCGGCGGTCTGCGCCGTCCCGTCATAGGTGAGGGTTCCGGACTGAGAAACCGTAACATTGCTCAGCTCCGCAGCCGTGATTGTCAGCGTTGCGGTCATGGACGCAATCGTCTCATAATTATCCGCATCTCCGGTGAATGCCGCTGTCGCTACCGTGCTGCCAACATTCGTCAGAGTATTGTCTGTATAACTTACAGACACCCCATCCGGCAGGTTCTCGTCTCCGGTAATCGTCAGCGTCTTCTCTGCACCATCGTAAGTGCAGGTCACATCCTCAAAGCTCACGCCTCTCATGTCGTAGGTAGCTTTCTCTATGGTTACAGTAAAGCTGCCTTCCACCGTCTCGTGGTTCGCCGCCTCAGCACGGTAGTAAACCATGTAAGAACCGGCATTCGTAAATGCAGGAACCACCGAGGTATATGTTCCATCTCCATCTGCCGATGTGCTGTAGGTAAAGGTAACTTCAGAATCATCCACGGCCTCCGCGCTTGTCGTAACAGCAGCGGTCAGCGCTGTGCCATCATAGACCAAAGTACCGCTCTGCGCAACGGCAACATCCGTCAGCTCGGCAGCCGTGATCGTATAAGCTCCCTCCCCGTTTACAAAGGTAATACTGTAATTGTCATTTTGTGCTGTACCTGTAATGTCGTAAGAGCCAACATCGGATAAACTGGCCGCTTCTGTAGCAAGGGAATAAATCCCCTCATCGCCTTCCACGATACTGCCGTTGGTAACTTCGGCCGTAAGCTCTACAATCTCGTTGCCGTAGGTGCTGTTCTTGCTGTCAATGGTGACAGTAACTGCTCGTTGAGTGATGATAACCCTGGCAGAGCCAGCTACCTCATTATAGTTTGCTTTGCTTACCTTATAGTAAACCGTATAAGTTCCTGCGTCAGTAAACGCCGGATTGGTTTCTGTATACTCCTTGTCATCCGCGGTCTCTTCTTCGCCATCCGCTCCCAGATCATCCGAGTATTCTTCATCCTCCGTATCTTCGGTATAGCAGTAAGTCACCGTTGCGCCATCGTCCGCTTCCACTGTAATACTATGCTCTCCGCCATCGTACACGCCTTCATATCCGGTTACCGTCACGGTAAGATCCGCATTAGTGATGGTCAGCGTTGCGGTCATGGACGCAATCGCCTCATAATTATTCGCATCTCCGGTGAACGACGCTGTCGCCTCCGTGCTGCCAACATTCATCAAAGTATTGTTCGTATAACTCACAGAAACACCGTCCGGGAGCGTTCCGCTGATCTTCAAAGCCTTCTCGCTTCCATCATAGGTGCAGGTCGTATCCTCAAAGCTCACGCTGCTCATGTCGTAGGTTGCTTTCGCTACAACAAACTCCGCCGTCGTCGTCCCGGTCAGGGTGTAGTTGGTGTCGCTGATGGAAGCCGTCACCGTGTATGTCCCCGCCTGCGTCGGTACTGTCGTGCCATTATACACCGTGCCGTCATACGCTGTTCCGGTATAAGTCAGGGTCACCTGCACGCTGTCCGCATCGGAACTGCCTTCGCCGGAACTGCTTTCATCCGTGCTGACCAGGCCGTTCAGCACTGCCGACGCAGGTGTGATTGTCCCTCCATAGGTTCCACCGCCCGGGGTAATCGTGACAGTGATCGCTTTTGCCGTGATATCCGCTGTAACACCTTCCGTCTCGTAGCTGATGTTGTAGTTCCCTTTGTCATTGCCGGTCACCGTTGCTCCTGTCGTAACGACAGTGACCGTCTTACCCGTTCCCACATTGGCGTCCGCAAACGCGCCCGTCAGGCCCGTGATTGTGATGCTGTCACCCTCTGCCAGACCTTCTGCCGCTGTTAACGTGGCCGTCACGGTGGCATCGGTTGTCCCATCGTACACTTTATCCTCTGCGCTGACCGCAGCCATCACGGATTTTACCGTGATGCTCGCCGTAACATTTTCCGTCGCGTAGCTGATGCTGTAATTCCCTTTGTCATTGCCGGTAACCGCTGCTGACTCGGTATTGACAGTGACCACTTTACTCGTTCCTACATTGGCATCCTCGAAGGTGCCCGTCAGATTGCTGATTGTGATGCTGTCGCCGTCTATCAGGCCTTCTGCCGTTGTCAGCGTAGCCGTCACGGTGGCATCGGCTGTTCCGTCGTACACTTTATCCGATGCATTGACGGTAGCGGTCACGGTTTTTGCCATGATATCCGCTGTAACATTATCCGTCGTGTAGCTGATGCTATAATTCCCATTGTCATTTCCAGTAACAACCGCCTCTGTGGTATCGACGGTGACTGTCTTACCCGTTCCCACGTTAGCGTCCGCGAACGTGCCTGCCAGGCCACTGATCGTGATGCTGTCTTTACCTATCAGGTCGTCCTCGCTCACGGTGGCAGTGACGGTGGCATTGGTTGTCCCATTGTACTCTTTATTCGATGCGCTGACAGCGGCGGTCACGGTTATAGGATTAATGGTAAAGTGGTAGGTCAGAGTCCCTGTATATTCCCCCATCCCTTCGATCGTAATCGTAGCCGTCCCCTTATTGACGTTGTCGGAATAGGTCACAGTATAATCTGTACCTTCCGTCAGACCGCTCGTACTCGTGATCGACTTAGTGATTTCAGAGCCGGTATAGGTTTCCGAATCCGTATTCACTTCGAAGTCATCTTCGGTCAGTGGCGTGAGGCAGTACAGCTCCAAATAAGCCCCATCGCTGTTGGTCTGGACGCCGTAAGCCGTATCGTCAGAGAAGAAATAGCCAGCCGCACCGCTGTAATAGGCTGTTTCACCCTCTGCGGCGGTGATTTCAACCGCTGTGCTGCCGGTCGGCTTGGTATCTGTCGTCACGCCGATGGACGCACCCTCGCTTAACTCGCCCGCGAGCGTGATGTAATTGCTGTTTGGCAGAAAGACATTTTGTTCGTCACCATTTTTTGTATTGCCGGATATTACAGGAGAGCCGGATACTGAAAACGTGCCGGTACCCAAATACACGCCGCTTCCTTGATTTCCACTGTATGTATATGTATTTGTCACCGTATTACTTGTAATCGTTCCGCCGCTCATGGTGAAACTGCCGCCGTAAAGATATACACCGCCACCGCAGATGGTTGCCGTATTGCCCGAAATCGTTCCGCCGCTCATGGTGAAACTGCCAGAGAGAACCCTAACACCCCCACCTTGTCCATTTGTCGTGTTATTTGAAATTTCGCCGCCCATCATAACGAAGGTGCAATACCATACAGCTACACCGCCACCATTTCCAGAGTTACCACTAGAACCAGAGTCTGCCCCATTTCCCGAGATTGTGCCGCCCTTCATATTAAAAGTAGCATTCGCAGAATATACATACACACCGCCTCCGCTGCAGTTATATCCTGTTAGACTATTGTTAGAAATTGTACCGCCCGTCATGGTAAACGTGCTGCTGCCCTGTACATATACACCGCCGCCATAAGACTTAGCCGTGTTGCCGGAAATTGTGCCACCGACCATATTGAAGGTGCCGCCACTTACATACACGCCGCCTCCGTATGTTGCACTTCCCCCTGTCACAGTACCGGTCTGTCCTGTGCTACTGTCCTTCAGGGTCAGAGTGCCGCTATTTATAGTAATCACAGAACCGCTTCCCGTACCGGTCAGGGTATGGCCGGCCAGATCCAGTGTAATGGATATGCCAGATGAAATCGTAACATTTTCTGTCACATCGTCCAGCAACGTCACGGTGTCTTCGCTTTCCGCCGCATCATCGATCGCATCTGCAATGGTAGAATAGGTAGTTTCCCCAACCTGAGCAACAGCTGTCTCTGCCAGTGAGATTGCGCCGCTGAAATAATCCAGAATCTCCCACAGCATATCAATATTGGAAACCAGCTCCTGATCTTCTTCAGACAATGCGTAATAAACATCACAGATGTCCGAGGCTAACGCATAGACCTCATTCTGTCCGTCGGTGTCCATCTCGGCAATCTCATCCACCCCCGGCAGCGCGGCGATCTGTGCTTCTACCTCGCAGACCGCGCAGGTGGAGGCGTCATTGCCGTGGTCACAGAGTGCCGATGCGCTGCTGCCAAGAAGTACGGCAGTTGTTTCGCTTTCGGTTTCGTCTTCCGTCCCGGACTCCGCTGCTGTCTCTGCGGACTCCGCCTGTACGGCTTCCGTTTCGGATTCTTCCCCGGTCACGGTTGTTTCCGTCACAGCCTCGGTTTCCGTCCCGGTCTCTGCTTCCGTCCCAGACTCCTCCGAAGACTCAGTCTGTGCAGCCCCGGCTGCGGTTTCCGTCTCCGCGGCCTCTGTCACAGCCTCTGTCAGCGTTGTCTCCGTCACGGACTCGGTTTCCGTCTCCGTCTCTTCCGTCTCGGTTCCCGCTTCGTCCTCCGCCGCTTCTGCCCCGTTTTCGGTTTCACCGGCAGCAGCCGTCACGCCTTCGTTTTCACCGACCTCAGCCGCCACGCCTTCGTTTTCACCGACCGTTGCCTCCGTGCCCGCCTCCACAGCGACCGCGTTCGCATCGTCCTGCGCAAAAACGGTGTCAGGGATCATCCCGACAATCAGGCAGAGCGTCAGCACCAGACTCAAACATTTCCGGAACCTCTTCTTGTTTTCTCTCATTATGAACTCCTTCCCGGCATCACAGCCATTTTTATTTTTGTATGTATCCTCGAAACACCAGTCTTTGCTCCATCGGACAGGCGGCAACCGCAAAACACCCTCGCCGGGTGACATCCCACGCTTCGCATGGGATATGCTTTACCCGGTCCTGCGCATAAAAGAGATGCACCTTGACGCATCCCCGCAAAGCGTTTTTGCTTTATAGGAACGAGGTTTCCAATAAAACAAAAAACAAAGCGCATCTCACCCGCGAATCATACGCGAGTGAAACACGCTCTGTAATAAAAGCACCATGTACGATTAAAGTCACAGCAAAAGCAGACAGAATTATCTATATCTGTCTGTCTGTCTGTCTGTCTGTCTGTCTGCAAAAGTCTATCCCTGTTTGGCATTGCCCGTCAAGTCCTTTTTGAAATTATTCTTTAATTCTTATATGCAGACCTTGTAAGAGGGCCCGACTCAGGTCCTCTTCACACAATAACCGCATCTATTCTTTATTCTACCATATTTTCCCTTTCTGGAATAACCATTCGTGCAGTCAAGTCAGGGTTGTTTCACGAACATTTTCTGTTGCCATCCATCGCTTTGTGTAAATGAA
>JAJQHZ010000075.1 GCA_021199475.1 Lachnospiraceae bacterium
ATCTCCACCAATTTTTTGCGCTTTTCAGAGTGGAATTTACTTTTTCACTTCAGCAGAAATTTTTCAGGCCGGTTTTACGGTCATTTTCGGCCAAACTTCGGCTCTCTTTAACGGATCCTTCTCAAAAGTATCCTTAAGAGATTTGTGCTGCTAACGGAACTGCCGCCCAATCTCCCTGTGACCGAGACCGGGCGGTATGAGTGCAGTTCACTTGTTTCAAAAACCATTTGACAGACGATTTGCATGAAATATCCGGTACGATGTTCCGAATACCCATATCCCAATCAGAGATTGGGGCAGAACCCAGCGCAGCTCTCGCGGCTCTCTATTCCTTCTTCAGCATCTGAAAGATCCGCCGGATCATTACAACAGCAATAACGGCCGTCAGCAGATCGGAAAGCGGCATAGAATAGAGAACGCCGTCCAGGCCGAAAAACACCGGCAGAATCAGTGCCCAGCCGACGCCGAACACGACTTCACGGATCAGGGAAAGGATTGAAGACAGCGCCGCCTTCCCCAAGGACTGCATACAGATAAAGGTTCCCTTGTTCATGGTAGCCAGCGGCAGCATGCACAGATAAATCCGGAATGTTTTTACAGCAAATTCCGAATAGTAAGCGCTCTCATTCGCCGCGCCGAAAATACCAATCAGCTGCAGCGGGAACACCTCTACAATAAAGAGCGCCGCAAAGCCGGTAACCAGCTCTGCAATCAGGATCATCTTGAACAGGCTAAGCGCGCGGTCGTTCCGTCTGGCGCCCACATTGTATCCGATAACAGGAATACAGCCCGCAGACAGACCAACTGCAATCGAAATCACGATCTGGAAGAACTTCATGACAATTCCCAACACCGCCATCGGGATCTGAGAGTACTCTTCCAGCCCAAAGACTGCGTCCGTGGCTCCGTATTTAACAACCATGTTATTGACAGCCGCCATGGAGGCAACGATTGAAATCTGCGACAGGAAGCTGGTAATACCGAGCGGAAGAAACTGTCTCATCAGCCCCGGATACACACTGAAGCTCTTCTTTTCCAGCTTTACTGCCTTCATATGAAACAGATACCAGATCGCCAGAACCGCTGTCAGCACCTGTCCGCCAACCGTCGCCACAGCCGCTCCCATCATTCCCCAATGCAGCCCATAAATACAGATCGGGTCAAAGATGATATTAAATACTGCTCCGAGCACCGTCGATGCCATCGCAAACCGAGGGCTTCCGTCGGAACGGATAATCGGGTTCAGGCACTGGCCGAACATGTAGACCGGGATTCCGATCGTGATAAACGTAAAATACTCCTTTGCATTGGAGAATGTCCCTTCATTCACGCGGGCGCCAAAAAAAGTCAGAATCGGATCCTGAAAAATCGCGTAGAGCGCAGTAAGAATCAGACCGATCACAATCACAAGCACGATCGCGCAGCCGATGCTTTTGTGCGCATTCTCCTTTTCATTTTTGCCCAGCAAAATGCTGACATACGCGCAGCAGCCGTCGCCGATCATCACAGCCAGCGAGAGTGCCACAATCGTCAGCGGAAATACCGCATTGTTTGCCGCATTTCCATAAGAACCCAGATAGGACGCATTCGCAATAAAAATCTGATCAACAATATTATACAACGCTGCCACCAGCAGGGAAATGATACAGGGCACGGAATATTTTTTCATCAGTGTGCCCAGCTTCTCTTCTTCCAAAAATTTATTCGCTTTCTCTTCCATTTTTTCACTCCATAACATGTCTGACATCATTCATGATGTCAGACGCAGGCCGTGCCCATCGCCGACTGGCGATTCTGCATGGCACGGCTCACTATTATAATGTCTGACATTATTTATAATGTCAGACGTAAACCGCGCCTATTGTGCGAAGCAGAATCTCCAAACGGCGCGGTTCTCCGCCTCATATGTTAAATTCCGTAAAGTGTTTCCGCATTTTTGTGCAGCATCATCTCTTTCTCCTCGTCCGTCACATCCAACGCGCGCACAAATGCCGGCCCTTCCGTCAGCCATTCTTTGCGTACCGGATAAGAGGTCCCCCAGATGATGTGATCTGCGCCGAGCACCTTCACCGCACACTCGAGCTGCGTCTTTCCCCAGGGCTGCGCGTGGGACATCTCAAAGTAGATGTGTTCACGGAACCGGGCCGCCGTTTCACCGCCATCGGACTTGAACCGGCTGACATCCTCCGTCTTTTTCGCCTGCTGCGGGAACATCATATTTGCGATAGCGAAGAAACCGCCGCCGAGCATAGAATGAACCATTTTGATATTGGGATATCTCACAAACAGGTCGCTGAACACCTCGCGGCCTACCGCAAGTCCCTGATCCACGCAGCGTCCGTAGGAACGTCTTACATTATTATAGGCAAGGAACGACTGCGGCTCGGCGGGAATCGGCGTATGATGGACATACACATTCATCTGCAGCTCGTTGACCTTTGCAAAGAATGCGGAGAAACGTTCATCGTCCAGGTATGCGTCGCCATAATGTGCGCTCAGCTGTACAGCCGTCATGCCCAGTTCCTTTTTACAGCGCTCCAGTTCTGCAAGGCTCTCCTCTGTCCCGTAAGGCGGAACGACCGCCAGCGGAATCAGCCGGCCATTGCTCTTCTTTCCATATTCAGCCATTCCGTCATTGAACAGTCGGCAAAAGTCCAGATCCATCCACTCATGGCAGCCGGGTACCTTCAGCACCGCCTTGTCCACGCCCGCCGCGTCCAGGTCGGCAAGCATGCTCTCCAGCACATAGTCTCCCTGTACATAGTTGAGGTTCGGGCTGCCCTCCGGCTTTTCCAGAACGACCTGCTTTTTCCCATTTGTCCCCGGAATCTCCTCACAGCGGCCGTGCCAGTCAAACTTTACTTCTCCCAAAAATTTTTCCATCAGAGCATCGTCTGTAAACAGCTGCTCCGGAACCCAGTATAAATTCGCGTCAATAACCATTTTCTCACCTCCACGGCAGTTAATCACTCGTTCTTCCCTGCCGTTTTTCACTTTTCCATACCTGCATCTCTAAAATGCGTTCTTATGTGATCTTTCCTATATCTTTCTATACAAAAATCCCAAACCGGTTTCTCACAGAAGCCACATATATTCTTTACACCAGAGTCTTGTCATAGGAAAACTCGTATCCCTTGTAGACAAAATCGACCATGTTCGGATTCTCCCTGAAAAATCCATCCTTTGGAATATCCTCAATATGCGGTCTCTGGCAGTCGTAAATCTCATGTCCCTGCGCGTCATATTCCGCCTTCATCGGCGGCATCGGATTTTCGTCCTTCTTCGGCTTTTCGAGCTCTTCCCCGGCCAAAGCCTTGCACGCAGCCTCATAAAAAGCTTCCAGGCAGCCGTCCGCCACCTTTCCTGAACCGCCGCAATAGATGGTGTCAAACTCTGCGCGGTGCGCCATCAGCTTCTCCAGGCTGTCCTTCCATTTGCGCAGAGAGCCATTCAGCGTTTTTCCGTGCGGCATCAGCTCATCACCGATAAAAAGCATCCGGTATTTCCGGTCCAGAATCGCGATTCCATCCTCGGTGTGATCGCCGATCCGGAAGATTTCCAGTTCACGGCCCGCAAGCGGAATGAGATCGCCGTCGCCCACGGCTGTTTTCGGATAATCCGGCGCCGGGAATGAGATGCCGTCAAAGCTCGGATAGGGGATGGACGCCCGCGTCAGCGCTTCCTCTCCCATATAGGCCATATCAAAATAAAAATTATTCGCGGTATGATCAAAATGATGATGCGTATTAATTACCCACGGCACTGGCTTTTGACAAAGTGTTTCCAGGTACTCCCTCAAATTTCCCGCACCATATCCGGTGTCAATCGATACGCCGACATCCTCTCCGACCAGCAGGTAATGATAATCCCCTGAACTCATGATCTGCCAGGTGGCTTCATTCAGCTGCGTAGCCTCATAATGGGGAACATCCATCGGCAGCAGTGCCCCATCCTTGTAGCGAATCAGTGTATCATGTTTTGGAGAAAAATCGATTCGTTCCATCGCAAACCTCTTTTCAAGTGTTATTTTAATAAATATTAATGCAGTTCCTTATTGTTTTAAAAAGTGTTCAGTCATATGTAATCTGCTGCGCCTCACGCGGTGCTTCTTCCGTGCTCAGAAAGCTGTCATAGACAACACGGCTCTCGAGCAGATAAACCAGAAGGCAGAGAATGGCGCACACCAGCAAAACCAGCGTACAGCCAAGCTCCCCGGCGAGATTTTCTCCGGAAGATAAAAACGTATAGGCCAACGTTCCCACAGCTGTTAGCGCCTGCGCAACAAACGTATATCGGGAGGATTTTATTACCGCATCCACATAGCGGTACTCACCGAGTGTCATATTTTTCCCCGCAGTCAGGAAATTGAACAGCGACCATCCCATCCAGAACAGGCACGCCACGGTGAGCGCTTCCGGCGCGGCGACGTACCAGCACGCATTGCTTCCTAGCGGCCGCGTGACCGCGAGAAAGTACAGGACGAACGAGAGAAGCCAGGCCGCGGCATAGCCCGCATGATAGATGCGCCGCTGCCTGTCGCTCAGCTTCGCGGCGTGATAGACCCCTGTATAGACTCTTTTCAGACGCATCTTCCCTTTTTCGTCTGCTTCGCGATATTCCGACCAGCCTTCAAAATAGCGATGGTATCCCTTGCTGTGAAATTCGGCCCGCTCCGGCATCCCGCCGGTGCGCCGCATTTCGCGCTCCTGTACATAGTCCTTCAGAGACCGCATATTCCTCACTCCGTTCCTTCCATCCCGCAGTCCAGTGTTTTATATCGTTCGCTTCTGCGCATCCGCATACAGAGACGATTTACTCCAGATAAGAAGCATACTCGATTTCCTGCAAATCCAGTCCTTCCAGATATTCCTGAAAAGCACTGTAAAAGTTCTGCGTTACCTCCGCGCTTTCATAGTTAAACACCACAACCGTCTCGTCCGTCTCAAGCAGGATATAATCCCCCTTCACCTTTTTCAGGGCAAACAGATAATACTCGCCCCACGCGTCGTTCTTCCAAAGGCCGCTTCGTACACGGCGGTCGTCGGTTCCCTCTGACAATGTGCCGAAATCAACCTCGTCGCAGAGTTCCATCCGCGTAATGTCCGCGTAAGAAATCGTAATCTCATCCTCTGTGTAGCTGTTGATCAGGATGGAATCCTCTCCCGGCTCGATGTAAACAGACTCACTCAGGCTGTTTCGGAAGAAAATCAGGTATCCGAGTACGATAATCAAAAAAATCAGAATCGAATAATTCCGGTGTCTGGTAAAGCCGTCAAATACCGAGCTTCCCGTCTTTGCGGTATGCTTTTCTTTTGCTTCCGAAGTTTTCTTATCCGCATTTTCCGATGTTTTTTTCATCCGTCCGGTCACCTGTCCTTTCCTTCCCGGTTATTTGTGCTGCGCGAACAGCCACTCATGAATGGCATCGATGGAATACGCGTGTCTCCACGTGTTGATGTGATGCTCGCCGCCGTTGCTGTGCCAGCCGTCTGCGACTGTCGTAATGTCATATGGAGTATAAATAATATTTGCTCCGGTTGCAAGCAGCTTTCGTGTCTTTTCGGTATAAACCTCCTGCGGCTCGCCGGTTCTCCATACCTCGCGGGCAATCTTCGCACCGTCCTTCTCCAGCTCGACCAGAATCTGGTTCATGCCCGGAAACGCCTTTGCGTCGCCCTGCGAGTTGATCATCCAGAATTTGTGATTCTCAAGCCCGGCACCATGGAACTGCCGTTCATCCCACTGACCTGCTACCAGGAAGGATGCCGCGAACAGATCCGGATACCGGAGGTTCAGCACCATCGACGACATACAGCCCATCGACTGCCCGGTCGTGTACAGCCGGTTCTTGTCAATCGAGTATTCGGAGACAATATGATCCAGAAGACGTTTCCCGGTCTCCAGGCGGTCGTCCACGCTCCAGTCATCCTCCACAATGCTCGGCGGAGCGTACTGCGGAGCCAGCACAAAGCACTCATGCTTTTCCTGCGCCTCTTCTGTCATCCAGACCAGTGCCCCAACGCCCTGAGTCAGTGTACATTCCGGCTGTTCACCGCACACGGCTGCGTCATGAATGAACTGCACCAGAGGATAGCTCTTCGTTGGATCATAGGTTCTCGGGATAAACAGGTTATACGCCAGTCCTTCAAAAACGCCCTGTGCAAATTCTTCTACCAGAAGATTTTTTACGCCTGTATTTGCATCCGCGCCCGCAGCCGGAATCGTAGTTCCATCCTTCGCTATGAGCGGTTCAGCCTGCTCGACCGAGAGGCTCGCCGGAACGACCCTGGCGCCCTGTCCCTGCCACGGATGCCCCGGAAAATAGGTCGCTGCCGCTTCATCTTCTGCCGAAAGCCCCAGCACAACAAAAGGTCCGTCGCCCTCCTGTCCATCTGCATTTTTGCAAACCGAAGCGGATATGATGGAACGTCCCTCCACCTGGAACGCTTCCGGTTTTACAGTCCCTGCAGCAAACACGCAGTCATACTCCAGAATTGCTTTCGTACATTTCTGTCCTTCCGGCAGGACTTCCGTTACCGCAGTAATTTCTTTTATATGTGAATTTTTCATTGATTTCTCTTCTCTCCCATTTTTTACCGCTCATAGTGACAGATGCTGCAAAAGGGGCCGGCTGCCCTGTAGGAAGGTTCGCCAGCCCCCGAAATCTCTGCTCGTGGCTTTCTGCTTTATCGGCACCACGCCCATTGTGCAAGTCACAATCTATAAATGGCGTGGCTCTCCGCTTCTAGTCCGTCCTGCTGTCTTGTCAGAAAGCCATTTCCTGTGGTTTGCCAATGCAGTCCAAAGTCAGAGCATTCCATTTTTAGAATTCATTGTCTACATAGATGCAGCCGCCCGGAATCAGGTAATCCTGGAAGGTCCAGCAAGCTGTCTCGATGTCATTTGTCACTACGTTGCTGGTCAGCTGTGAGAACAGGCCATATCCATAATAGTGCTCGATGATGTACTCATGGAATGCGTTTACGTTCTCTTCTGTATCACCGCCAACTACGATGCAGGCATTCAGAAGATCCTGGATGGTCTGATCATCGCTGTTGCAGATCGTGTAAGTTACAGAGTGGAATGCTTCTGAATACCATCTCTGCCATACGATTGGAAGATAATCATCTGACGCCATCTTGGTGATAATCAGATCATACTCGCCAGCCACCTGCTTGGAGTCGGTAATCGTATCAGACTCAGACTCGATCGCGCAGTTGATACCGATGTTCTGAAGGATCGCAACGATTGCAGTCGCTACGTTCTCCAGCATGGACTCATTGTTCAGGATGATGGTAAGCGTAGAGCCGTCATAGCTGGACTGCGCCAGGTATTCCATCGCCAGCTCCAGGTTCTGCTCATGATAGTAGTTCTCTTCGGTCTCCCAGTCGCTGTTGTAGTCGATGAACTTCATGTTGCCAAGTGTAGAGGAAACAACATAGCCGTTGGAACCGGAAGCCAGCGCCAGCTGCTCGCCGTCCAGTGCATAGAAGATAGCCGCACGCAGATTCTCATCCGCGCAGATGCTGCTGTTCTCATCGCAGTTCGCAAACAGAGCGATAGTCAGGTTGTCCAGATACTGATCGATGGTATAATTATCAGAATAAGCGCCGCCCTCCTGGAACTGAGCGATATCCGTTGCAGATACATAGCTGGAGAAATCAAGCTCGCCGGTCTGCAGACCAACTGAGTTCTGGGAAGCCTCTGCTACAACCTTGTAATAAATTGTCTGAACATTCGCGCACTGACGGATGGTCTGATGATCGGTGCCCTCTGCCCAGTAGTCATCCTTTGCTTCCAGTGTGATGGACGCACCAGACTGGTAATCACTTACATAGTACGGACCGGTGCCGCACGGGTCGGTCGCCAGATTATGGTCAATCGCTGCCTGCTCACAGTATACATACGGCTGTGCCAGAATCGCGCTCAGATCGCTGAGTCCATCCAGCGGCGCATTCATGATCAGGTCTACGGTGTAATCATCCACAACCTCACCATGATCATACTTCGCGATGTCGCCGCTCATACGGTTTCCTGCCGCAAGAAGGGTATCATAAGAATAGATTACATCGGATGCATGAAGCTCATTTCCGTCCGAGTCATAAACACCTTCATAGAGATATACACGGTAGGTCGTATCATCGATCTGCTCGTAGCTGCTGGCCACGGAGCCTACCAGACCGCCGCCGATGCCGTTGATTTCAAACAGGCGCTCATAAACGCTGTATTTCCACATCGATCCGCCGCTGTCCACCGCTTCTTCCGGTGACAGGTTGCCCGGCTCAGTATCCATCGCGATGGAGATGGACTCATGCTTTACCGTTGCGGAATTTGCGGTTCCTTCATAGGTCGCGTCATGAACATACGTTGCGTCATCATCCGCAAATGCCACTGAGCTGAAGCTGCCGCATACGGTAACGGCTGCCATCAATGCTGCTAAAACTTTTTTCTTCATGGGAATCCTCCTTTAAGATAAATTCTGGTAACTGTTCTTTCACCCGACAGTCACCGGTTAAAGTAACACTTCTTTATGCAAAACTCTGACCGCCCGTCAGAGATCAGCATGCTCTGATTGTTAATAGCTTCCGGTATCATTTCGATTACATATCAATACCGGCTGCATTCCGGTTCCGGAAGAGGATGTCAGTTAATCTCCGCCACCCGGCAACAGGATACAAAATGATTCTTTGAAACCTCCGTCAGCTCCTGCGGCTCGCTGCAGGCCGCTGTCGCATACGGACACCGGGAAGCAAACCGGCAGCCGGGCTTCGGGTTGATCGGCGAGGTAATCTCGCCCTTCAGCTGAATCCGCTGCATCGGATGATGCACATCCGTGGTCGGAATCGCAGAAAGCAATGCTTTTGTATACGGATGAAGGTTGTTCGCGAACAGCTCCTCTGTCGAGCACTTCTCTACCAGCTGACCCAGGTACATAACACAGATGTTATCGGAAATATGGCGCACGACGGAAAGGTCGTGTGTGACAAACATGTAAGCCATTCCCATTTGATCCTGCAGGTCCATCAGCAGGTTCAGCACCTGTGCCTGAATCGACACATCCAGTGCAGAAACCGGCTCATCACAGACGATAAAGTGCGGTTCCAGCGCCAGCGCACGCGCGATGCCGACTCTCTGCCGTCTTCCGCCGTCCAGCTCATGCGGATACGCATTCCGGAGGCGCTCGTCGATTCCTACCAGGTCCATCAGCTCGTTCGCCTTCTCTGCCAGCTCCTTTTTGCCCTTATAACGGCCGGATCTCTTCAGCGGCTCCATGATCGTACTATTGATGTTCATACGGGCATTCAGCGAGGAGTACGGATCCTGAAACACAATCTGCACCTGCTCGCGGACCTCTTTCAGCTCCTTGCCCTTGACATGGGTGATGTCCTTGCCATTTAAGAGCACCGTGCCGTCCGTCGCCTCCAGGAGGCGGATAATAGTGCGCCCCAGTGTGGATTTGCCGCATCCGGATTCGCCTACTACACCGACCGTCTCGCCTTTGTGGATGGTAAAGGAAATATCGTCCACCGCATGGTTGACACCAGCCGGAACATTGAAATATTTTTTCAGGTGGGAGACCTCAATCAGCGGTGCTCCGCTAAACTCTTTCTTACTCATTTCTTCTCTCCCTCCTGCTTAAAGTCCATGACACACCGTGTAAAGTGACCGGGAGCCGTCTCCTGATACGGAATGGTTCCGAAGCATTTTTCGGTCGCATGCGGGCATCTCGGATTGAACGGGCAGCCCTTCGGAAGGTTGGTCGGATCCGGCGGCATCCCGTCAATCGGCTTCAGACGCTCCGCACCCTCGTTCATCTCCGGAAGAGAGCCGAACAGACCGAGTGTATACGGATGCTGCGGATGGTCGAACAGCTCGACCTTTTCGGCATACTCTACGATCTGGCCCGCATAGATGACCGCCACATTGTCGCAAGTCTGCGCCACAACGCCCAGATCATGGGTGATCAGAATCATGGAAGTATTCAGCTTCTTCTTTAAGTCATTGATCATCTCAAGCACCTGCGCCTGAATGGTCACATCCAGCGCGGTGGTCGGCTCATCCGCCAGCAGCAGCTCCGGATCGCAGGCCAGTGCCATCGCGATGACAACTCTCTGTTTCATACCGCCGGAGAACTGATGCGGATATTCCACATACCGCTCGCCCGGGATGCCTACCATCTCCAGGATTTCTACGACACGCTTATGCCCTTCCTCCTTGCTGTAGCTGTTGTGCAGCATCAGTACCTCGAGGATCTGGTCGCCAATGGTCATCAGCGGGTTCAGCGCCGTCATTGGATCCTGGAAAATCATCGCAATTTTGTCGCCGCGGATTTTCAGCATCTCATTCTCCGAAAGCTCCACCAGATTCTGTCCGTCCAGAATAATCTCGCCGCCCTTAAAGATTGCCGGCGGATTTGGCAGGATCCGCAGAATTGCACGCGCGATCGTCGTCTTGCCTGCACCGGTCTCACCGACCAGACCAAGCGTTTCCCCCTTTTCCAGATCGAACGATACGCCGTTCACTGCATGCACGATGTCTCCGCCGGAGGTGTATACAACTTCTACATTTTTTAATTGAAGAAATTTCTCACTCATCATTCTACCCCCTTATTTGCGAAGCTTCGGATCCAGTGCGTCGCGCAGGCCGTCACCCATCAGGTTGATTGCAAGGGTGGTAAAGCCGATCGCGAGACCCGGGAACAGCAGCAGGTACGGATAAGACATTACGTAGTTCTTGCCTGCGGAAAGCATTGCGCCCCACTCCGGGTTCGGCGGCTGTACGCCCAGTCCTATGTAGGAAAGTGTCGCTGCCTGTGTGATCGTGGCACCGATTCCCATCGTTGTACCAACAATCGTCGGCGAGATGACGTTTGGAAGCAGATGCCGGAACATAATCGAAAGCTTCGAGCAGTTCATGGCCTCCGCCGCTTCCAGATACTCCTTCGTCCTCTCTGCAAGGATCTGTCCGCGCGTCATCCGGGCGCCGTTCGGGATCGCTCCGATCGACAGTGCGAGGATTGTGTTAAAGAATCCGGAGCCCAGTGCGGTCGAAATCACGATGCACAGCAACGTACCCGGAATTGCGGTCCAGATATCGCAGAAACGCATCAGCAGGTTCTCCACCTGACCGCCAAAGTAACCGGCGATGACGCCCAGGCCGGTGCCGCCAACCGCCGCAAACAGCGATCCGATGATACCAAGCGCCAGAGAATACCGGCCGCCGTAGAGCAGTCTCGACCACTGATCGCGTCCAAGGTTATCCGTGCCGCACCAGTGATCTGCGTTTGGCTTGCAAAACATATTTGTCATATCCATCTCGTTCGGTGAATACTTTGTAAACAGCGGCTCTCCCACGCACAGCACTACAATGATGACCAGGAGAATTCCGCCAAGCTTGGCTGTCGGGGTCTCAAAAATACGGCTGAATGTATCCATAAAACGAGATTTTTTCTTCTTTTTCTTAGCTTCTGCCATAATTTTTCACCCCCTACTTTCCATTTGCGTACTGCGCTTTGATTCTCGGATCTACATAGGCATAAACGATATCCATCAGCAGAATCGACAGCGCCGAGAACAGTGCCAGAATGATCGTTGCTCCGCGGATAACCGGATAATCTCTGGTATTGATTCCGTTCAGCAGGTACAGACCGCAGCCGGGAATCGTGAAAATCGTCTCAATAATCGCGGTACCGCCGACGATTTTTCCAAGGCCGCCGATGACCATCGTGATGATTGGCATCAGCGCATTCGGGAACATATGCTTCCAGATAACAATGTTCTCTTTCTGGCCCTTCGCCCGCGCCGTCACGACGAAGTCCGCGCGGAACACCTCCAGCATAGACGAACGCGTCTGTCTCGCATTGGAAGCAATCCCTCCGATACCAGCCGCGATAACCGGCATAACGAAGCATTTCCAGCTTGTCGTGCCCATCGCCGGAAGCCATCCCAGCTTTACTGAGAAGAGCACGATCATCATCAGCGCTACCCAGAAATCCGGAACCGACACCAGCACCATCGAGATTGCCATGGACAGGTTATCCTGCCATTTGCTCTGATGCACCGCTGCGAACACACCCAGCGGAATACCGATGACGACCTGAATGATCATGGCCAGTCCGCCCACGATAATCGTGACCGGAAGACGTGAAAACAGCTCGCCGGATACCGAAATGTTGTAGGACCACGACGTACCGAAATCCAGCCGGAGCACCTGCGAATAATAGGTGAGCAGCTGAACGACATATGGCTTATCCAGGCCCAGGCTTACTCGCTTGGCTTCAATCTCCGCGTCTGTCGCCGTCGAACCCAGAAGCGTTCTCGCCGGATCGCCGGGTATGAAATACGTAATCGTAAAAATAACGAATGTCACACCGAGCATGATCACGATCGTCCAGAGCAGACGTTTTAACACATACTTGTACATTTAGTTACCCTCTCCTTTCTTTGTTTCTTTATTTATAGTGCAATCATACAATAATGCTTCTTTGCAAATCAATCCGAGTTGCGGTCACTTTGACCCAAAATTTGCATTAATCCGTTCTTCTTTTGGTGATTTTTGTGTCTTCACACACCGGTCTCCATTTCCGGTGTCGAAAGCTTTGCACTACTGCCGGTGTCAGGTTGCTGCTTATCCGGCCAGGCCCTCTAGCAGTTCCACGCTCTTTTCCGCGAGCATCTCCGCCGCGCCTCTTCCAAACATGGAGTTCATCGCCTCATAGCCAAACCGCTCATAGGCCCTGTCATCCGCCATATATTTCGCCGCGCCGTTCACCATTGTGCAGACCAGCGTATGCTGAAACGGAGAGTCCTTGCGGATCGTCAGACCCGTGACACAGCACAGCTCCGGCTGTACGCCGACCAGCGCCAGATTTCCGATACGGATCGCCTCCACAGAGACTTCCCGCTCCCCATCCGGCCTCCAGTCATAGCTGCGGACCGGCTTCAGATTCCGCAGCTCGCGCTCGATCTCTTTCGACGGAACCGTCAGGCTTGCTTTCCCTATACTAATCATTGGAGATGCTTTGGAATACTCGGTTGCCTTTACTGCCTCCTGCACCTGCACAGAAAGCTGTCCTGCCAGACGATCACAAATTTCAAACCCTTTTTCATGCCGGTCTGTACGTATCCGCTCCCCATTCTCAAACGTTTCTGATACCGATTTTTCTACAGGAGCCTGATCGCCCGCTGCCCCGATGAGATACAGAGCGACCGTATCTCCTCCGAGCGATTCCTCGACCATCCGGCACATCGTTCCTGCCACATCCGAGGTCACCGCTTTTCCGCCCCCGGTCAGCTCGGACTGATCCAGCACCGAAGACTGCATTCCAAAATGGCTCATGACTGCGATCAGCTTCCCATCCGTATCGCGGAAGCTGACGACGGACACCGTCCGGTCCGTCGGCCCCAGGCCATTGGTATCCACCCACCAGCCTTCAGACAGCTCCACGTCCCGGTTCGACACGATGTCGCAAAATCCGGTCTTACAGCCCATCACTGCTTCCCGTTTCGTATTCATCGCTGCCGCAGCCGCATCGACTGCCGCTTTTTGCAGCGCGCCGCGGTACTGATTCCGGAGAGCAATCATCTCTTCTGTCCCAAGCCGCTCATCCGGCAGAAGATGCGGGGACGAGAACGAATGCGTCGCTCAGACCCAGATGTTTTCCTTCGGAACACCCGTCCGATCCGCAATCTGCTCCCGGATGCACCGGATTTCCGGCTCCGGCATCGAGGTGATTTCCAGAGAAACCAGAAGCACCGTCTCATTGCCTGCGATGGCGACTGCCCTGGCATGGATCGGGTCGTGAATGGTCTTAAAATTCTCAGCTGCCAGATACGCTTCCGGAATCTCAATCACCGCTTTCCCGGCGCCCACCAAAAGCTCCGGTTCAAAACTATCGTTTTTCATTTCTGACATACTCTTCTCCTTCCTTACTAATATGCTTCTGCAGAGTCCTCTCCTGACGCTACTTCGAATGATGGTCTTCAAAATACCGCCATTCAAAGCACATCCCGGGTTCTTCTGCGTTTCAGGTACCGTCTTTCTGTCTCATCCGCATTGTGCAGATTTCAGAAAAATCTGCCTGTTTCCACCAGTATATTCCCTTCAAAATGCACAGGCAATCCGAGTTTCCGGCCGCTAATCCCGCATTTTGCATAAATTCCTTTGTATTTTGTGAAATTTTGTGGTAAACTTGGATGAAAAAGAAGGAGGAGTTCTCTTGGAAATCGGATATTTAAATGAATTTATAAAGCTTGCGGAAACCGGAAATTACCTGGAAGCGGCGGACGCGCTGTATATCTCACAGTCGACATTGTCCCGCCACATTCAGAATATTGAAAATGATCTGGGCGTACAGCTGTTCAACCGCACGACCAGACGGGTAGAATTGAATGAGTTTGGGAAGACCTTTCTCCCCTATGCGAAGCAGATCACCTCGCTGAGGACGGACTACACGCATGCGCTCTCCAACCAGATCAAGCATCAGAAAAATAATATTACGATTGGCTGTATTCCCACCATGACCCAATATTATATCTCTGAGATCCTCTCTCGTTTTCAAAAAGAGCATCCGGATCTCATGCTGAATATTATTGGCGCAGACTCCACCAGACTGGCCGGTCTTCTGAAAACAGACCAGTGTGATTTTGCGTTCATGCGCCTGCCGCAGAACTAGCAGATTGAGTATCAGAGTTACCCGTATTTTACCGACCATATGGTCGCAGTTGTCCCCAAAGACCACCCGCTCGCCTCCTCTAAGAATCTCTCTCTGAGTCAGCTGAAGGCCGAGCCGTTCCTGTTTCTGGCGGAGGGCTCCATGATGTACACCTTTGCGCTGGAGGCCTGTCAGTCTGCCGGTTTCACTCCTCATATCCGTTTCACCGGCCACCGGGCAGAAAACATTATCGATCTGGCCAGACGCGGCATGGGGGTCGGGCTGCTCTCCAAACAGCCGCTGACTGAGATCGACACGGAGGGCGTCTGCCTGATCGACATCGTGCCCCAGTTCACCACGAAAATCGTTCTGGTATGCAAATCAGAACAGTCGCTCTCCCCTACGGCGCGGCAGTTCCTGAAGTTCTATAAGTCGCTGGGCATTAATTAAGAAACCTGAGAACGATACTGCTCCAGATAGCGAACACCTGACCGGATCCGGTCAGGTGTTCCTTAAATGCAAATGGGGCCGGATCACTTCCCTGTTTCCATCCCGTTCCAATTCGCAGCGGATCCAGCTCCGGTGCCAATTCCCGCATTTTCTGACTTTCCATAATGCCCTCCAACTCCTTTCTGCACCCTGTCCGCCTGATCCAACGGTCGGGCGATCCTGCTGCGTGCTTCTTACATATGCAGAACATACAGTCTTTGCACTGCATGATCTTTATGCCGCATCGTTATTTTTGTCGCATATTCTTTCCATTGCATCTTTTTTACGTCGCAAAGCCCGCGTACTGCGTCATGTAAAGCTCGTAGTATTTCCCCTTCCTCGCCAGCAGCTCCTCGTGGCTGCCGCTCTCGGCAATGGTGCCGTGATCCATCACTACGATAATGTCCGAGTCGCGGATGGTCGAGAGCCGGTGCGCGATGACAATGCTTGTACGGTTCTGCATGATGTGCTGCATGGCGTCCTGAATGGCTTTCTCCGTGCGGGTATCCACATTCGAGGTCGCTTCATCCAGAATCAGAATCTCCGGATCCATGGCAAACGCCCGCGCAATCGCAAGAAGCTGACGCTGCCCCTGGCTGATGGTTTCTCCTGCCCCGGTGAGCATCGTTTCCAGGCCATCTGGCAGAAGACGAATCATCTCTGAGCAATGACTCATCTCCACCGCACTGTTCAGATCCTCGTCCTTCGCCGCCTCATTTCCATATTTCAGATTCGCACGTATCGTGTTGGAAAAGAGCACGGTATCCTGCAGCACGATTGCCACATTTTTCCGCAGGCTGGCGCGTGCAATCTCATCCAGCTTCTGATCATTGATGCGGATCGTGCCACTGTCCGGGTCATAGAACCGCATCATCAGATTCACGACCGTCGTCTTGCCCGAGCCGGTCGCACCGACCAGCGCGACTTTTTTCCCGGACGGCACCGTCAGGGAAAAATCTCGGATGACCGGATGCCCCGGCTCATAGGAAAAGTTCACATGGTCGAAGGTGACGGACGCCTCCGCGTGCGCGGGGTTTAACGGTTCTCCGCTCTGGTCTTCATCCTCTTCGTCCATGACGACAAATACGCGCTCCGCGCCCGCTATGGCGGTCTGCAGCTGGCCGTAGACCTGCGCGATCTCGTTGATTGGGCGGGAAAACTGCTTCGCGTACACAATAAATGCGGAAATCACCCCAACCGAAATCAGACCATGGATGGAGAAGTATCCGCCAAATGCCGCGATAATGACAAACCCAATATTCCCGATGCAGTTCATAATCGGACCCATGATGCCGCTGAAAATATCCGTGTGAATACCGGCCTTCGTCATCGCATCCGCCGTCTCACAAAAGGAATCTGTCGTGATCTCCTGATGATTATATGCGACCACGGTGCGATAGCCGGAAATCATCTCCTCGACCGTACCATTCAGCTCCCCGAGCAGCTGCTGTCTTGTTCTGGAATATTTCCGCACCTGTTTTGACAATATCGTCGTCGCGGCCACCGTGAGGATCACCGTCGCACAGCTCAAGAGCGCAAGCGGCACACAATACCAGAGCATAATCGCCACCGTTCCGATGATGGTCATCACACCGGAAAACAGAGACGGCAGCGACTGGGAGATTGTCGTGGAAATGTTTTCGATATCATTGGTCATGCGGCTCATCACATCGCCATGCGAGTGGACGTCGAGATAGCGGACCGGCAGGTCCATGACCTTGCCAAAAAAATCATTTCTCATACGGCCGACCACGCTCTGGGAAAGCTTTGCGCTGATCAGGCTCTGCAGCAGCTGGCACAGGCTGTACAGCAGGTAAACCGCCAGCATAAACAGAATCGTCCGGGACAGGATGCCTTCCTGCTCCCCTGCGATGATATCGATTGCCCTGCTCTGCAGACTCGGCGCGTACACACCGCAAATGGTGCCAAAAAGGACCACCGCCAGCATGGCCGCCACCATAGATTTTTCCTCTGTGAAATAAGCGATAATCCGTTTCAGCGTGCCGCCCACATGTTCCGCGTGTTGTACTTCAGCAAAACGATCACGCCTGGTGTGGCCCGGAATATCCTGCCGCGAAGGCTGTTCCTGTTTCTTCTCCTCACTCATGCTCTTCTTTCTCTCCTCATATGCTGACTGCCTGCAAAAGACATGTTTCACCTCTCGCCTGCACCTGTCAAAAGTGATTTACCGCGCTATGCGCGATCTCTATATGGCGCGGCTCTCCATCCCATGTCCGGCATCGCTTTTTGATGTCGGACGAAGGCCGCGCCCATTGCGCTTTGCGCAATTTTTACATGGCGCGGCTCTCCATCTGAGAAAAATAAATGTCCTGATACACCGCACTGGTTTTCAGAAGCTCCTCGTGCGTTCCCTGCGCTGCGATTTTTCCGTGTTCGAGTACCACGATGCAGTCCGCCGCGCGCACAGACGCAATTCTCTGTGCAATGATGATTTTTGTGGCCTCCGGGCAGGATTCTCTGAGCGCCTGATACAGGTTTGCCTCTGTCTTCAGGTCAAGTGCGCTTGTTGCGTCGTCGAAAATCAGAATCCCGGCGGATTTCAGAACGGCCCTGGCAATCGAAACACGCTGCTTCTGCCCTCCGGACAGACTCGCGCCGCGCTCCGCAATCAGGGTATCGTACCCGGACGGGGTTCCGGAAATAAAGTCGTCCGCCTGCGCCGTAACTGCCGCCGCACGGATTTCTTCCGCATCCGCGCCCGGACGGCCCCAGGCGATATTTTCCGATATGGTCTCGCCAAACAGCTCGCTCTTCTGTAACGTAAACGCCACCTTTTCCCGTAATTCCTTCAGCGGATACTCACGCACATCCATCCCGTCTACCAGAACCGCTCCTTCGGTTACGTCATAGAAACGCGGAATCAGATGAACAAGGGTCGATTTGCCGCACCCTGTCGCGCCCATAATAGCGACCGTCTCTCCCGGTCGGATATGAAGATTGATATGCTCCAGCACCTTCTGGGTACTGTCCGGATAGGTAAAGGACACATCGCGGAATTCAATCTCACCGGATCGGCTGCCTGCACCTTCCGGGACATTCATTCCATCCTTCATGCCCGGCTCTGTCCGCAAAATCTCACGCACACGCTTCCAGGAAGCCCATCCTCTGGATATATTCTGAAAAATCATGACCATCATCATAATCCCGTGCAGCAGCTGCGTCGTATAGGTAAGCGCTGCCATGATATTGCCCGGGGATGTCACACCCGCGCTCACGTCCACGGCTCCAACCGCCAGAATGCAGGCGACAACGAGGTACATCAGCGCATTCACTACCGGATTCATGAAGGCAAAAATCACCAATACCTTCAGCTGTGTTTTAATCAACTCATCATTTGCTTTTCCAAAACGTATCTTTTCATATGCTTCCCGCACGCACGCTTTGATGATGCGGATGCCCGAGACATCCTCCTGCATTATCGCATTGATCTCGTCAAGTTCATCCTGCAGAACCGTAAACAGCGGCGTGCCCTTGTACAGGCAGATCACCAATGTGCCCAGCATAAACGGTGTAGCACATAGCACAATGATCCCAAAACGTGGATTCAGCCGATACATACAGTAAATACTTCCGATAATCAGTGTGCAATTGCGTGTAATTCCCCGGATAAATGTAGAGACAAAATTCTGCACCTGCGTGATATCATTCGTCATACGCGTTACCAGAGAGCCGGTGCCGAACTGATCTCTCTGCGGGAAGGAAAACCGCATACTATTGCGAAATGCGTCCTTGCGCATCTCATTTCCGATATTCTGTGCGGACATATGTACAAACACATTATTCATGGAACCGCAGAACCCGCCAAAGAGCACCATCGCGAGCATCTGAGCGCCGAGCAACCAGATCAGGTTCATATTTGCAACGCCATTATTGCCAAGACCCAGCACACCCTCGTCCACAATCCGGCTCATCACGCCCGGCTGAACCAGATCCATCGCGACCTCGCCAAGCATGAAAAGTGCCGCGAGAACCGCATAAAAAAGATACTGTTTCACGTATTTCCACATATTCGCAACTCATCTTCCTTTCCGCGCATCCGTTTTAATGGGCGACTACCATTCCAGAATCGGACGCACTTCCTCACAGATCTCATCGAATCGGATCTGACACTCCCCGCCAAAAATACGCACCGGAACCGGCTGGTCCATCCCGTAAATTGATATATGCCAGTTATTACCTGCTCTGTTTTCATCCGCCTTATTTTTGAGCATCCCATCTTCCTCTGTCCTGTCATATACAATCACCTTTTCCTGGCGCAGGTCAACAATCCAGTACTCCCGCACCCCCGCGCTCATATACTTCCAAAGCTTCACCGTCAAATCCTTGCGGGCGGTCGCATCTGATAAAATCTCGATCACAAAATCCGGCGCGCCATAAACACAGCGTTTTTTGATTTTGTCTCTGTCGCAGACAACCAGCACATCCGGCTGCACCATCGTTCGGTCATCGCAGTCCAGCTGTACATCCACTGGTGCGTTCAGAACCCGGCACAATCCTTTCCGGGATTTGATAAAATTCGCGAGCTGCACACTGATCTCAAAGCCCGCGATCTGATGCGTGGTATACGGCGCAGCCATATCATAAAAATACCCATCTATCAATTCCGTGCGCCGGTCATCCGGAAGTGCATAATAATCCTCCAGTGTATACTCTCCCTGACGTTTGTAAGCGGAATACACATACTTCATTTTTGCCTCGCACAACAGCTCCCCGTTGGAACCATCTCCTTCTTCTTCATAGGAACATGGCTTTTCTGGTACGTTTGGTATTCCGGGAGCGTTCCTCTCTTCTGAGCATGGCTTTTCTGGTGCGTTTGGTATTCCGGGAGTGTCTGCCTCTCCTTTCGCTTTAAAGCTGTTCTTTTTTTCCTGTTCTTTCATTTTAATTTCTCCTGATTTCATCCAGGTTCCAATTCCTGTCCGGTACGGTACGGTTTCTCATTTTTATTTGTAAATGCATAGTAGCATACAGCCAAGGTTCTGTCAATATGTTTCTGATACTGTTTTTTTATCACACATATAATTATATATGCAACTATGCGTATTTTAAATTCATCCATTTGAAATCAGGAAAATAAATCCGTGATCTGCTTCTGATCACACTGACTGTTCCACGCGTGAAAGGCATCTCCGAAGTCTTAGAGATGCCTTTCGTATCGATTCTCTCTATCAGTCAAGCCTCCAAAGGCTGTGAATTATACCAGGCTCAGTCCCCCGCTGACGTCCAGTACCGTCCCGGTGACATACGCTGACTCTTCACTTGCAAGAAAGCAGATTGCCGCCGCGAGGTCCTCGGGCGTACCCATACGGTTCATCGGGATATACGGAAGCATCGTGGTCGTGTCCTTCCAGCGCGGGTCAACGATTGCTCCGTTTATCCGGGTGATCGCCCCTTTCTGGATACAGTTCACCGTGATTCCCTCCGAAGCCAGGCGCGCCGCGCTGTTTTTCGCAAGAGAAAGCACTGCGCCCTTTGCCACGGCGTTCGTGAAACTCTCCAGCTTTCCGCCCCTGGCTCCCTCGACGCTCGTCATGAAAATCACGCGCGGGCTGCCGCTCTTGCGAAGATAGGGAAGCGCACATTTCAGCATCGAATAACTCCCGCCGAGCAGATGTCCCACCTCTTTTTGCAGAGTATCGGTATCCACCGTGTCAATGCTGTCCTCAAAGCCATCGCCGCCGGTATTGCTGATGACGACGTCGATCGACCCCAAGGTCTCATAAATCTGACGGTACACGTCCTCATCCGGCACCGGCGGAGTCTGCGCCTCACCGTCCTGCATCGCCATGCACCTCCCCGGATACCCCAGCTTTTGAATTTCTTCTACGAGACTGGCAGCCTGCGCCATCTGGTGAGTCATGACGACAACATTCATTCCGGCCTGACACAGTGCCTTTGCCGCCGCCACGCCATCGCCGCCGCTCGCGCCTGAAAATACACAGGTCCGCCCTGTTAATGTCTGCATACCTTCTCCTCCTGATTCTTTATCCACTCATCATCCATGATAACTCATCAATTGCTTTTTACCCGTTCCGATCTGACCAGGTCAGGACAAACCGAACCCCCAATTTTTCCATTAGCACAGAAAACTATCCTTCGGTTCCTCAACCGGCCAGCTGTCAAAACCCTTCCGGCAATGATTCCGGCATCCAGGCAACCTGTTATCAGAGAAACCGCCGCATCCATCCGGCCATGTAATCATACAGCGCGTTTTCTGTATCCCCGAATTCTCCCGGGACCTTTTCCGCAGCATGATTGGGAGCAAACACATGTGAAGCGCCGTGTACAAACGCAATGGATTTGTCCGCCATTTTCGCCCGCTGATAAATCATCTCTGCGGCCAAGTACTCATATCCGCCTGTCATCCCCATGACGAGCGTCGGCACGGTAATGCCGTCAATGTTTCCAATCGGCGATGCATAGCTGGATTTCCAGTCTATGCCAACAATTTCATCTTCGAGCACTGCAAAATCTCCGGTCGTGCGGATGGCCTGTGAGCTCAGGAAGCCCTTCACGGTATTTTTATTTACGCCCATTCCCCAGGTATCGGAAAAGCTGTGGTCACATTCCGGCGTGCGCACACTCCGGATCGGTTCATGCGTGACCGTTCCGTCCCCGTGCACCAGATCGTACTCGCCCTTCGTATGGCTCAGAAGACGAGTATCCTCCGGGAGCAGCCGGTTGTTCGGCTTCGGCTGATCCGCGCCAGTGATGAAAAATGGTTCATCATCTACGTAATTGCCCTCGCCCTTCTGCAGCTTCTCCAGACGCTCCAGCGCCAGATTGATCAGCTTTTCATTCCTCGCTGCCTGTGCAGCCTCGTATTTCCGGATAAACGCATCGCTGTAATGCGCTCCCGCCGGGTCATAGCCGTTTTCGGCGCTGAAAATATCAAATTCCGGGTTCAGTTTTCTTCCGTTCCCTTCTTCCTCCACGGCCGGGTCCATACTTAAAAGGCTCATCACCCCGTTGCCATAGTTCGCGTCGATCAGCATCAGCCCATCCGCCGGCTCCAGGGACCTGGTCAGGGTACATTTATAAATCATTTCGTCGCCCTGATAAATCTGCGGCCCGTTCTCCGCGATACTCTGGTACGCCGTCATCAGCGTCGCGCCGCCGCTGTGTCCCATCAGAATGATTTTTTCAACCTCCGGGTTCTGACGCAGATAGCGGACGCTCTCATCGAGCATTTCCAGTTTCCGGTCGATTTCTCCGCCCTCCGTGGACTCGCACGCGAGGACATGGTAGCCGCGCTCCGCAAGCGCCGGTCCCATCTTATAGCCCATATAATTCTGGTCGCAGTGCATGATCACCACCGCGATCTGACTGGTCTCCATCGGGTTGACCGGCTGATATTCCATCGCATGGGTGCGCGACCGGTCATTTACAATCAGCGTCTCGCTGATCGTCTTTCGAATATCCCTTTCAACCTCACCCGTATGTCCGATTCTTATAATCATGCCATTTCTCCTCGTATTCCCAGTCCGGATAAACCGGAACTAAAATTTTGCCAAATTGCATGCCTACTGACGGCTCTTCTCCATCTCCGGCAGATATTTTTCCACGTCCAGCAGCAGAATGCAGATCAGCAGAACTGCGCAGACAGCCGCATCCACCCAGATATAGCTGATTTTCAGGGCTGACATTACAGCCGCAGACTGTGTCTCCAGAGTCGCGTCATATCCGGCCGCGGCGAGCACCCACATCACGCTCGCACCGCCGATGCCCATACCGATTTTCTGACCCATGGACTGGGAGGAGGACATCAGGCCTTCCGCGTGAATGCCGGTCTTCCATTCCACATAATTGGCCGAATCCGCGATGAACGCGTAAATACCTGCGAACATTGGCCCGCCGGCGAAGTTGCGGAGGAACGCGCATCCCAGAAGCAGCGTCTTACTGGTCGGATTAATATTAATCAGAAGGAAGCTTAAAATCAGTCCAAGAGAGCATACCGACATAAAGCTTCTCTTGGAGAACCGCTTTGTCAGATATGGCGTCACGGCCAGCATAATAATGCTCGGAGCCACACCAAGTCCCAGCAGCGTAGCCGTATACATCGCATCGTTCAGAATCCAGGTGCAGTAATAAATCGTGCAGGAAGCCGCATTTGCGTTATAAACCAGCGTGCAGATACCAAATACCAGGCAGCACCAGAAATATTTGCACTTCAATACCGCCTTGAACTGATCCATCAGAGGCGTAGCCTGCTGTGCGGATTTTCCTGCATTTGCCGGTGTCTCTTCCACGTCCATATCCACCGTCTCGCGGCACACCAGTGCCTCGATCAGGATCAGACCGCCGGCAACAACGCCAACGATTACGCTGGTGTAGCGCCAGCCGATGTTCAGATACAGCACGGTGATTCCGCTCGCCGCCGCGATCTGTGCAAGGTTCTGCATAATGATTGCCACTGTGGAGGTAAGCGTACGGTCCTGCGAATCGCGGGTCATCCGCGGCAGCAGCGCCGTATGAGAAATTCCGTAAATCGTATATACGATTGCGTTCAGGAAGATATAGGTAACATATGCATAGACCAGCTTCATATTATCCGCCCAGCCGACAGGGACATTCAGAATCAGGATAATACCGGCCAGCATCAGAGGTGCGGCGACATAAATCCACGGCCGTGCCTTGCCCATCTTTGTATGGGTCCGGTCCACGATGCTTCCCATCGCGAAATCGCTCACACCGTCAAACACACGGGCTACCACCATCATGGTCGCGATGGCCATCGGAGCGATCAGCGCCGTATCTGTAAAATATGCGGTGATAAAATTGGACATCAGCACACTCATAATATTTCCGCCGCTCATGCCGCAGCCGTACGCCAGCTTTTGCGGGAGCGGTATTTTTTTGCTTTCGTTTCTGCTCATTTCTTTCCCTTTCTGTATTCTTTTTGCGCCTGTTCGAACTTATTCGAGCGGGAATGCATCAGCTTCTCAGCATTTACTCTTACTCAAACGGGAACACAACGCCCGCCTGTGCGCGCAGCTCTGTCATGATTTTCGAAATCGTCAGCGTCTGCTCCCACGGTGCATCGTCGGTCTGCGTTTTGCCCTCGCTAATCGCCTTCTCAAACTGAATCCACTCGTGCTCATAGCCCTTTGCGAAGGGTACCTCCGAATTTACGATCAGCGGCGGAAGCTCCGGCACCTCGCGCACACTGCCGTCCAGGTTGCGGATCTCCAGCCGGTCCGGATTCGAAACCACGTCCATGTAAATGCTTCCCTCGGTGCCGAAAATCTCGCAGTACTCTTCCCGCTCGTCCTCCGGCGTATTGATGGTAGAAACACACTCAATCTTAATTCCGCCCGGATACGTCACCGTATAATAATCTCTGGCATCAACGCCGGTCTCCAGCTTTTCAAAATGTCCTTCCACCGACTCATAATTCGTTCCAAAATGGCAGGTCATGCGGCTTAAAATATACGGCCCCATATCCAGAAGAGAACCACCGCCCGTCTCCAGCTTCTTGACGCGGTCGAGGAACATGACATTTCCTCTGCTGATAATTTTCGCGCCCGTCAGCGTTCCGATTTTTCCGTCCTTGATGATGTGGTCAATGATATGGCGGGACGGAAGAAATGCCGGCCACAGTGCCTCCGACAAAAATACGCCCTTTTCCTTTGCCTTATCAATCATGATCTTCGCCTGCTCGTAATTCACCGCGAACGGCTTCTCCACTACCACGTTTTTACCATGCTCGAGCGCCTTCAGGCACAGATCCATATGTACATGATTCGGCACGGCGATGTACACCACATCAACCGCCTCGTCGCTCATCAGCTCCTCATAATTGTTGTAAACCTTTTTCCATCCATATTTTTCCGCGAACGGACGGCAGGCGTCCGCCGACATCCCGGCCACGCCGTACTTTACAATCCGCTCGTTATTTAACTGTCCCAGAATATCTGAAATCCAGCTGGCAATCGTGCCAGCGCCGCATACTCCTATATTCATCGCAAACTCCTTCTCCTATCTATCATTTGCCCGAAATCTCTTTCTTCTGTAAGCAAGGCATCCATCTATGGTGTTACCAGTTCTTCTTCCGCAGCGTCGTCGGATCAAAATGCGCGGTGTCTTTTGTACACGTCCGCGCCATCACGCACGCAAGCTCCGCGTTCAGCTCCCGCAGCCGCCGCTCGACACCGGCCGCGCCTTCCTTCATGTACGGTTTCACCAGGTTCCGGGCGACGCAGACACGATCCGCGCCGAGTGCCAGTGCTTTGTATGCATCAATCCCGCTTGTGATGCCGCAGTCCACAAAAATCTTCACCCGGTCGCCCACAGCCTGCTTGATTTCCGGCAGCACATAGAGCGGCGGCACTGCGTCCGGAATCTCCCCCTTGTGATGGGAAAGCAGAATGGCCGCCACGCCTGCATCCGCGCACTTCACCGCGTCCTGCACAGACAGTACGCCCTTCGCGATAAACGGAAGCTTCGTCGATTTCACATACATCGCAATCTCATCCGTAGTCTTGGGGCAGAGCTGACCGTAATCCGGCGTTGCGTGATACAGCGTGCCGTCCGGCGCGATGCCATGGTCAATATCCATCGCCACCGCAAAGCAGCCGCATTCCTCATCATGCCGGATCTCCGACAAGACCGCCTCATTGTCCCGCTGCATCTTCACAATGCGGATGCATTTTGCGCCGGTCGCCACCAGCTCGTCCACCTCCTGATTGGAGATGTAGCCAAACAGTGTCGGCGTATTCATGGCAAGCGCGCCTTTGGCAATCTCAGTCATGCCGTTTTTGTGAAGCAGCGGTGCAATCGCCGAAAGGCCACCCACCATGATTGGCGTGTCAAAGGTTTCCCCCCACAATTCCACATGTGTGTCCGCCGTCCAGGAATCCAGATAGCGATACTCAATCATGTAGCTGTCATAGCACTCCCTCGTGATTTTGTTGGAATCATCCTTTTCGGATTTCAGCGAATACGGCGTATAGCCAAACTGCAGTCCGTCCGCCCGCTTCGGACTGTCCGGCCCGCCAAAATACCGGTCTTCGCTGTAATCATCCGGTCTTTTTTCCTGCATAAAATTCCTCCTCTCGTATCCATACCGCACTGCGATGATGAATGCATACTGTAATTCTATTGTACCGCCGATTTTTGTCTGGCATTAATTCACAAAGCAAATCGAATGGTGCAAAAAATGAATCGTCATTTTGATTGCTTATCGCAAAAAAAGCGGATGATTTTAGGTATTATCACCAAAATCATCCGCTTTTCACTCTGCAATTGTCAATCACACTGCCGCAATCGAAGCCGTCATCAGAACGCATCAAAGCACTGGTTCACTTCCCCGATGCGCACCCGCCATCGCTTTGCGAAGTTCACGAAATCCTGCGCCGGTTCGGAAAGCCGGACTTCGCTGCGGTAGCACATGCAGACCCGGTAGCGCATCCGCGGTTCCAGCCGAACCACGCTCAGCTCCGGGTAGGTCGGCGTGGCATCCGCGTTCCCGTGAATCAGCGCAATCCCGATTTTCTCCTTCACCAGGCGCATCAGGTCTGTCCCGACCGGGACGGACACCGAAGCCTTCCGCTCCAACCCCAGCATCCGATACTTTTCCAGAAACGCGTCGTCAAACACGATATCCTCGCACAGAGAGACAAATCGTTCGTCCTGCAGCTCCTCCAGACGCACGGAATCCCGTCCGGCCAGCGGGTGCCCCTCGTACAGCACCGCCAGCACCTCTTCCTCGTAAAACGGAATCGACGTCAGGCCCTCATGCGTCGATGCCATGGTCGAGAGAAACGCCACCTCAATCCTGCCATCGCGCAGATCGCTCTCCATGTCCTCACTTTTCCGGTAATCAATCACATAGTCCGGATATGCCTTTTTGAAATCAATGATCAGATCCACGATTTTCCCATCGGACGCGATCCGGAGGGTATCGGAGGATTCCTGCTCCGGATGAAGCTCCCGATAACACTGTGACTGAAGCAGCGCAATCTTCTGTGCATAAGGCAAAAACACTTTTCCGCTGGCATTCAGTGTAAAGCCCCGGCGGGTCCGGTCAAAAAGCGGCACGCCAAACTCTTCTTCCAGCGCCTGAATATGACGCACCAGAGAAGACTGCGAGATAAACAGCTTTTCAGCCGCCGCGTATGAGCTTCCCGTCTTTGCAAGCATCAAAAATTCCTGAATACTTTTTGTTTCCATCATCAATCCCCCCAAATCAAACAGGAGACGCAAAACTCCTTGCCCGGCCCTGCGAAGAAAAACCGCCCGGCTTCCAATAGCCGAGCGGTTTTCATTCCGAACAGCAGGCGCTCAGCACCGGTCTATCTATTCAATGCTGTTCTAAATTTTAAAAATCACATCATCCCAGCGCATTCTCCGCCGCGTACTTTCCGGAAAGACGGCCGAACACAAACGCGTCGCCGGTGCCGGAACCGTCCACACGGTAATTTCCATGGAATCCGCCGGTCACCTCGCCTGCCGCGTACAGACCTTCGATTGCGTCGCCGTTGGTGTCAACGACCTGCGTGTACTCGTTGATCAGAATACCGCCCATGAAGTAGTGCGCGCCTACGCCAAAGTTGTAGCCGTAAAGCTTGCCTTCCAGCTTGTTCAGATTCTCCTCACGGCCGAACAGGCTGTCCTCGCCTGCCTCGCAGTCCGCATTCCACTGGTCGATGGTCGCCTGCAGCGCTTCTGCGTCGAGACCAAGATTCTCCGCCAGCTCCTCCACGGTATCGCCCGATACGACATATCCGAGATCCACGAGGCCCTCAAGTGTCTCATTCAGATTTGCTTCTGTAAAGATGCAGTATGCCATGCCATCCGGCTGCTCCAGAATCGCATCCGAAATTTCAAATCCTTCCGCAGCAAAACGCTCCGCATTCTCATTGACAAAAATCGCGTCCGGACTGAATCCGCCCGGCATATTCATCGGTGTCAGCAGACCATAGCCCACAATGACATGCGGGAACAGCTGAATATCCTCCAGATTGACGGTATCCGCGCCCAGCTCTTCTGCCATCAGCAGGCCGTCGCCGGTCGTCGGTGCAATCTCATCCGTGATCGCGTTCGCCAGATCCGGGCGAATCTCAGTGAGCAGCTCACTGTTCTGTCCGAAGCCGCCGGTCGCCAGAATGATAGAAGTTCCGGAAAACGTCACTTCATTTCCGTCCGCGTCCTCGCAGATCACGCCGACCACTGCGCCGTCCTCATCCGTCACGAGCGAGGTCGCCGTCGTGTTCAGATACAGCGTGATATCCGTGGAATCCAGGGAATTGCTCAGCGCGTTGACCAGCGTCGTACTGGTCTTGCCATCCTCGGTCGCCATCAGCATATAGTCGTTGTTTCCGCCCTCCGCGGTAAACTCGACGCCCAGAGAAGCCAGCCAGTCGATCGTCTCACCACTGTTTTCCGCAAACGCAGTCACCAGCTCCTCGACCGCATCGTCATTATTCATCTGCATCTCAATCAGACCCTCTACCGTCACATCAACGCCCAGATCCTCCTGCACCTGAGAGCCTGCCGCGTTGATACCCATGGTCGCGCAGAGCGTGTTGCCGCCGACATTTGAGGATTTTTCAATCAGAATCACGGAAGCACCATTCTCATCCGCGGTCTTTGCCGCTGAAAGTCCGGCGCCGCCCGCACCGACTACGATGACATCCGCCTCAGTAATCGGATAAGCCTCTTCCTCCGATGCCGCAATCTCGCGGCCCGTAAGCTCATCAAGATTTCCGCCCGCCTGCTCCACGCAGCTTTCCAGCGCCGCGATATAGGCAGTCGTAGAAATCGTCGCCCCAGACACCGTATCGATGGCCAGGGACTGATTCGCGAGCACCGTCTCCGTCAGCGAATCCATTGCAGCCGCGCCGACCGTATCCGTCTCCTGGCTGTCCACCTGAATGTCCGTGATCTCGTTCTCACTGAATGTGACTGTCAGCGTAATGTCGCCATTGATGCCCGTCTCCGTCGCCGTGTAGGTCCCCGGATTCGTGAAGACAGCCTCTTCCGCCTGCACCAGCGCCATCGGCATCGTCAGTGTCAGCGCCATGCCCAACAACCATGCTATTGCTTTTCTTTTCATGCGTATTCCTCCTGATTTTGATTTCCATCTGTTCCTGCGGTTCCGCCAGCCCATGTCAGAAATTGCATTTGCATTTTGCCGGTTATGCCGACAGCCTGCGGCCAAAATTTCAGCAAAGTGCGCAGCAAAAACTGGTTTCACCGCTTTCAGACAGATCACTCTGTAAATTTATTATAAAAAATATATGTTTGAAAAGGAATGAGAATAATGTTACTATAGTGGTACAAAATGGTTACCGGAGCACAGACGACAAAGAGAGAATGGAGTAATGAAAATGACCAGCAGACAGCTTCAGCTATTTTTATCGATTGCCGACCAGGGAAGCTTTTCCCGGGCAGAGAAAACCGAATACATCTCCAAGCAGGCCATTCTCCGGCAGATGAATTCTCTGGAGGACGAGGTCGGGGAAAAGCTTTTTCTGCGCACGGCCGGCGGCATCACTCTTACCGATGCCGGAAAACTATTTTATGATGGGGCAAAGGAGCTTCTGAATCTGGAAAAAGACGTGCTGGCGCGCTGCCGCAATACGAAACCCGCGCAGGAGATCATCCGCATCAGCCATGTCGAGCATCAGGCGCTGCTCAATGAGGTGACAGAGGCGTTTGCCGTCAAATATCCGGACATCCGGATTCAGCGCGTTGTGCATCCGAACCACAGCGGAGAATTCCGTGTGGAGCAGGGAATCGCCGATGTGGGGGAGACCTTTTATACGCCGGAAGCCGCATCTGCCCCCTTCGCCTATACACGGCTTGCGGATATGCCTTATCTGGCGGCCATGGCGCACCATCACCCCCTGGCCGCGAACCGCCAGGTGTCCCTAGCGGAGCTTACTGGCTACCCGGTCATCGTCTATGAGCAAATGATGGATAAAGAATATCTTCAGCAATTAAAGGTCGCCTTTGCCTCCTGCCCGGCCGGCGGCTCCCTCGACATCCGCCGCGACGTGGACGCACAGGTCGCAGTCGCTTTTGAGTGCGCCCAGACATCTGCGGTTCTGCTCACCGCGAACTGCTTTGTACGCACCATTCCGGAGCTTACCGTTCTTCCGCTGGCCGGAGGATGGTACCAGGAATACGGCATCATCTACCGCCCGAATCCCTCCCGCACCGTGCGGAAGTACGTGGACCTCGCAGTGGCAATGTATGCACGCCAGGTCTGAAGAACGGTCGCGAAATAGCTTCCCTATCCTGCACCGCCTGACACGCGAATCGCAGGGCATAAAAGCCTCAACGTTTTTACTCAATTCCCTCACCCAAACGGGTTCCAGAACCGGCTACCGTCGGCGAAGGTAATGGCGAGTGCCGCAATCATAAATATCAGTGCAAAACCGATGGTGATATAGTCGTTCTTTTCCAGACGTTTTCCCATGTACCAGGTGCGCTTTTTGTTTTTGCCGAAGCCGCGCAGCTCCATGGCGTTGCTGACGACGTCGATCCGGTCGAGGCTGGAAAACAGCAGCGGGAAAATAATCGCGCTCATGTTCTTGATCCGGCTGGGGATGGAGGCCTTATCGCTCATCTCAATCCCGCGCGCCTCCTGTGCGTGCCTGATTTTTGTAAAGTCGGACTGCACGTCCGGTATATAGCGCAGTGCAATGGCAATGGCATAGCCAACGTTGTAGCTGATGCCGAGCCGGTTCAGACTCGCCGCGAATTCGCTGGGATTCGTCGTCACGATAAACATGAGCACCACCGGCGTCACGGTGAAATATTTGAGCATGATATTGAATTCATAAAAAAGCTGCTCGGCCGTAATATTGTGATTGCCAGTGATTTTTATCAGAACCGTCTTTGTTCCATAAATCTCCGTTCCCTGATTTGGAGAGAACAGCCAGACCGCGAACAGGTTCAGACACAGAAACAGCAGAATGAACATAAATACCGTTCCGACCTGCTTCCATTCGGTCTTCGATACCCGGAAAATCACCAGGCTGATCACCAGCATCAGCAGAAGGATCCGGGTGTCGTAGGTCAGCATTCCCGTGATGGACCAGAGCAGGAAAAACAGCATTTTGCTAACGCCGGAGAGCCGGTGAATCCATGTGTTTTTCGGCATATACGTCAAAAGTCTACCTGCCATGTCGGCTCACCTTCTTTCCCTTCCGTCTGCCCGCAGTATCCGGCGACTTCCCCACGCTCTCTGGCGCTTTCTCTGCGCTCTCAGACACCTTTCCCGCATTATCAGGTGCTGCCTCTTGGCTATCCGCCCTGTCGAATACTTCTCCTGCATTTTCAGGTGCCATTTGAGCAGCGATCGCATCATTAGAATCGGATTCCGTTGAGCCAGAAGCAGTGTCCTTCCTCGCAATCGTGCGCTCGTAATAAATAAACCGCTCCACAAATCCGGACGCATCTTCGATGCCGCACCGAACGGCGAGCTCATAGAGCGACGTCTTTTTCAGATAAGCACGGTCCGCTACATTCTCATTTGTAAGTACATTCGCCGGGGTGTCATCCGCAATCATCTGTCCGTCTGCGATGACAATCGCCCGATCCGTGTATTCCAGCATCAGATGCATGTCATGGGTAATCATGACAATCGTGATGCCGAGCGACTCGTTCAGCTCCTTCAGAAATTCCATGATCTCCGTATAATGTCGGTAGTCCTGCCCGGCCGTCGGCTCGTCCAGAATCAGGATCTCCGGATCCATGACGAGAATCGACGCGATGGTGACACGCTTTTTCTGCCCGAAGCTAAGCGCGGACACCGGCCAGTTACGGAAGGGGTAAAGACCACAGATTTTCAGCTTCTCATAAACCCGCTCTTTGACCTCGTCCTCCGGCACGCCGCGCACACGCAGGCCCAGCGCCACCTCATCGAAAATCATCGGTTTGGAAATCATCTGATTCGGGTTCTGCATCACGAGGCCAATCACCTGACCGCGCTCTTTGATGGATTTGTCCGCAATGTCTGAGCCATTCAGCAGAATCTGCCCCCGATCCGGATGGATAAAACCGCAGATCAGGTTCGAGAGCGTGCTCTTGCCCGCCCCGTTTTTGCCAACGATTGCCAGCATCTCACCCTTTTCAATGCGAAAACGAATATCGGAAAGAACCGGATGCCCGGTAATATAAGAAAAATCAAGGTTTAAAACCTCCAGAGCCGGTTCCTTCTCAGGCTTCGGTTCTGGAAGCGTCACTTCCTCAAACCAGGTCTTGACACGGTCATGATAGCGATCCAGATTCATTGTCTCAATGTGCTGCGGATGATCCTCCGCGCAAACCTCGCAGCCTGCGTGCTTCAGCGCCGTCACATACAGCGGCTCCCGGATTCCCTCGCGGATTAGAATATCCGAAGCGAGCAGCTCATCCGGGCGGCAGTCCGCCGCCACGCGGCCGTCCCCGTTCACCACAATCCGGTCCACATCCCGGTACAACGCATCCTCCAGGCGGTGCTCGATGATAATCACCGTCTTGCTCCGCTCCCGGCAGATTTTATCAATCAGGTCAATCGCCCGTTTGCCGGTCGCGGGATCCAGATTCGCCAGCGGCTCGTCAAACAAAAGGATATCCACATCGTCTACAAGCACGCCCGCCATGGAGACCCGCTGCTTCTGACCGCCGGAAAGCTCCGTCGGCGAATGCTCCAGCAGCTTCGAGATATCCACGACCTCCGCCACCTCATCTACCATCCGAAACATTTCATCCTGGGGCACGCAGTCATTTTCCAGCGCAAATGCAACATCCTCCGCCACCGTCAGACCGATGAACTGCCCATCGGTATCCTGCAGCACCGTTCCGACAATCTTCGACATCCCGAAAATCCCCGTCTTCGCCGGGTCGTTTCCTTTCACTGTCAATGAACCGGTCGCATCTCCGGGGTATGAAAAAGGAACCATTCCGTTGATGCAGTGCACCAGTGTCGATTTCCCTGACCCGGATGGTCCCACAATCAGAACCTTCTCCCCGGGATACACCGCAAGGTCAATATCCCGGAGAGTCGGCTCCTTCTGCGCCCGATATTTAAACGTATAATTCTTAAACTCAATAATCGGATCCATATGTTAATCCTCTAAATCTGTCAGGTGCATTTCCGGTCAGTCCTCCTTCGAGAGGCTCTCCGACTTTGCTCCCACTTTCGAGTATGCCACGAGCAGCAGCGTACCGAGAATCGCAGTGATAATCACATTCAGAATGCACGCAATTGCGCCCTGCGCGAATACCTTATTCGCCGGCTCCGCATAAATCAGGATGTCAAGCACCGGAGCAAGCACAATCCATGCCACCGCATTCGCGACCACCTGCACTACGTTAAACAGCGCAATCTGTTTTCCGCCAAAGCCGCCCTCTCTCACCTTATACTGCTTCACAAACAGGCCGACTGCCAGACCAAACAGAGCGTCAGGGAACACCCAGCTCCACCACACACTGCCGTAGAACAGCGCATCACCCAGCGCGTGCCCGATCAGACCAATGGCGCCGCCCACAACCGGGCCGAAGATAGCCGCAAAAAACGCCAGCACCGGCACACGCGTCTGCAGTGCCGTATTCGGAATAAACCCGACCGGAATCTGGACATTCGTCAGCACCACGAACAGCGCCGTACCAATGCCGATGGCCACTACATCTCTGATTCCAAATTTTTTCTCCATAATTCTTCCTCCTCATAAGTAGGGTGATAACTGCGGGACGCCAGGCTGCTGCACACAGGCTTTCATCTGAACGATCCAAAAACTCGCAAAATGTCCTTCGCGACAGATTCCAGACAAGCAATAAACTGAAAAAACAGTTTGCCAGCAGATGCATCACCAGCAGTCATGTAAAAAGATTGTAAAAATAACATCTACAATATAACCAATTTCCGCCCGGTTTTCAATAGGTTTTGACAATTATACCCTGTTTTTTACAGACTGTCAGGAAACCAATCTCTTCTCTTCGCTGCATGACTCCGCCTGAATCGTCAATTGCTCCCGCATTCTGCCTTTTCATCATTCATTTGTATACAGATATTTATTCATTTGCCTTGCCATTTTACACATAAATGATTACAATACAAGTAGGGAATTCCGACGTGAGGAAAATGAAGGATGAAAATTATGCTGGACACAAATATTATAGGCGTTCCGGAATTCCTAAATATGCAGTAAATGCTATAACCATTATCACACTTTAGGTTCTTCCGTGAAAATTCGTATTCGTCACTCGGTAAGCCCACTAATTCCCCCGAAATCCATGTCCTTTCTCTTGAAATACCAAAAGTCAAATGTGCATGAATTTCGGGAAAATAGTAGTGGCAATTGTAATTGCTGTTAAAAAAATGCAAAACAGGCTTTGAATTTTACACTACTTTCCACCAACCATTTTTTCTGGAACCTACCCGCTCTACCAACCCGTTCTTTTTCAAGAAAGAGATATTATTTTCAATCGCCGTTTTCTTGATTCCGATCATCAGAGCCAGCTGTTCGCCGGTAACATTTGGATTGTTCCTCATCTCCTCCAGAATGCGTTGGCGTGTCGGGTTTAATCTGACCGTGTAATTCCCACTTTTATTCCCCGTTTTATTCCCCAGATCTGCCTCAAGATAATGAAACGGGATTGTTACCACGATGGAATTTTCACGAAACTCAAATGCTTCTTTTCCATATACTTCGGTTATTTTAGGGACGCCCCTGCCGGAACGCTCACTGATATGAAGCTGCAAAAATATATCTGACAGTTTCTGGTTTACCGGCACGGATTCTCCCAGATAAAAGCCCTGCATTGTCTGTTTCGGAGGAAGCGTCCCGCGGGATAAAATTTCGATTCGGTCACTGTATACCGTTATCATCGGTGCATTCCCGTCTATCCATAAATTATGCACAAATGCATTGATCACAGCCTCGCGAAAAGCACTCTGGTCAAACAGCGGAATCTCTTTTCGCTCCACAAGGCGATCACTTTCATCCGCCTGTAAAATATTTAAGACATCCCCGTATTCCAGCACCTTGTCAAGTGACAGGAGCAGGCTGTTGTTACCGAATTCCCTCACGGAATAGAGGGAAGATGCCTTATCCCTCCCCTTAAAAATGGATACCCGAATTGGAATTCGGCTATTGTCGGATAACAGTTGCGCAAGCAGATTATATTTCCCGTCCCTTGTCAAAAAGCCCAGATTCTTTTCAAATGTTTTTTTGTTTAATATGATTCCCCTGTCCTCATAATAGAGAAATAATTTACGAAAAGTCATTTCCTGGCTGTCTGCCTCTGTATTCTCCATCGTAGGAAACCCATTCCTTAAAATATCAAACAGGCGCGCCTCCCGCTCCGGATATTTGTTTAAATTTACTTTGCTGGAACCGATTCTCAGGAAACGGTTCCCGTTGAACGCTGTCGGGACCTGATGCGCGGCAGGTATTACAAGCACCACGATACGCTTACGGTTGATCCTGATCTCCTGAAATTGAAAAGCGATGTCCGGCATAAGCTGCCTTGCCAGATAATGCTGTAAGGGTTCGTTCTTTACATCCTTGTGGTAATCCATGACAGTTCCCACAACCTCATGGCTTTTATCGTTTATGCCCCATATTAAATAACCATACTCTTTACCAAACATGGCCGCTGCGTTTGACAATGCGGAGATATACTCGCCTATCCCTGTCGGTTCCTGCCAGTTTTCCTTATAATCAAACCATTCTTCCTCTGTTTCCAGGGACATCAGATCCCTTACAGTCTGTTTCAAATCTTCCATGCGAAGCCTCCTGGTCAAAATTTATTCCCCACTTTTATTCCCCACCCAAATATACCATAGGTGGGGAATAAAATAAATATTATTTTTGGCACATCAGCGGTAATTTATGCTTTGTGAAAACCGGATGCTCTGAATGGATGTCCGGCTTTCTGGAATTGCGGCGTCCATCAGTTCTTCTACAAGGATTTCTTCAGATAGTTCTTCAGCAAGAACCGTAAGACCGGGCATAGTTGCCATCAATACATATGTCATTAATATCGCCCTTTAATCGCCCTTTAATATCCGCAGATCTTTTCATAGCAGCTTGTCATTTCCACTAAGTTTTGTTATAATTGTTTAAGACATCTGGATTTATCCGATTGCGCAACTACCGAACAAAAGGGAGGATTGATTTATGAAAAAGAGAATATCGCTATTAATTGCACTAATACTGGTTGTTTCTGCGCCTGTCAATATTCAGGCGGAGGATACAAGTGATTCAATTCTATCAGATGGCAGCATTTTGGATGCGGCAGAGGCTGACGCTGAAGCAGAAAATGCTATGGAGTCCGTTTCAGAATCGGATGAAATGGACACTGCCCTGATTGTGGAGTATGAAACCGAGTCGAGTGATGACGGAGCGGATACTTCTATGGTGGTCTCTGATATCGCTGCAGGTGATAATCCTGAAATCACAGAAAACACGGATGGCACAAATGGTATCTCGGAATCGAATGCGGATGCAACTGCAGATACAGACAATAATGACTTTATCTTATCTGTTGAAGAATGTTCGATTGAAGATGAGAGCGGCATCAGCGTAATTGATGACGATGATGACTCATTGATACAGCTGGCAACACCGGCAAACCTTGAATGGGGAGTTTTTCATTTGGCAGATGGTACTGTACTGTTTGAAATGCCAGGAACTGCATCGTTTACTGTAAACGGTCTTACACAAGATAAATATCAATTAGTGTGTTATAAGATTAACGAAGATGGGGCAAGTAAAATTGTGCGTTGTACTGGGCCTGGACAATACACTTGTAATTTTCCTTTATATATCAGTGAATCAGGTACTTATTACTTTACAGTTCAGTCCTTGGGGGATGGTGTTACCTATTCAGACAGTGAGATTGCAAGCTCAGGGGAATGGACAGTTGAACTGGCTTCTGAGCAGCTCCCTTCCCCGACTTCTCTAACCTGGCAGCTGGACGAAAGCACCGGTTATCCGGCAATTTCCTGGGATACTTATGAAGATGAGTCAAATCTATGGGGATTTGAATTACATTTCTATGTTTCTGATACGGCGGATGGAACCACAAAAACACCACTGTGGGGCCATACTTGTACTGGCGCCTATCCTGGTTACAGAGATATTTCTTATTCCGATACATTGGACGCAGGGCTGCTTTCAGTAGGCGGTTCGGGGTATTATTTTGTCGAGATACATGCCATCTCTAAGGATATCACGGCTGCTCTGCACAGCGATGTCGTCTGGAGTGACGGATTTTACTTTAGGGACATTGTGGGAGAAATATCTGAAACACTTGATACCATAGACAGTAGTGCAACAGAAGCCGAAATTAAGAGCGTTGTGCAGAATATCGATACGTCAGAGCTTTCTGCTGCGATGGCTTCTGACCAGGATAATACAGGTGTTGTGGCGCAAATTGCTTCACTGGAAGCCCAGGCTGGTGTCTCAACAAATATCGTGATTACAGATGCCATGTCAGATAATTTTGATTCCAGCCAGGTTTCGGTGATTGGCGGCGGATTAAACACCTCTTCCGGAAATGCGGAGCTGACGATTTCCACCCCGGAAGATGGCGATGTAATTGACACAATGTTGAAAAACTCTATTGCGTTTTCCATGAATCTGGCCGGAGAGGACGTGGACAGCAATCAGCTTTCTGTCCCGGTAAAGATTACGCTCCCTATCCCAGCTACGATTAACCCGGACTTTTTTGTTCTTTTGCATTACCATCAGGGAGAGGAAGAGCCGGAACAGCTATGGCCCTATATTTATGAAAAAGATGGTCAGTACTATGCGTCTTTTGTGATTACAAGCTTTTCCGATTTTGTGATGTATGACAGCAGTCCGGCAGTTGATCTTTCTAACTTTACCGTGACACTCTCATCATCAAATTACACCTACGACGGGGAAGCAAAAACACCGGATGTTACGGTTACAGATGGGACTTCTATATTAATAAAGGATACTGATTATACAGTTTCCTACAGTAATAACACGGATGTCGGAACCGCTACAGTGACCGTGACTGGCATCGGAAATTATACTGGTACTGCGACAACGGCCTTTACGATCGTAAAGGAGGCCATTCAGGTCGGCGCATCTATTTCAATTGACAAGCTTTCCTATACTGTGACCGCATCCGACTCTTCGGAAATGACTGTAACACTCTCCGCTCCGGAAAGCAAAACAATCACCAGTGCAACGATCCCGGCGACGGTGACGATTGATGGAAATACATACACCGTGACGGCCATCGCGGATAATGCGTTCAGCGGCTGCACGAGCCTAACATCCGTATCTGTCGGTGCAAACGTGACTTCCATCGGATCAAAGGCATTTTACAATTGTACAAGCCTGAAGACCGTCAGCGGCAATGCGGCAGTGACAACCATCGGAAGCAGCGCGTTCCAGGGATGCACGGCGCTAACTACTGTAAACGGCATGACGCATCTGATTACAATCGGTAGCAATGCATTCTATAATTGCAAGAAGCTGACCACAATCGGGAGTAAGTCATCCACTGTTACCCTGGCGAGTGTTCAGACGATCGGAAAAAGCACGTTCTACGGCTGCAAAGCGCTCAAAAAAGTCAATCTGACTTCCAAAGCGTTGTTTAGCATCGGTGCGTCTGCGTTCCAGGGCTGTAAGGCTCTGAAAACTTTTACTGCTAAATCCACCGTTTTAAAAAGTATCGGAAAGAAAGCCTTCTATGGCGATAAGAAACTCTCCACAGTCTCTTTAAAGACATCGAAGCTGACGAAATCGAATGTAAAATCAAATGCCTTCAAGGGAATAAAGAGCACCTGTACATTCAAGGTTCCGTCCAAAAAGGTATCTGCTTATAAGAAGATATTCAGGGCGCGAGGTGCCGGAAGCAAAATCAAGGTTAAAAAACTGTAAAGAAAAATCACTGGCACTGAAGTGATATAACTCCTCTGTCCGCTGCGCGGGGCAGGTACTGTCAGGCGTAAGATCACCATGTCTGCCCCGCAGGCAAAAAAACAGGCGAGCAAGCCGATTAGAAATGGCTTGTTCGCCTGTCCCTTATATTTAAAGTATATTAAAATGACTCCCGCTCTAAAACAACCTTGCACTGCTTTTTGAAGCAGGCGATGCCATATTTGAGGATTTTGTGCATATCATCTTCTTTCAATTCGGCAGTATAATTGTATTTGTTAATCTGATCAAGAGCTTCTTTACATGCTGCGTCAAGATTCCCGCCCTCTGCATATTTTACCTCAATGACAATGCCAATTTCTTCTTCTTCAATCTCAATCTGGAGATCATAGTATCCATCACCGGCTTCCCTGTTAGATGAAACGCCCCAGTCGCTTTTAAAGAGCATGATTCCGAGAATCAGGCCGTGATAGAAATTTTCCTTGAATTCCTTTTTTACTGCTGTATCACGAATACTGATTGTTTTTCCCATGGCTTTCGTGAAAATGCGCTCGACATCAGCTGTATCGCCATTTTTCAATGCTGCGCAAAACTCTGTCACCAAAGTGCCGTCCTCAGCCACTTTTTCCTCAAACAATTCCAGAATAAAGCCACTGAAAATGTCGCGGACTTCGTTATTCGGGATTTTCAGACGAACCAGATTGCCATATGGCATCTCGGCCGGAGTCAGATAGCCGGTTGCAAACAGAAGACTCCACATATTTTCAATGTTTTCATACATAGTATTGTAGGTCAGCTGTTCTTCGATTGATTTCTGGACAGTCTCGCCGGAAATCAGCCGTTCAATCTGAGCTTTCGTCACACCGTTGCCCATCCGGCGGATGAATTTTTTGACTTCTTCATTACTGCTGGAGTTTTTCCAATAGCTCTTTGGCCTTTTGTCTGGATTTTTCAGTAACTGGTTGCACCAATTGATGACATCCCATGGATTATAAACATATGCATTGGAAATCCTGTATCCGTCATACCATTCTTTCGTAGTATTATAGTATTCGGAAAGCCCATAATAATCCAGAATTTGTCGAACCTCAGCATCCGTAAATCCAAAACGCTCATCACATTCGGCGTCTAATAGCGAATATAGTTTCAGATTATTCAGGCCGGTAAAAATACTTTCTTTTGAGACTCTCAAACATCCCGTCATTACCGCAAAATAAAGGCTTTCGTTTGTTTTTAGCGCGGCATCCAGCATATTTCGAATCAGGACAATCATTTTATCATAGTATCCGCATGAATTTGCTTTTGCCAGCGGCACATCATATTCATCAATCAGAATAATCACTTTCCGTCCATAATGCTTCTCCAACAGTCGGGAAAGTGTGTTCAGGCTGCTGGTAATAGTAGCTTCAGACATGACGAAAACGCTTTTTAAAGAATTATCCACATGAATAAGCTGACGATAAAGCTTTTTTTCCTCTTCATAAAGTTTGTCACTGTCAAGAAGAAAACGAAATCGTAACGCTTCATTTGCAATAATAGTACAGAGCTCATTCTTTGCAAACTCATAACTGTCTCCATGAGCAGTTTTTAAACTGATTGAAATCACAGGGAACTGTCCCATGTATGTTTCACACAGCTCGGTCTCTTTAGAAATTGCCAGACCTTCAAATATTTTTGGATCTGCACCTGTCTCAAAAAAGCGTCTTAACATACTCATATTCAGGCTTTTGCCAAAGCGTCGCGGACGGGTAAACAGGTTTACTTCTCCTCTGTTTTGCAACAAATCTCTGATAAGGCTGGTTTTATCTACATAATAATAATCTTCTGTCCGGATTTTTTGAAAGTCATCGACTCCTATCGGAAGCATCTTCGTCTTCACACTGCCACCTCCTTCGCTCGCTAAAAACGCCGAAACACAAACGGTTGAATTGTAGAAAGCTTACCACAAATGCATCTGGTTATCAAGAAAAGTTTTCGTTTGCTC
>JAJQHZ010000106.1 GCA_021199475.1 Lachnospiraceae bacterium
AGACTAAATTCAACTTGCATCCCTTCAGAGTGGAATTTACTTTTTCACTTCAGCCCCACAAAAAATTTTTTGAAAATCTTAAAAATACGTTGACTTTGAAGCCATCTTTGCATATAATAACGCTAACAGGACTCCCCACACCTCTCACTTAGTGATGTGTCCCATGGGGAGACATTTTTTTGCTTTATTTAAGAAAAGGAATTGATGTATGGATTCCAGAGATAATTCAGATGCTTCAAAAGAGAATACCACTGTGCCTGTAAAGCAACCGAAAAGTTATGATGAACAGGTGGCTCATATAGAAAAGAAAGGTTTTATTATTGATGATAGAGAATCTTGTGCTATGTTTTTACACAAGGCAAATTATTATCGACTTTCAGCTTATTTTCTACCATTCAGAAAAGGAGATGGGACTTATTTTCCCAATATCAGATTTCAGCGGATTCAGAGGATATATGAATTCGATGGAAAGATAAGAAACTTTCTGTTCAAGTGCATCGAAGAAATTGAACTTTATCTTAGGTCACAGTAATCTTACTACAGTGCTCATCATCATGGTCCTTTGGGGTATCTGGAAAAAGATGTGTTTTCTGAGAGACACGACCAGGATCGCTTCCTTGAACTTGTAAATAGTTGTATAGAAGAAAATAAAAGAACGCTTGTTGTTAAGCATCATAAGGAAAAATATTCCGGGCAATTTCCGATTTGGGTTATTATTGAATTTTTCTCAATGGGAATGTTGTCTTATTTTTATGCCGACATGAAAACTAATGAGCAAAAAGAATTGGCTAAAGAATTATATGGAACAACAGTCGCATGTTTAAAAAGCTGGCTTCGCTGTATTACTGTTCTACGAAATCGCTGTGCTCATTATTCAAGGCTTTATTATTGGTCATTCCCAGCATTGCCCAAAATGCCAGATAACATAAGCTTCACTGCAAACCGGAGACTTTTTACACAGGTTATGGTTATTAAATTTCTATATCCGGAAAAGGATAAATGGAACGCAAACGTACTGACTGAATTAGAAGCTATTATTGAAGAATATAGAAAAGATATTTCATTAAAACACATTGGTTTTCCAGACAACTGGGTAGATTTGCTGAGATACTAATCAGTTTGTGTGGAAAAATAGAAGGAAGGTGATTTCTTGTCGCAGCTTGATACATATAGAAATACTATGCTTAGAAAACAAGAGGACATAGTTAAATTGAATCAGGATTTGGCGAAGGAGTAGGCTAAGATAGCAGATTTGCAAAAGAAAATTATATCAGCCCAAAGCGCTATTGGACGAACGAAGAATCAGTCTACCATAAAATTAAGGCGGAATGACATTGAACGTGCAAATAAATCAATCGCAGATGCGCAAAAAAAATGTGGTGACATACAGAAAAAAATAGCTCAAAAAGAAAAAGAAAAGGCAACTGCTGAAAAGAATTATAGAAATGAAGAAGCTAAATTAAACAAGAAGAATATGGAAGCAGAGAAAAAACGTCAACGAGATGCGGCTCAGCAGACAGCGGAACTTGAACGTTCCATAAGGGAATATGGAAACACTCAAACGCAAATGCAAATGGAGATAGAAAAGCTGAAAGCTATTCCTGAAAAGATTACTGTCCTGTTTCTTGCTGCAAACCCAGGAGACACGCCGAAGCTTTCTCTTGATGAAGCAGCACGCTCTATACAAGAAAAAATTCGGCTTTCAGAATATCGAGATTCAATTAAATTTGAAACTCGTTGGGCAACACGATCATCAGATATATTGCAGGCAATCAATGAAACAAATCCAAGGAGATTATCACTGCACTCGTGAAGAGGTTCTGGGAATGCTCAGAGATGAACCACAGACCTCGATGGATGCAAAAATCCTTGAAGACTGGTCAATAAAAGATTTGAATAAGGAGTCTGTACAGGCGTATCGTAATCTGCATAGAAGCTGGAGACCGGGCCATGTTTGGGAAATGCTTGGAGATGAGGAATATCTAAAGAACATTGGAGCGGCCGCTGAATCAAAAAAGGATGGTAAAATGCATCCTACGGCAGCAGGTTTGCTCATGTTTGGAAATGAGTATGACATTGTTCGGGAATTTCCGCATTATTTTCTCGATTACCGCGAAGTGCTTGACCCAACAATAAGATGGACAGACAGACTTCAATCATGCTCTGGAGATTGGTCTGGTAACCTTTTTGATTTCTTCTTCCGCGTCAACAGTAAGCTTGTGAAAGATGTGAAAATTCCATTTGTGCTTGACGGTGCGATGAGAGTAGATGATACCCCTGTACACCAATCTATCCGTGAGGCACTGGCAAACTGTCTTGTAAACACAGATTTTTATCTATCGAGGGGTGTTGTCATTAAGAAAGATGCCGAGACGATTGTTTTTGAAAATCCAGGTAGTATTCGGACAGGAAAGGCTCAGATGTTGAGAGGTGGGATTTCTGATCCGAGAAATGCGTCGATTTTGAAAATGTTGAATCTGATTGGTATAGGCGAGAGAGCTGGAAGCGGAGTTCCTGATATTTTTGCTACCTGGGACCAGCAGGGGTGGAAAGAACCAGAGGTAGAAGAGCAATATGGTCCTGACAGGACGATCCTAACGTTATCGTTCATCAAAAAAGAGGTGGCGAAAGGCAATAGCGAAAATGAGAACATGGTCAGTGACCATGTTAGTGACCATGTTAGTGACCATGATGACAGCTATGAAGACAAAAAACATCGTCTGCAAGAATTTTGTACAGTACCGAGAACCAGACAAGAGATGCAGGACTTCCTGGGAATAGCAAGTAGAGGCTATTTCTCAAGACGATTTATCGTACCAATGGTTAATGAAGGAAAACTTAAACTAACGATACCAGATAAACCCAAAAGCCGTAGTCAGAAGTATATAAAGGCTTGAAATTCTGATATTGCAGTTGAAAATATGTAGAGTATAAAAGATTTTTTGGAGAAAAATAAAATGGAAGTAGTATCAGATTATTTGGCGGGCCTTGGGCTTGATGTTATCAAGGATTCTGCGGAAAAAAAGATTGATGAAGCTAAACTGAAAAATAAGCTTAAAATCTTTATTGAAGGACAGCGAAAATATAATGAAGTCTGTTCTTTAGCAGAAGAGTGTGACTTTCAAGGACTTATCGAGTTTATCTCTGATAATTTGATGGACATGGTAAAGACAAGATTTAGGTCAACTAAAAGCAAAGAACGTAGCCGAGCGAGGGAGGAGATTGCTGCTGCAGCTGTCCTATATTCGTCAGCTAATACAGAGGAAGCAAAGAAACGGGTTGGTAGACTGGTTGAAAATAGTTTGGATATTGTTAGTGCTTTTTTTTAAGAGAAAGATTCGCTTGGAAGATTATTATCTGGCAGCAGAAGTGGTGGAAGCTGTAAAAGAAAACACAGATGAAACCGCTGAAAAGATGGCAGGGAAGGTAATTCAGACTGTAGTAAGTACAGGTGATGAGACAAATCGTTCTATCAATGAATTGTCTCAGAAAGTAGAGAATCTTGAAAAAACAATCGCTACGGGTTCGCTCTTTTCCTTGGATCGAGCGTCTGCATTGCTTCAACAAGGACAGTATTCAGGAATAGAGTCAGGAATTAAAAAGCTTTTAGATCATATATCTGTAGAACATCCGCTTTTTCCAAAATACGGATATGGATTTGAAAATAATAAATTGAAAAGTATTCCACTTATGGAAAGCGCAACAAAATTGTATCCACCTAAATATCGTTTCACAGGGACGATTTGTGCGGGAGATCATTATTTTAATGACCCAAGTGTAAATCCTCTGGATTATGCGTACCGGCATCAAGTATCACTTGTGCTTAGAATACCATAACAGGCATAGCCCGTTTGATTACACATATCGTGATCAGACGGGCTGAATGTCTTGGATGACTGCGGCGGACTTCATGGATATTTGAATATGCTGGAGACCATAAACGGGGATGATAAAGAAGAAGCGGATGATATGAAAGCGTGGGCGAGGGGGCCTTGGCTGGACAGGCCGGAAAAGTAAGCCTGGAAATATGCTGTAAATCTTCTGCAAATCCCCTGAAAATCTTCTCTGGCTATGATGCAACACCATTCATTCGCTATATGTTGAAAGTTATTCTGGCATGTTATATGGAATTTGAGGAACGAGTAGGACTTGTTGGGAAGGTTGGAGTAAGAAGTTCAGCTTACGATGTGGTTAAGACATATGTTTCCGGCAAAGTAGGAAAGTTTACAAGCGCGGAAGTGATTGCGTCCTGTCCGAGTTTTGGACGTTCAGCAGTTATGGCAGCAATAAAACGCCTTGTAGAGGAGAAAGAAATTATTAAAATTGGGACAGGAAGAGCTACTTGTTATGTCAGAACGGATTCCTCTGACGAGGATTATTTTATTCAGCCCAACTAAAATAGTGGTTAAAAGGTTCTGTCATGTAATCGTGATGATCACACGATAGAACCCTGTAATAAGCACTTAGGAGAGTGCTTAGAAAGAATGGAATATCGCTTACATATCCTCACGGAGAATATTCAGATACTGCTCGTAAGAATACACTTTAGCTCTGTTTTCTTTTGAGTTTTCCTGAAGAATACCAATGTTGCAAAAGTCTGTGACATATCTTGCAACCGTATTGTATGCCATATTAAGAGCAGAAGCTGTTTTCTGAATCTCGATGATTGGATTTTGCTCAAGATATGAAAAGAGCTGCATGGCGTTTTTCCTGGAGCGGGTTCTGAAGGAATCATCGATAAGCTTCTGGTTACTGTCATGAACTCAGACAGCAGATCAACTGTCCGAATGGCATCTTCGGCAGAGACAGCAACTGCACGGAGGAAGAACTTAACCCATTGTTCATAGTCTCCTGTTCGCCTGACTTCAGACATACGATCATAATACTCGATGCGATTCTGCTTGAGGTACCAGGAGAGATAAAGTGCGGGTGAGGAAAGCAAATGGTTCTCCATCAGGTAAAGCGTGATAATCAATCGACCGATTCGTCCATTGCCATCTAAAAAGGGGTGGATTGTCTCGAACTGGTAATGAATCAGTGCTATACGGATCAGATGATCAATGGTGTCTTCTGCATTGATGAATTGTTCCAGGTCTGACATGGAGTCAACCATATCCTGGGGGTTCGGCGGAATGTAGCGAGCATTTCTTAAGGTACTGCCCTGCCCACCAATCCAGTTTTGGGGATATCGAAATTCACCGGGATTTTTTTCCTGACCGCGGACGTTTTCCATCAGGACAGCATGGGTTTCACGGATCAGTCGATTACAGAGAGGCAGAGACTTAAGGCTTTCCACAGCATAATTAACAGCACGAATGTAATTGATAACATCAGCTACATCTCGATTTGCGTTTTTGTCTAACAATGGGTCGAGAATATCATCCAAGGTAGCCTGTGTGCCCTCAATCTGTGATGAAAGAAGTGCTTCTTTCCGAACACACATAGACACAAAGAGCTGCATATTCGGGATACGTTTTGAAAGTCCATCGAGAAGAGTTAGCTGGCTGTGTGCAGATATTAATAGCTGCGTCATTTCATCGTCGATGTTTATCTGAGGGTTTGGAGGCAGAGGAGTGGGGAGAAACGACTGATAAGCCATATCTCCGGATAAGTTTGTAACAAATTTCCCGGCACGAGTTCTATTGTCCATTGAGAAACCAACCTTTCTGTAAACTTGTGAATTTGAAATTACAGACTATATTTTAAACGGACCATTTCAGAAAGTCAATCGAATTTGAAATAAAGAATCGAGGCGTATTTCATGTTTGCTTGCAAAAATGAAATTAAAAAACTGAAAGATGGCAAGCAACCGGAAAAAGTTTCTGATCGAAGAGCAGACCAGGCCGGACACGAGTAATCCTGATCAGAATGTTTGAGTATGCGATGATGGTGGCACGGAATTCCGGTGTTGAAGAAGACAATGTGTTGAAGGTCGAGTTTCCGAACTGCGCGGTGTTAAAATGGTATAATACAAAGTAACAGGACACCCCGTACCTATCGTTTGCTGATGTGTCCCAGGGGAGACAGTAAAGAAATTGTCAGATTATTGCTCTTGTTCACAGAAAATTTACAAAGCGTTTTTTGCTGATTCCATTGACATTTTCGGCTCAATTGAGTATAATAACAATAACCGAACCCGCCACGCCTCTGGTTACCCTTGTGGGTTTCTAAGCGCAACCCGGCGGGACTTTTTATTTTTTGGAGTAATGTCATGACACCGTATCCTAAGCAAATTTTAAATATAAATCAACAACTACAATCATATATTGACGCAGGAATGGTGATTCCCTCTCACGATGAAGCAATAAATGCTCTTGAAACTATAGGTTATTATCGGCTCAGAGGTTATTGCTATCACCTATATGATAACAGCACAAAGAAATATAAAAATGGCACTTCTTTCTCTGATGTGTTAGCACTATATCATTTTGATACGGAGCTTTCACATCTTCTGTTTTCACTATCGGCAGCAATAGAAGTGTCTCTGAGGGTAAGGTTGTCTGATTCACTTTTATCCGTGTATAATGATGCGCTTGCTTTATATGATCCTGCCGTTTTCAATAATAAAACACTGTATTGGAGAAATATCGGTACACTTTCCGGAGAAATCGCCCGCTCTAATGATGTGTTTATACAACATAATTTTGATAATCATGACGGTCTGGTTCCGATATGGGCAGCAGTTGAAATTATGTCTTTTGGAAACCTGTCAATGACGATAAAAAATCTTAAGACGGGGAAGGGCAGTACATCTCAGAAATTACTTTCACATTATCATTTTACCAGTCAGAAAGGGAAGAAGGTTACCCCATCGCTTCAGATGTTTACTTCCTGGACACAAGCCGTGTCTGTTCTCAGAAATATCTGTGCTCATAATGGAAGGATATATAGTCGTGCATTGAATACACATGTGCAAATCCCGGCTGTTGATGCACCAAGCAATCCCGGAAAATATAGTGGGGTTTATCAGATTGTGTTGGCTATGAAATATCTGCGCCCTTCCGATGATGTGTGGAACGGTTTTGTGTCTGACTTAACAGGACTGCTCCAAAAGTATGGCAGTGTTGTTGATTTGAGTAAGATAAATTTCCCGCCGGACTGGTCAAAACATATGACAGTCTAAACAGGGAAAAATTAGCTGAATATTTTTCGGATTGGTACATATAAATAATATGACCGAACCAATCAAGCCTCTCAACGATGCTCAAACCGATTGGACGTCAATAAGGGGTGGAGGAGACTTCATCCCTTTCTTTATGTCTGCGTCTTGTTTATTAAGAAGTTCTGATACAATATTCTACAAAATTTGCATTTTATGGGTGACAACCTGCAATATCTGTGGTAGTATATGCGTGCCGGGGATGCGTATGATAACGTTTATCGGACACTGTTGAATGACTGTCCACAGCTTCTGATCCCGCTTGTGTATGAGATTTTTCATGAACACTTTACAAAGGATGATAAAGTCGTATTTTCGAAAGACTTACATATAGTGAAGGTGCTGAAGGTCGAATTCCCGAACTGTGCGGTGCTGTTTTTGAGAGAACCAAAATTTTGAAAAAAGACCCCTGTGGTAGTTTTCCGGGATGTTGCCCCGTTTGCAGCGGTGAGCCGGATTTCTGCCAAAGGGGTTTTTTTTTAATTTCGCGTGTAAAATGTCCCTTTCCCTTTGCCATGCCGCGTCAAAAACCCTTCGTCTACGAGCTTTTTCAGCGAATTTTCTACGGACGCCTTTCCGACACTCGGAACAAGCTCCATAATCTCGCTCTTTGTGAATTTTCCAATTTTCTCAGTTGTCGCATTTCTGACCAGTTCGATAGCGGGCAGTTTCTCATCCACAAGGCTGACGCGGTTTTCAAAATCACGGTACGCCGAAAGCACAACTCCTAAAATGTATTTGACAAATGGAGTAGGATCGTTTGTCCCTTCGTGCCAGTTTGCACCGGCTTGCTCAAGCACATCGTAGTAGGTGGCTTTTGTTTTTTCAATCTTGCTTTCAATGCTGATATAACGACCAACAACATAGCCACACTGGTAATGAAGTAGCGTGGTCAGAAGTCTCGACATTCTTCCATTCCCATCGTTGAATGGATGGATGCAAAGAAAGTCATTAATGAAAATGGGGATCAGCACGAGCGGATCAACAGTGCAGGCATCGATTGCCTGGTTGAAACTTGTGCAGATGGCGTCAACTGCGTCCGGTGTTTCGTAGGGGGCGAGAGGCATGAAGCGGACAAACTGCGTACCATCTGCATGTGTCTCGGCAATAAAATTCTGTGTGTTTTTGAACCTTCCACCGATGGCTTTCTCGGAATACTTGTACAGATCCCTGTGCAATTGCAGAATGTAGGATGCACGGATAGGAATGTACTCGTAATTTTCGTGGATGGTGTTCAACACAGCACGATATCCGAGAATCTCCTCCTCATCCCGGTTGCGGGGTGTGGTTTTTTCGTTGCAGAGCTGCTGTATCCTGGTGTTGGTAGTCACGATTCCTTCAATCTTATTGGATGCCTCGGTGCTTTGGATTTTTGCGATTTCCACTAGCTTATCAAGGACTGTCGGCTTCTGTTTCAAAAACATCTCCTGGCGTCCTTTGAATTCGTGTATCTGTGCAACAAGCCCAAGCGTCTCGCTGTCCCACTGCCTTGATGCAAGCTGCGTGTAATCAAATGTTCTCATTCTATGCCCTTCTTTCTGTTACAGCTTTCTTTACGCCTAATTATAGCGCGATATTAGGGGAAAGTCAAGACGGTTAGGAGAATAATCGCCTAATCGGAACTAGGAATTAGGAGAAAACGTTTTTCGTTAGGCGAATATTAGTATAGCCGTGAGAGGCAGAAACTATTCAGGAGAGCGGAGGTTGTGCATCATACGCGCGGCGGCGCAAGGCTTTCGGAACAGTTGAATCCTAAAACAGAGATAGGCTCGAGAACTTTGAAAGCACTTGCGGAAGAACATTGGGACTATGTGGTGCTACCCTGTTATATATTCATTGCGGATTCATCCAGCAGGAAATCTTCTATGCCTATATAAAGAATTCCCTGTTCATCATGCCACGGCATGATATTATCTCGAACGACTACGATTTTTTTAAAGGAATCGCCGACCTTTGTCAGGGAATTGATTTCCTGGAGACGCTTTTCTTCAGCCGCCACAGTTAATGCGGACTGAATATAATAGCGCTGACTGCCTTTATTAGCAACAAAATCTATTTCAAGCTGTGAACGTATGCTCTTTCCGGCAGAATCCTTGTGATTGTATTGCACCATACCGACATCCACATCAAATTCCCTGGCCATTAGTTCATTGAATAAGATATTTTCCATAATATGGTTTTCCTCTTGCTGGCGGAAATTCAACCGTGCATTACGCAATCCCACGTCTGTAAAATAATATTTTAACGGCGTCTCAATATATTTCTTCCCTTTTATATCATAGCGGCAGGCTTTGTACAGTATAAAAGCATCAATAAAAAAACTTAGATAACGGCTGATGGTGTTTGGGCTGACGCTGGTCTGCATTACACTAAGAAAAGTATTAGACAATTTTCTTGGATTGGTCAGCGACCCAATAGAAGAAGATACAATATTCAGTAAAGTTTCCAATACAGCCTGATCATTGGAAACCTTATTATGCTCCAGAACATCTGACAGATAAGTCCTGGAATAGAGGTCCTTCAGATATTTACTCTTTTCTTCATGTGTCTGCATGGACATAATCAATGGCATTCCACCATAGGTAAAGTACTCTCGCCATGCGTAACGTTTTTCCCCGGCATAAGCAGAATAAAACTCGCTGTATGTGAGAGGATTTACACGGATTTCATCGCCACGTCCACGGAACTCGGTCAGTATATCTGAGGAGAGCATTTTAGAATTGCTGCCAGTCACGTATAGGTCCACGTTTTTTAATTTCATTAGCCCCAACAGCACATCCACAAACCCGATTTTTGCATCTGGATTATCCACATAAGGGTTTTGAATCTCAGAAACCTTTTGGATTTCATCGAGGAAAATATATGTGGTTTCGTTGGTGTTTCTTTTAGTCAGTTCTTCCCGGATATACCGATCCAATTCCAGCGGATTGCGATATCTTGCGTTGGCAAGTTCATCAAGCGCAAGTTCAATCATGTGGTCTTCGGGAACACCATTATCTATGAGCCATCCATGATACAGCTCAAATAACAGAAAAGACTTTCCACATCTTCTAATGCCGGTAATCACTTTAATCAGGCTGTTTTTTCTTTTGGCGATCAGCTTATTTAAATATCTATCCCGTTTTATAACCATAACGCTCACCTCACATAACTTTTTTGATTTGCCTGTTATTCTCATTTCTATAAACGAATCCGGATTAGATAAATTATTTTTGCGTAAATACGCATTTATTTTACGCTACCTATTCTACCAGACTACTGGATTTTCGTCAAGAAGCATGTAAAATATTTTTGCGTAAATACGCATTTTTTCTCCGTTATTACGATTATTTCATTCTGCACCTCTCACAGCAGTGGTATTGGCTCCAGTGCTGTAAACCTGAATGCATCCGGAGTATGTCGAAACTTTGCGGCACATATCAGCGGTAGAAATGGAGAACTGCTTCTGGATGAATATGGATAGATCATCCACATCGGATGACAGGATTTTAATTCCGGCGATACTGACCGGGAGCAAAGTTTGGAAACTGTTTTGTAAAATGAGTATGGAAGCAGTTGTTTTTCCGTGATATACTGAGAAGACAGATTCTATGAAGATGAGAAGAGATAAAATAAGCTTGTGCAGGCAGAAGAGAGGCTGCACGCTCCTGCCGGAGCTGGTCCGGTTTGAAAGATCTGGCGCTTAAGAAAGATTTCTTGCGCAAAATGGCAAAACTTTGGTTCCAGTTTATCTGGGTTAGGCGCTTAAGAAAGATTTCCTGCGCAAAATGGCAAAACTTTGGTTCCGGTTTATCCGGGTTAGAGTTATACTGAGGAAGAAGAACAATGGAATGGAAGGATAGGTTTTCGAGCCTCACGCTTCAGGCGGGGCAGAGATTTTTTGAGGATGGCAAGGTCAGTTGTCTGACACGTACAGAGAAAAAAATCGAAGCACGTGTTGACGACGGTCATTTCTGCCATGTAAAAATCGGTTTAAACAGAGAACGCATCACATCGCTGTCCTGCGACTGCAGTGTATCGAAATCACAAGTGTGGTGTAAGCATGTGGCGGCGGTTCTGTTTGCTGTACAAGATTCTGGGGATGGATGGCCGTCAGCGAAAGATGGAGAAGATTATGCAGACGATGAAAGCCCATATTTCCAGGTTGACCGGATGCGGGAATCTCTGGATATTTCTCCTTATTTGATGGATGCCGGAGAACTTCTGGTTGAGTATGGAACGATTATGCTTCAGTCTGTCCGCACGGATTACGTATGTTTGGATCAGGAGATGATCGGCATTGCGACCGGGGCTGTGAAGGAGGGATCTGACTCTTATCAGGTGCAGCTTGTGTTCGGGCCTGACAGGATACTGCAGAGAAAATGTGACTGCCCGGAATGCTCGTCCCGATATTTTTATGCGAATCGAAATTCGGAAAGAAGCTGTGAGCATCTGGCAGCTCTTTTTCTGCTGCTGGAGAAGTATTTAGAGGAAAATGAGATCGGAGATGCGACGGACCGGTCAGGGGATATGCTGATTGCTTCTTTTCGGGACAGGAAGGCTGTCATCCGCCAAATTGAGAACAACACGCGGGTGGGTTATCTGGATCTGGAGCCCCGGCTGCTGCAAAAAGACGGGAAGTTTTATGTGGATTTCCGCATCCTGGTGCAGGGAGGGAAAGGTTTTTCCATCAAGACGCTGTCAAAGTTTCTTTCTCTTGTGGATGGAAGCAGGGATGCTCGCTATGGAGCTTCTACCTATATTAATCACAACATCCGGAATTTCACATCAAAAGCCCGGGAGTATATTTCATTTATCCGGGAGATCGCTGAGGAGGAAACGGGATATACAGGCGGTCCTGACAGAAACGACGGTGCAGATACCGAAAATGAGAGGCTGAAGGATTTGTGGAGAACGGGGGAACTGCCTTATTCTTCCTGGCAATATCTGCAAAACGATGCACAGCAGCAAACGAATGAGATCGGGCAGCAGATTTATCTTGATGGTAAAAGGATGGATGATTTTTATGACCTGGTCGAAACATCTCCGTTGTCTTATGAGTACCGGGAAAATGGTTCAAAAAAGAAAAAAATTCTGACCTGCAGGGAGCATAACCCTCAGGTTACCATGCGGATTGACAACATCAGCAGCAGGCCGGGAACTTTTATGGGGGTTGAGGTGTCTGCTGACCTGCCCTGTATGATCCATGGAAAGAAGGGTCATTATTATATTGAAGGGACGCATCTGAACCGGATGGGATCGGATTACGTAAAAGCGCTTGAACCTCTGGTCGCTTTGTCTGGTAAGGATGGAACGGTCACCTTCCGCGTAGGCCGCCATCAGTTGCAGACATTTTATTATACGGTGATTCCCATGCTTGCAGAGTACCTGAACATCGAGCAAAAGAATGAAGAGGTGATCAACCGGCATCTTCTTCCGGAAGCACGTTTTGTTTTTTACCTGGATACAGAAAACGGAAAAACTTTCTGCCGGGCGAGGGCCATCTACGGGGAAAAGGAGTTTACCCTGATGGATTCTTTATCTGAGGAGAGTAAAGAATCGTTCCGCGATACGTTTCGTGAGAGGGAAGCGCTTGGCGTTGTGCTCGATTATTTCTCCATTGCAGACCGTATGGAGGATGAATTCCTGTGCGGGGGAGAGGAGGATGCATTATACCGGCTTCTCTCTGATGGAATCACGGAACTGATGAAGTATGGTGAGGTGCAGTGCTCGGATGCGTTCCGCAGACTGCGCCTGATCCGTCATTCCAAACTGAATGTCGCTGTTTCGCTTCGGAGCGGGCTTCTGGATCTCGATATTGCATCAGATGATCTTTCGCCCGAGGAGCTTCTGGAGGTGCTTGCCAGTTACCGGAAGAAAAAGAAGTTCCATCGTTTAAAGAATGGTGACTTTCTGTCCCTGGAATCGGACGCCTATGCCATGCTGGATGATCTGTTTGAAACCCTCCACATCAGCCCCAAAGAGTTTGTGAATGGGAATATGCACATCCCTGCGTACCGTGCACTGTATCTTGACCGGATGCTCGAAGGAAAGGAAAGCATTTATCTGGAACGGGATACGCGTTTCAAACAGCTGATCCGTGATTTTAGCACGGTGCAGGACGCAGATTATGAGGTTCCCACAAGCCTGCAGCCGGTTCTGCGGGGCTACCAGAAGACGGGGTATCGCTGGCTTCGGACGCTGCAGGCCGGGCACTTTGGCGGGATTCTCGCTGATGAAATGGGACTTGGCAAGACCCTGCAGGTGATTGCGGTGCTGCTGGCGAACAAGAATGGGCGGGATGGGAACATTGCTAAGAATACAACTGCGGCAGAGAATTATCCTTCACATGAACAGAATATGTTATGCGCAGGAAATTCGCCCCGCCCGTCCCTCATCATCTGCCCTGCGTCGCTGGTCTATAACTGGGGAGAGGAGTTTTCGCGGTACGCGCCATTCCTTTCCGTTTCCTATGTGACAGGCACGCAGGCGGAAAGACACAAAAAAATACATACTGCATCCATGTGGGATGTGCTGATTACCTCGTATGATCTACTGAAACGGGATATTGATGTCTATGAAGACATTGCATTTGCTTTTGAGGTTATCGATGAAGCGCAGTACATCAAGAATCATGAGACGGCGGCAGCGAAGGCCGTGAAGCTGATCTGTGCCGAAACGCGGTTCGCACTGACCGGCACACCGATTGAAAACCGGCTATCTGAACTATGGAGCATTTTTGACTTCCTGATGCCGGGATTTCTTTTCTCATACAAAGAATTCCGGACGAATTACGAGACCAGTATCATGAAAGACCAGGATGAGGAGGCAGCGAACCGGCTGGGGCGCCTCGTTTCGCCATTCATTTTGCGCCGCCTGAAGAAGGATGTCCTGAAGGATCTGCCGGAAAAGATGGAGGAGACCAGATACGCACGCTTTGGGGAGGAACAGCAGACACTTTACGACGCACAGGTCGTGCATATGAGACAGACAATTGCGCAGCAGAATTCCTCAGAATTTCAGAAAAATAAGCTGGAGGTGTTAAAGGAGCTTACCCGGCTTCGCCAGATCTGCTGTGATCCGGCGCTGATTTTTGAACAGTACGGCGGCGGGTCGGCGAAGCTGGATGCCTGTCTAGAACTGATAGAAAGTGCGATTGACGGCGGGCATCGTATGCTGCTGTTTTCCCAGTTTACGAGCATGCTGGAACGGATCCGGGCGAAACTGGATGAGCGCGGCATTGCCTGCTATGAGATCACAGGCAGCACTCCGAAAGAAAACCGCCTTGCGCTCGTGCGGCAGTTTAATCAGGATGAGACGCCGGTATTTTTGATTTCACTTAAGGCTGGAGGCACCGGCTTAAATCTGACTGGAGCGGATATCGTTATCCATTATGATCCGTGGTGGAATGTGGCGGCGCAGAATCAGGCAACGGATCGGGCTCACCGCATCGGACAGGAAAAGGTCGTGACCGTTTTCAAGCTGATTGTGAAAGGCACAATTGAAGAAAAAATTCAAAAGCTGCAGCAGAGCAAGCAGAATCTGGCCGATCAGATCATTGGCCAGGGAGAGGGTGGAAATCTGTCCTCGATGTCTCAGGAAGAATTGCTGGAACTGCTGGGGGAATGACGTTAGTTATATAATTCTTGTTGGGGTTGTTTTTTTGAGAAAGAATGTATATAATAAAAATGTGATTATTATACACTTAAATATCAATAAAAGTGTGAGAAGGTGCGCATATGGAACGATTAATTTTGAATAAGCTGCTGGAATGGAAGAATTTTCCCTACCGCAAGCCCCTGATTTTAAAAGGCGTGCGGCAGGTAGGTAAGACCTGGGTTTTAAAAGAGTTTGGCAGACGTTATTACGAAAATACTGCTTATTTCAACTTTGATGAAAACGAAGAATACAGGCAGTTTTTTGAAACTACAAAAGATGTAGACCGGATCCTGCAGAATCTGATGCTGGCAAGTGGTCAGAAAATCCTCCCGGAGAAAACCCTGATTATTTTTGATGAGATACAGGACTGCCCTAAGGTCATAAATTCCATGAAGTATTTCTGCGAGAATGCTCCGCAGTATCATATTGCCTGCGCCGGTTCTCTGCTTGGCATTGCTTTAGCAAAGCCTTCTTCTTTCCCTGTGGGAAAGGTTAACTTTATGCAGATTGATCCTATGACTTTTACGGAGTTTCTGCTCGCTAATGGAGATGAAAATCTGGCTAAGTACCTGGAATCGGTGGATACGATTGAACCAATTCCTGATGCATTTTTTAATCCACTATACGAAAAACTCAAGATGTATTATGTGACTGGAGGAATGCCTGAACCAGTGAAGATGTGGACGGAAGCGCGAGACGTTTCTGCAATACAGGAGAGCTTATCCGGGATCATTGGCGCCTATGAGCGCGACTTTGCCAGGCATCCGAATATCAGCGAGTTTCCTAAGATTTCAATGGTCTGGAAGTCCATACCGTCCCAACTGGCAAGGGAGAACAAAAAATTCATTTACAAGGTTGTTAAGAATGGTGCCAGAGCCCGTGAATACGAGGATGCTTTGCAGTGGCTGGTAGATGCCCGACTGGTGCATAAGGTTTATCGCAGTTTGGCGCCGGGTCTCCCTATAGCTGCTTACGATGACCTCTCTGCTTTCAAGATTTATCTGGTGGATGTGGGCGTACTCCGTCGTCTGGCACAGCTGGCACCGACTGCTTTTGGAGAAGGGAATCGCCTGTTCACGGAATTCAAGGGAGCATTGACAGAGAACTATGTGCTTCAGACTTTGGTTACTCAGTTTGAAGTGCCGCCCCGGTACTGGACGCAGACAAATCCTCCTTATGAGGTGGACTTCCTCATTCAACGGGAAAATGATATTTTTCCTGTGGAAGTCAAATCGGAAGCGAATACCACCAGCAAGAGCCTCAGGAAGTTCAAAGAACTGTTCCCGGATCAGGTGAAGCTGCGGATAAGATTTTCTCTGGATAACCTGAAACTGGATGGTGATGTGCTGAACATTCCGCTGTTTATGGCAGATAAGGCAGATTGGTTGATTGGTCTGGCATTGGAACAGAGGAAAGAATAAAAGTTAGAGATTACAAAGGGAGTTTTTTCAAACGAGTATGGAAGCAGATGTCTTTTTGTGGTATGGAAAAAATGAGGAGTAAGCTTTCAAATACGAAAACTTTCTCCTTTTAATTTCCAGTCAAAAGCAAATCATGAGTTCATATTTCTGAAGAAATACATTATGCATTGGCGGATGGTTTTTATTAATGCACGTGTAGTTTTTGCCACAGTCTAAGTTCTATTATACCTTTCGTGTCTCCGAGAAGCGCGGTGAATTCTGAATAATCCATTACATATGATTTTCCATCCTTGATTAATTCGATAGAGGCGCCTTCATTATTTTCCACTTCGATTTTTTCATTAAGGCTCTGTTGCGAAGGTAGATAATTGTCATTGATAATATAGCCAATCGAATTGAGGTAATCGATAAAACCTTCAAATTCTTTGTTCCCATTTGCAAATCTTGGATATTTTTTTCCGGGATACATAGTTCCAATGAGTGAGAAAGAAGAAACGCCTAAAGCTGAAGCTATTTTTTCTATTGTACCGAGTTTGGGATTTAACGTACCTGCTTCATATCTTCGAATTGTCGGTTCAGCGATTCCGCATAATTCCCCCAGCTTTTTTTGCGAGAGCCCTTTCTGTTGCCGTACGGCTCTGATATTTTCTCCGATAGACATTTTAAAATTCCTGCCTTTTTGTTTGAGTATAGCATAAGGCAAGAAGGACAGCAATAAAAATTTCTGAAAGATACTATTGACAGAAACAATAATTAATGTTACTATAATACAAAACAGAAATAAAAGTTTCTGCTTTGGGAAGAAAAATGGGATATTTTAATATCACGAGAGGTAGAGAAATGTTCCTGAAACCTTATACATAAGGAGGACATGATAGAATGGATGTTAATTGTAAGACACTGGAATCGTCAGTGTTATCGGAATCCAAACTAATGGAAGTGGATGCCAATAACCGCAAGGCGAAGGCTATCCTTTCGGCGCTGGTGCACGCGACTGAACTGTCGGATATGGATGAAATGGAGATAACCGAACTGATTCAGGCCGCATACGATTGGATATGGTTACGGGTATGCATGCCGTATTTTTACGGATGCTGGGCTGCAACCGCCGATTTTGCTTCTGGGTACCGCAGAAGGAAATAAGGTAGAAAATGCTGTGCAGAAGGAACGCCTCTTGGAAAGAATGAACCAGTTTTACTCGATGTCTTCTAAAAATCACGCTGGAGATGATGAAAAAGAAGAGGAGCATGCTGTAAATGATATCGGTTTTGAACTGGAAACCTTTTGGGGATTCTTTCTGGCTTCTGGGCTTGCGAAAAGATTCGGTGAAGGCGACTGCGCGATTATCGCCGGAAGATCTGGTGTGGAAATTGCCTATATGGTCCTGGAGAGTTCCGGTATTCAGAATCACTATATAAAATCAAATTATTCATTGAATCGCAGCAGGGAATATTGGACAGGCTGGGCACTTGCGTGGTATCAGTGGAAAAAAGGTATATCGTTTGAAAATATTACCGCTAAGGTTTCGATCAGCGATATACGGGACTTGTATAATCCGTACCATGAAATGGATATTCGCCAATTTGAGGATTGGATGGATGATCTGATTGATTTCGCTGGACAAAAGCGAGTGAATCTGCAAAAATATTCAGAGTGAAGTCTGACGTATATGCAATATCTTGTGTATCCCCTGATTGCAAAACTCTTTCATAGCGAAAAGAAATGCAACCGGACGATGCTGGAAGCCTTTATGATTGTTCGAAAGGAACTATTAGAAGAAGATTAAAATGATATGACATTTGCTTGACTTTTTTGCAACAGGTGTTTTATTGTGACAAGAGATTGCAAAGCGGGGAAAAATCCACCAGATAAAGTGAGCTTTTTAGGAGATTGCCTATGGAAAAGAAAGGACGCGAGCGTGCACCGGACTACAGCTATTCAACGGCTTTTCTGGCGAATGAAGTTAATATTAGCGCAGAAGGGCTGCGGTACTATGAATCAAAAGGAATCGGAAGAGCGCTGAAGAAGGAAAATGGATATCGCGCTTACCATCCCCAGGAAGCGGCTGTGCTGCGTTTTACCCGAAATATGACTTCCTTCGGGTTTTCTTTAAACGAAGCGATTGATCTGATCACGAATAAGAATTTTTCAATTAAAGAGTTTCAAAATGCACTGGATGAAAAGGAAAAACTTTTAGAGAATGAAATTCGGGATCGAGAGAGGGCTCTCTCCTGTCTGAGAGGGATCAGAGATACTCTTCCTTATTTTGATGAGAATTGTCCGGTCAAAGTATGGTTTGAGGAACGTCCTTCTTTTTATTATCTGGAATACAAAGGGATACAATTTACAGAGGGATTTGACAAATATGCGTATGAACCGGAAATCCATCAAATGGAAAATATTATTGAGCTTTTTAATCATCTATCTGATCGCGATCATCGGACTGGCTTTTTTTTACAGAGCTTCTATGGACAATGTGCGCAGTTCCGCGTCGGATTCTCTGGAGACGGTTCTTTATCAGCAAAAGGAAAACGCGTATGATAAGCTGACGAGCGCAGAGGAGTTCACGCTTCTGATATCGAAGGACAGCGATCTGCAGAATGTGCTGCGGGAGGAATTGCCGGAGAATGAAAAAGACTATTACAGCCAGCGGTTGGAGTATAATTCCAGGCTTCTTGCCATGAATCAGTATGAGACCGATGTTCTGGGCTGTTATGTGATTGGCGAAAATGGAATGTATTTTAAATCCTCGACCAATTCCTGGGAAGATGATGTTGATTTCTGGAATTGCGAGTGGTATCAGACGGTCATAGAGACAAGGGAATCTCTGTGGATCAGCCACCAGGACGGCTCTTTTCTGGTAAATGATCTGGACGCACCGGTTCTGACCCTTGTCATGCCCATCCAGGATCGCGCTTCCACCAATATTCTGGGAGTGGTAGTGACAGACATTCTGGCGGAGGATGTGTTGACTGCGGCCGAGGAGGATGCCGCGTTCGCCGGGGAACTGTATCTGCTGAGTGAAGATAATGAGATCATATGCAGCAATGAGAACACTGCTGATGGGAACGCCTCTGATGAGGACGCAGCCGATGAGAGCCCCGCTGATATCAGTGACAGGATCAGTCAGGTGCTAGCTGATGCAGATCTGACAGAGGACTTTACTGGTGAAATACAGATGGATGGAGAAAAGTATCTCTTAAGCAACCGTATGCTGGAGGTGAGCGGCTGGAAGCTGACCGGCCTTATTTCCTATGCGGATTTATATGCGGATCTGCGCCAGATGAGGAATGTAATGATAGCTGCTGTAATTATCGCAACGCTCTTTGCTATTATCTTTGCGCTGACTGCGCTGGCTCGTTTTACAAAGCCAATCCTTGCGATGCAGAGTACGATGGAGCAGGTGGCTGCCGGAGATTTGGATGCCAGGGTGAAGGTGCAGACGAAGGATGAGATTGGCTCTCTGGGAGAACATTTTAATGACATGATCTGTCAGGTAAATGATCTGATGGAGCAGGAGAAGGAGAATCAGGATAAGCTGAGAAAGGCGGAGTTAAAAGCGCTGCAGGCACAGATCAATCCACATTTTCTGTACAATGCGCTGGATTCCATCAATTGGCTTGCCAGAATGAAGCGGAACGATGAAGTGATTCGCATGATCAATGCGCTGAGCGGCTTTTACCGGATATCCCTGAGCCGCGGCCGAACCTATATTACTCTTGAGGAGGAATTCCGGCACGCGGAAAATTATATTACGATTCAGCAGCTCCGCTATAAAAAACTGCTGAACTATGAGATTGATCTTCCGGAAGGGCTGGGAAAGTATACCTGTCTGAAAATGATTCTTCAGCCGTTGATTGAAAACAGTATCTATCATGGCATTAAAGAAAAAGGTGTTGCGGGGACGGTTCGGATCACCGCTTCGGAGCAGTCGGATGAAATTTGGATCCGGGTATCGGATGACGGCATGGGCATGGAAAAGGAACAGCTGGAGAAAATCCGGGAATTACTGGAAGGAGACCAGGAATATAACTCGGATGCGTATGGAATTATAAACGTACAGAGGCGGCTGAAAATGTATTTTGGCAGAGAATACGGGATTGAGATCGACAGTGCCGCAGGGGAATGGACCGTTGTGACGGTTCGGATTCCGAAGAAAGAGGGAGAGACGAATGCTTTGGAAGGTAATTCTGGTGGAAGATGAGGATTTGCTGAGAGAAGGCCTGATGGAGTTTGTAGACTGGGAAGGACTCGGCTTTTCGATTGCAGGGGACGCTGACACCGGTTTAAAAGGTCTGGCACTGGCTGAGGAGGTACACCCGGATGTGGTATTTACGGATATCCGGATGCCGGGCATGGACGGGATTGCCATGACAGAAAAAATAAAAGCAGCGAATCCGGATACCATTTTTGTTATCTTAAGCGGGTATGACGAATTTGAATATGCCCGGCAGGCGGTGCGTCTTGGCGTAACGGATTACCTGCTTAAACCGGTCGAACCGGAGCAGGTGGAGGAGCTGATGCGAAAAATCGCATTGGAACTGCAAAACCGAAGTCAGGAACAAAAAGACATAGAAGAATTGCAGGAAATCCGCCGCCGCAGCGTGAAGGATATGAGAAGTAAATGGATTTTCGGCGCTTTGTTTGAGACAATTCCGGATGAAGAAATGGCTGAGATGGAGCGGCTTCTGGGATGGAATCCCGAGGAACAGTTCTTTCTTGCGGGCATCGTGGAGTGGAAGGATTTTTCCGCACAATCGATCAACTGTGACTATCTTCAGATGATCGAGCTGGATCAGAAATTTCAGGAGGAATTTACGAACCGGCTAAATAAGACTTTGCCTGATGAACCGGATGAACAAATAGAACAGTTTCATCGGAACGCGGGAGAATATGTCATCGTACAGTTTGATCGGAATCAGGAAGCATTGCTTGAAAAAAACCGCCTCCTGCTGGAGGGAATGGCCAGAAGAAAAGTATTTGAGCAGGAATTTCTGATGAGCTTTGGCAGCCCTGGAGCCGGGAAAAGAGGTCTTTGCGCATCCTGGGAGGAAGCAGGGAAAACGCGGGAAAACAATTATCTGGAGAACTGGAACAGGCGCGTAAAAGATAAGGAATCGGAAAACAGCCGGGGAGAATTTCGGGCGATCAGGTATAACCCTGCGCCGGTCCTTGGCGCGATCCGGAACGGCGACGAGAGTGCGCTTCGGCTGGAATTTAAACAGTTTGAACAGGCACTGGTGGAAGAAAAGATTCAGTCGCAGATTCACCTGATGTATGTGGTCGGAGGGTTTTATAATGAGGTGGTTCGATTGCCTGAAGAGATTGATCTTAGCTTTGAAGAGACGATTGGCGACCCGATGGATTATTACAGCAAAATAGTCCGAAAATCGCAGATGACGTCAGTCATGGAGGAACTGCTCGCGGTATGTCTCAAGGTGGCAAAGCTGTTTGCCTCTTCGCAGGCCAGTCAGGTGAAGGTGGCATACCGGCGCGCCGTCGATTATATGGAACATGAATATAGCCGTTCCGATCTGGTTATGGCGGATGTGGCGCAGGCGGCTTTTATCAGCAATACGTATCTTGGAATCATCCTGAAAAAGGAAACGGGGAAGACCTTCATTGAGTATATGACGGAGCTGCGGATCCGGCACGCAAAGGAGCTGCTGGATGGCTCTGAGATGAAAAATTATGAGGTGGCGGAGGCCTGCGGATTTTCAGATGCGACTTATTTCAGCACCGTATTTAAAAAAGTGTGCGGGATGTCGCCATCCGCGTATCGGAAACGGGACCGGTAGAGTAAATTCTTCTGTGGGAAAAAGTGTGCTTCCTGGAGTTTTATAAATTCCTGAGTAATTGAAGCGCGCTTTTTTGTTTTAAATTTTTAAAGGAAATCAGCCCGGAGTGTTGGATTTTACATTAACTTTCCTGCCAGTTTTTTCTATAATGGCACCATCAAAACAAACGAAGCCTGCAAGCCGGACGGCATATCGGGCAAAAGAAAATGGAGGAAAAAGTAATGAAAAAACATGCAATGGCAATGATGATGGCAGCGGTTATGGGAATGTCCCTGGTGGCAAGTATGCCGGGCGTGAGTGCGGAAGAGGCAGAAACAGAGGCAGCAGCTGATCTGTCCAATTTAAGCGGGCTGACCATCGGATTTTCCCAGTCTGACAACAGCAGCAACTGGAAAATCGTAGAGACAGAGGACATGCAGGAAAAGGCAGAGGAATACGGTATTAACCTGATTTACACCGATGCTTCCGGGGATATTGCAAAACAGGCTTCGGATATCGAGGATCTGGTAGCGCAGGGCGTGGATTATCTGATTGTTGCACCGCAGCAGGAGGATGGCCTGCAGGCATCTCTGATTGCGGCAATGGATGCCGGGATTCCGGTTATTCTGGTTGACCGTGGGGTAAACGGAGATGCAGGAACTGTGTATACCTCGAGTATCATGTCGGACTTTGTCTGGGAGGCGGAACAGATCGCGGAACGCGTAATTGAGTATACTGGCGGCACAGGAAATGTTGTAATCATCGAAGGTACGCAGGGAGCGACTTCCACTACGGATCGCCAGGAAGGTTTTATGAATACCATTGAAGGTACGGACCTGGAGGTCATCAGCGATCAGGTGGCAAACTACAGTCAGCCGGAGGCGCAGGAGGTTATGGAAAACATTCTTCAGGCGCAGGGCGACAATATTGACATTGTATACTGCCACGGTGTAGATATGGCAATCGGTGCGATCACGGCGATCAAGGCAGCAAACTATGTGCCGGGAGAGGATATGCAGGTGGTATGTGTAGATGCCTCCAAGGATGGCATGGAAGCCATTCTTGCCGGTGAACTCCTGTGTGCATGCTCCTGCTCCCCGTTCTTTGGTGAGGCGACCTTCTCCCTGATTTCTCAGCTTGTAGATGGAGAAACGCTTGAGGTAGAGTATATCAATGAGGATACCGTTTACGATATCACAAACGCTGATGTAGCACTTGGATATTAATGAATGCTCGGGTCTGACGGGTAAATCAGGATTCGGAAAATGATCTGCCCGGGAGCATCTGAGAATGTATTAAAAACAGCCATTGAACCATTGAATACCGTAAAAGGTCTGATGGCTGTTTTTTTGTACCCAAAATGGAATGATATCAGGGCCGGAAACGCGGGAAAGCCGCAGATATTATCAACTGAAAATACCTTTGACCCCGGTGTCATGGAAGCAGAAGAAAGGAGAAGGAGTATGCCCAAACAGAAGGTTCTGCTGGAGATGAAGGGAATTGTCAAAGAGTTCCCCGGAGTGTAGGCGTTGAAGGGAGTAGATTTTTCTGTACGTGAGGGGGAAGTACACGCGCTGATGGGGGAAAACGGCGCGGGCAAATCTACCTTGATTAAGGTGCTGACGGGAATTTACCCGAAAAGTGGCGGACAGATCTTTTTTGATGGAAAAGAGATTAACCCGAGGACCGTGCAGGAGGCGCAGGAGGTCGGAATCAGTACAATCTATCAGGAATTGAATCTGGTGCCGTTTCAGACGGTGTATGAGAACATGTTTTTGGGACGGGAGATACGCAATCGTTTCGGTGCCCTGGATCGGAAGAAGATGATACTGGAATGTGAGGCTATACTGAAGGATCTGGGTATCCAGGCCGATGTGACCCGGCCGCTTTCGGCGTATGGAACCGCAGTGCAGCAGATGGTCGCGATCGGCCGGGCAATTTCCGTCAATGCGAAGCTGGTGATTATGGACGAGCCGACTTCCTCTCTGGATACGAAAGAGGTTCAGGTTCTGTTCCGGGTCATCCGGCGTCTGAAGGAGAAGAATATTGCGGTGATTTTTATCAGCCACAGGCTGGATGAGATTTTTGAAATCTGTGAGCAGGTCACGATCCTGCGGGATGGCGAGCTGGCCGGACAGGTTTCTGTCGATGAGATTGATCAGCTTCAGCTGATTGCCTGTATGATTGGAAAAGAAGCACGTCAGCTGGAGCGTAAAAAGGAAGGCTATCATTTGCAGGATGCATCCGTGCTCACTCAGATGAAGGACATACAGCAAGGCACCCGGCTGAACGGGATTGGGATCGAGATTAAAAAAGGCGAGGTGCTGGGGCTTGCCGGTCTGTTGGGATCGGGTCGTACGGAGCTGGCAAAGGTGCTGTTTGGTGCGACGCAGCCGGACAGCGGTGAAATCTTCTGGATGGGACAGAAGAAGAAATTTTCCACTCCCGCGGACGCGATTAAAGCGGAAATGGGGTTTTGCACGGAAGACCGGAAGGTGGAAGGCATTATTCCTCATCTGTCGGTGCGGGAAAACATGACGATCGCCCTGCTTCCCCGCATCAGCAAATGCGGCGTCATTTCGAAGAAAAAGCAGGTCGAGGTCGTTGACCGATACATAAAAAGTCTGGGGATCAAAACACCAAATCAGAACCAGCCGATCCGGACACTCAGCGGCGGAAACCAGCAGAAGGTCCTTCTGGCGCGATGGATGTGTATGAACCCGAAGCTGATCATTATGGATGAGCCGACGCGCGGAATCGATGTGGGCGCAAAGGCGGAAATTGAGGATCTGATACAGGAGCTCTCCTCGAACGGAATCAGCATTTTGATGATTTCCTCAGAGATTGCGGAGCTTGAACGTAACTGTGACCGGGTGGTCGTCATGAGAGAAGGAAAGAAGATGGGTGAACTGAGCGGAGATGATATCCGACAGGACACGGTTATGAAGATGATAGCGGGAGGAGAGGCACATGAGTAAATCGGTTCATTCGAAAGCAGATATGGAAGCGTTGGTTCGAAAATACAGTGCGTTTGCTCTGCTGATACTGATGCTGCTGGTCAATGTTGTGGTAACACCGAACTTTTTCAGCACAGGCACGCTCTGGAATATCATCCGGCAGACCTGTACGATTATTCTGACCGGCATGGGCATGACTATGGTCATCTCGACCGGAGGCATTGATATTTCGGTCGGCGCGGTTATGGCGCTTTCCGGAATTGTAGCGGCGAAGATGCTGCCGTTCGGTGTTTTGCCGGCTGTTCTGGTTGCGCTCATTGCGTGCGCCGTTTCCGGAGCGATTGCCGGGTTTATGATCGGGACACTGAAGGTACAGCCGATGGTCGTTACTCTGGCTTTGATGATCGGGGTGCGCGGCGTGGCGCAGGTCATGAATGACGCGAAGATTTTCAATATCACCGGGACAAACGCGGAAGCATTTAAAAAACTTGGGACCGCAAAAATCTTTGGAGCTGTGCCGGTTCAGATCATTGTGATCGTGGTGGCAGTGGCGGTAACCTGGTTTATTCTGGAGAAGATGATCCTGGGCAGGCATATTCAGGCGGTCGGCGATAATCCGAAAAGCTCCGCTCTGGCAGGTATCAGCTCTGCAAAAACGCTGATGTTTGTTTATGTATTCTGTGCAGTGATGGCTGGACTCGCTGGCATTTTCGAGACTGCGAAAATCGGCGCGGCGGATGGCAATTCACTGGGGCTTCTGGCAGAGCTTGATGCGATTGCGGCGGTAGCAGTCGGCGGAACCAGTATGTCCGGCGGACGCGCAAAGGTCTGGGGCACTGTGATTGGAGCTGTGATCATGCAGCTGATCACGGTTATGGTAAATATGAATAACATTACCTACGAATACGCTCAGGTATTCAAGGCAATCATCATCATTCTGGCCGTCTATATCCAGAGAGAAAAGAATGCGTAGGAGGGGAAGAGCATGAATGGGAAAAAGCTGATAAACCGATACATACAGTCGAAAAGTACGATTATGGTTTTCGTTATATTACTGGTGTTTTCCAGCATTGTATTTGCGGATAAGAATTTCTTCTCAATCCTGTCCCTGCAGAATCTGGTCAAGAAGGGCGCCAGTGAGGGAGGGTTTCTGGCTCTCGGCATGACCTTTGTGATCCTGCTTGGTCAGATTGACCTTTCCGTCGGCTCGGTTCTGGCCCTGTCCGGCGTGGTAATGGCCATGTTTGGAAATGAGAATCCGCTGCTGGGAATCCTGCTTGGACTGGCAGTCGGCCTCGCGTGCGGTTTCGTAAACGGACTCATGGTCGCAAAAATGAAAATCTCTTCCTGGGTAGCAACATTGGCTATGATGCTTGGTATCCGCGGTGTGGTGCTTCTGATCACTTCTCAGAAAGCTGTCAGCCTGACGAACTCTACCCTGGTTTATTTTTCCGGCGGGAAAGTGCTTGGCATCTCCAGCATTATATGGCTGCTGCTCATCCTGACCCTGATCTGTATGTACATCTCCCGCAATACCAGACTGGGAATGGGATTGTACGCGGTAGGCGGAAATGAGGAAGCTGCCAGAATGATGGGTCTGAAGGTAGACGCTATTAAAATTGCTGCTTACACATTCTGCGGACTGTTTGCGGCCATCGCCGGCATGGTACTTGCTTCCAAGTTGTATACAGCCCAACCGACCGCAGGCGACTCTTGGGAGACCACAGCGATTGCGATGTGCGCACTCGGGAGTGTGAAGCTCTCCGGCGGAGAAGGCAGATTTTCGGGTACCTTTTTCGGAATCCTGATCATCGCGGTCATTAACACAATCTTCAACTATGCAGGAAGTCTGAATTCCTGGTGGCAGAATATCATTATGGGTGTGCTGATTCTGATCTCGATCGGACTGCAGTCACAGGTGATTCATCTGCCGTCCGGCAGCAAAAATAGAATGGAACAGGGTGGGAGCACAATATGAATAAGCCGAAAATATTAGTGGTCGGAAGTATTTATATGGACCTGGTCATGCACGGAGTGGAACGTGAGCCTAAGACTGGTGAGTCCGTTTATTGTAACAGCTATCAGTACGCGACTGGCGGAAAAGGCTCGAATCAGGCGTATGCCGCCGCCATGCTGGGCGCGGACACTTCCCTGGTGGGACGAATCGGTACCGACGAAAACGGGAAGCGTATCCTGGAGCAGTTATATAAAGCGGAAGTAAAAACAGAGTATGTGGTAACAGATCCGGAACATCTTACCGGCTTGTCTACAATGAACATTTATCCGGACGGCACCTATTTCTCGATCGGGGCGACCGGCGCGAATCAGTATATTTCCCCGGAGGATGTCAAAAAAGCGCTGGATGCGGAGCCTTTTGAGATGGTTCTGATGCAGCTGGAAATGCCTTTGGAGACCGTATACGCGACTTATGAGATGGCAAAAGAAAGAGGCATTCCGGTGTTCCTGGATGCGGGACCCGCGATGCGGATTCCTCTGGATCGGCTAAAGGGAATCTTTATTCTCTCTCCGAATGAGGCGGAAGCGGAAGCCATGACAGGAATCCGCCCGGACACAGAAGCGCATATACTGGAAACGGCAGAAACGCTTTACGAAGAGGCTAAACCGCAGTACGTCATCCTGAAGCTTGGAAAACGGGGCGCATTTCTCTATGACGGAAAGGAGGGGCAGCTTATCGAAGGCTTCCGCGTCCCGGCAGTCGATTCTACAGCTGCGGGAGATACCTTTGGCGCAGCTCTGGCTGTCCGGTACTGCAAAGGATCTTCCATAGAAGAGGCCATACGATTCGGGCATGCCGCGGCGGCAATCTGTGTGACAAGAGAAGGCGGACAGATATCGATTCCGTCTGCGGAAGAGGCCTTCTGGTTTTACGAGGAGAAAACAGGCAGAAAGGTGGGAATGTCAAATGATAACCAGTGAAACCTATACAGAAGCAAAAAATACCGTGCTGGGCGAATGCCAGGCGGCGCTTGGCGCGATTGACACAGAGGCTGTAAACGAATATCTGGACATGATTTTAAAAGCAGACAAAGTGTTTTTTGTCGGCGTCGGACGCGTCCTGCTCGAGCTGGAATGTATCGCGAAACGGTTCGCGCATCTGGGCATCCAAACCGTGGTGGTCGGGCAGATCACGGAACCGGCGATCACACCGTCCGATGTCCTTGTGGTCGGCTCCGGGAGCGGGGAGACCCTTTTTCCAGCCGGTATCGCCAGAAAGGCAAAAGCAATCGGGGCAAAAGTAATTCACATCGGGAGCAATCCGGAAAGCGGGTTAAAGACGGTAGCCGATCTGTTCGTTCGCATCCCTGTGGAAAGCCGCGCAAAGGCATCCGATGAGATCCACTCGGAGCAGCCAATGACGTCACTTTTCGAACAGTCGCTGCTCTTGTTTGGAGATACGACAGCAATGATGTTGGTAAAGGACAGGGGAATTGTACTTGACGACCTGTGGCAATATCATGCGAATCTTGAATGAAGTCAATCCGATGGCAGCAGCTTTTTCCTGTTAAGGATAGACCGCAGCACGATCTATTACGTCAATATCACCTTAAAATACATCAATTTCTCACCTGTTCTCATGAGAGGAAAAGCAGTATCATATGCATCGTAAGGAACAACAAACAGATAACGAAAAGATAATTTTGAAAGAGAGGCATATATATGAACAGAATTGCAAAGTATTTTAAGGAAAATCAGAAAGAGATTATGATGGCGCTGTATTCAATGAACCTTAGCGCGAATTCCAGCCAGGCGATGGATGTTATTGAGTATTCCTGCAGATAGTTGTAGGATACGTGCATTTTTTCCTGAGATCAAAATTGATTTAATCATCGATAAGAACTCCAACCAGAAGCCATAGTCATGGTAAAGGTTGGAGTTTTTATTTTGCTGGCTGCAGGTATTTCACATTTTTTATTGGCTTCTTAAAAACCATACATTGAATAGCTGCTTGCTTTGTGGTAAGCTAAAAGCGTCATGATTGGATTTTATTACAGGGAGATAGAGATTACGATGAAATCATTGAGCAGAAAAACGGAAGGATTTACGGATTCGGTTATCCGCAGAATGACCCGGATCTCCAACCAATATCATGCGGTTAATTTGTCGCAGGGTTTTCCGGATTTTGATCCGCCAGGAGAAATTACGGATCGGTTAAAGGAGATTGCGCCACACGGTCCGCATCAGTATGCGCTGACCTGGGGAGCACAGAACTTCAGGGAGGCGCTTGCGCGCAAACAGGAGCACTTTTCAGGAATGGCGGTTGACCCGGAGCAGGAGATTGTCGTTACCTGTGGAAGTACAGAAGCTATGATGGCCGCCATGCTGACTGTTTGCGATCCGGGAGATAAGGTAGTTGTTTTTTCGCCTTTTTATGAAAATTATGGTGCGGACGCGATTCTGTCCGGGGCGGAGCCCATCTACGTTCCGCTGAATCCGCCGGATTTTTGTTTTGACCCGGATGTGCTGGAGGCGGCAGTTCGGCAGGATGGTGTAAAAGCACTGATCCTTTGCAACCCATCCAATCCCTGCGGGAAGGTTTTTACCAGGGATGAATTGCTGGTGATTGCAGATCTGGCTGTCCGGTATGACATTTATGTCATAACGGATGAGGTTTATGAGCATATTCTGTACAAGCCGCACACACATACCTATATGGCAGCGCTGCCTGGTATGAGGGAGCGTACGATTTTATGCAGTTCGCTGTCAAAGACTTACTCGATTACCGGATGGCGGCTGGGGTATGTTATTGCATCGCCGCCGATTACTGATCGGATAAAAAAGGTTCATGATTTCCTGACAGTGGGGGCGGCTGCACCGTTGATGGAAGCGGTCATCCCCGGTTTGAATTTTGGAGACGAATATTATCAGGAACTGCAGGCAAATTACACGCACAAAAAGGATTTGTTCACAAAGGGGCTGCGTGATATCGGATTTTCCTTTGTGGAGCCACAGGGCGCCTATTATGTCATGGTAGATGTCAGTGCGTTCGGCTATGAGAATGATCAGGAGTTTTGCCTGGACCTTGCGAGAAAAGTCGGTGTCGGAGCAGTTCCAGGTTCCAGTTTTTTCCGTGAGAATATCAACAGCTATATTCGATTTCATTTTGCGAAACAGGATGATACCCTGTATGAAGCACTGAACCGATTAGCTGATATACGGAAAAGGATGTGATAGCTGTGCCGCACTGGCCATTGGAACCGGTGCTATGCTTTGTGCCAAACTGGTGCAGGGAATACTGGTGGAAGCCCTTAAAAGGATATCATAGAACATCAGAAGGAGGATGACAGTTATGGAAGCAATCAAAGAAATGCCGGAGAGAACTCCTATGCTGAAAAAAATGCAGGCTGCGGAGGAAGTGGTCTGGATCAATCCGGATAAAACTCCTTTTGCGGATTCACAGGACTCCTGCGAGATGACTATGGCTGATATCGATGACGCGGAAGCGCGTCTGCAGCGCTTTGCGCCATTTATCATGAAGCGTTTTCCGGAAACGGAAGAGCGGGGCGGGATCATTGAATCTGTTTTAACGGATATCCCGAATATGCGCGTCCGCATCAATGAGAAGTATGACAGTCATTTGCAGGGACGGCTGCTTTTAAAGCAGGACAGCCATCTGGCGATTGCGGGATCCGTGAAAGCAAGAGGCGGCATTTATGAGGTGCTGAAGCATACGGAGGAGCTGGCGCTTGCAAACGGAATCCTAAAAGAAAGTGACAACTATGTAAAGCTGGCGGAACCGGAATGCAGGGACTTTTTTGCACAGTATACGATACAGGTAGGTTCGACCGGAAACCTCGGCATGAGCATCGGCATTATGAGTGCTGCGGTGGGATACCATGTGATCGTCCACATGTCCGCGGATGCAAAGCAGTGGAAAAAGGATCTGCTGCGCAGCCATGGCGTGACCGTGATTGAGTATCAGGCCGACTACAGCGAAGCTGTAAAGAATGGAAGAAAACAATCCGATGAAAACCCGATGAGCTATTTTGTGGATGATGAGAATTCCAGAAATCTGTTCCTTGGCTATGCGGTGGCGGCAAAGCGTCTGATCGGACAGCTGACCGAAAAACAGGTTCCGGTGGATGAAATGCATCCGCTGTTTGTCTATATTCCCTGCGGAGTCGGCGGAGCGCCGGGCGGTATTACCTTTGGGTTAAAGCAGGTGTTTGGCGATGCAGTGCATTGTTTCTTTGTGGAACCGGTGCAGGCTCCCTGTATGCTGCTTGGCATGAGCACCGGACTGCAGAATGGCATTTCCGTACAGGACATCGGGCTGACCGGTCTGACCCATGCGGATGGACTTGCTGTCGGCAGGCCTTCCGGATTTGTGGGCGGCGTCATGAAGCCGCTGCTCAGCGGCGAATTCACCATCCACGATGGAAAGCTGTATAACTATATGCGCGATATGCTGGATACAGAGAAGATTTTTCTCGAACCGAGTGCCTGTGCCGCGTTCCAGGGGCCTGTGAAGCTGGAAGTCAGTCCGGAGACAATCAACTATCTTAAAAAGAACAACCTGACAGATAAAATGAAAGAAGCTGTCCACATCGTTTGGGCTACAGGAGGAAGCCTCGTGCCTGAGGAGATCCGGGAGGAATACAGAAACACGTATGTGCAGGAATGAGATTCCAACCAATGGGTCGTCCTTGTGGACCGTGACGAGGGTAAATTGTGCATGTGAATAGATGGATAACAGTTTTTCACTATACGGATAGTGAAATGGCGAAGACTGTATCTGAAGCGTTTGATCCGGACGATCTTTCCATGTTTGTGATGGACGGCGAAAGTGTAGTCGTAGATGAAAGTGCGGATGAAGAAAGCAGCGATGAGGCTTCCGATGCTGACGCGGAAATAACGGATTCGGACACAACAGAGGAAGATGTGAGTGAAGAAGACGCTGATTCAGATACGGTCGAAGAAGATGCTTCATCAGAGGACACAGATAATGTCGAAGAGGAAGCAGAGACAGAGGAGATACTGACTTCTGATCTGGCAGTTCCTTACTCTGTCTCTTCGTCTAGCGCTTCAATCAGAAAGCTGACGGGACGAAATCCGTCATTACATGAGATCATAGCCGAGTTTTTGTTCTTCATCCATCCACTGTAAATGTCTTCTCCACCATAGGCTAGTGTCATCACAAAAGGCGAAATGCTTTCCCATGCGCTGTCACAGAATCCTTCCGGCTTCTTCCATCCATTTGCAATAAAAACCTGTCCTTCCACCATATCGCAGGCATTTACTATCGGATTCTCGTATAGCTCCATTAAATCTCTGTAGGATGCGACTCTTATAACCGTAATTTTACATTTCCTCACTTTATATTTCCTCATTTGCCCTGATTATTATTTTTTTTCTGAAATTTGTGATGCTTCAGTACTTCGCTTGTTTGGTACTCGCAGCGAAAATGGCTGCTCGTATTATATCAACTGAAAGAAACTCGAACAAGAGGCGAAGTGAAATCCTGTAAAAAAATCGGTTTCTGGTGAGTGGTTCCTGGGGTGCCATTCCTGCAGTATGCAAGGATCACTTTTTGATTTGTTGTGCTAAGAATATAAAATCTTTGGCAAAATGTGTCTATGCAGGATTCGGAAAGGAATACGTAATAATTGTCTGAAAATAATTGGCCTTCTGAAATGACACGATTTGTAGCAAAATCGAAATCCATCTGTATTTTGCGTGACTGTTATGTTAAAATGGGCTCAGTGCTAACGGCTTTTCGCCTGCAGACAAACCTGATATTTATGGAGGAGTATTATAAAATGACCCGGGAAGAATTGATTGAGGATCTTTCTGATTTGCGGGATTACCATACGGTCACGCAGAGGACCTGTGATTTTCTGAAACTGGATCTTCTGCGAAAGGATGATCATTACAATGCCGGAAATGATTCCCGTATTACGGATTGGTTTGACTACCTTTCGCCGACAGAAAAAGATTTTTCGAAGTATATTGATTTTTTCGCATTCGCTGTCGTTGCGAATCTGTCGCGGTTCGGTATGCGGGTTCCGTCGAAGGATGAGATGCAGCAAATGTTGGAGATCAGCGGATACACCGGAGAAGAGATGAAAGAATATCTCAAGCCCACTCTGTCGAGGAAGGCGTCCTGTATTTCCGCGAAGCGGATGGTGCCGACCGTCTGCCTTCTGGCTCGTGTATTTGCAGAGGCGATGATGGATAAGAGTGAGTGGCAGGGATATAAGAAGGGAAAGAAGAAGAAAAACTATACGCCGGTGCCGAATCCGTTCATGCAGAAGCTGCAGAGCCTCGTTGCTTATATGGAAGAAAACCGACTGCTGTTTCTGGATAAGAATCAGGATGAGGCTGAGGATCAGAAGGAGTACACCAGATTCGTCGTCAACCATTCCCGTTTTATGTGCAGGCTGTCCTGTATCCATAAGGAGCTGCGATTGGTGACGGATGAGATCGAGCGGCAGCAACGGGCGCTTGCAAAAGAGACGACGCAGGAAATGAAGCGGCTGATAAAGAAGCAGTCAAGACTGGATACCCCGAATGGGAATCCTTCGAAATCAGGGAGTGTAAAGCCTCCTCTGATGGCGCCGCTTGCTTCACCGTCCGCGTCCCTGCCGCAGATTCCGCAGATGCCGTCCCCTGAGGAACTCTCTGCTATGATGCAAACCTCGCAGCGATATTCGTATTCTTCCCGGACTTCCCGGAGCCGGGATCTGGATATCAACAGCCTTCGCGACATGCCGCCTGAAATCGAGGCGCTCTTCAAACGGATGGAAGAGTTTGATGACCTGGCGGGTTCCCTGCACGAGGAGTGCTGGCGTCTCTCAGATCAGTTGACGGAAGAAAACTCCGCAGAGCGGGCTGCATTTGTTTCAGATGAATATGCATATGAGCTTGCGATGGCAGTCTTCCAGGCAATCCGCAATGGGGATGAAATCTATAAGCTGAAGGTAGGCCGCATTGTGATGGAAGACCTGATAGCGGTCAGCGATATCCCTCTTGGCAGCGCGTTTTCAACGGAATTGGAAGACGATGATGATTGGGATTATGTATTTACAGAGTGCAATGGAAAACTGGCGCTCCCGGTCATCAAAGAAGGGGAATGTCTTACCTTTCCTCTGGATGAAAAAGTTGAATCCTTCCAGTATACTATGTCCATATCAGCGATGATTGCCCGGTATGCGGAACGGCCATTTGAGGCGCCGCTTTATATCCGTAAAAGTCTGATTAAAAAATTCAAAGATTGCGGCTGTTCCGACCGGAAGGCGAGGGATTACGCCGTCATCGTTGCAACTCTTGAAAAATTGAACGAGCTGGAGAAGGATGACCTCCGCTTTGCGGATGATTATCCGGATTCGAAAGAAAAGAAGAAAGAAAAGACAGAGACACCGGAAGAAAAAATGGATACCAGAGTCCGGAAGGAAATCGCGGCGCGGGAGGAGGCGGAACGTGCCCTGCGGCAGGCACAGAAAGAAAACCAGAACTGCCGCCACGAGATCAGTACCTTGCAGAGGGAGATCGAACGCCTGAAAAAACAGTTGGCAGAAAAAGAACCGTCCTCAAAGAACACAGAGAATGAGGCCGAGGATACGGAGGCTGGGACTCCAGGAGCTCTGACAAAAACCGGCGGTGCGGCCGGGGAGAGCATTACATTCCCATACCAGACGAAGCTTCGCGTCGTGCTCTATGGCGGTTTTGAAGTATTCCACAGAGAACTGCTGAAGCTCCTGCCGGATGTGCGGGTCATCGAGCCGACATCCCATATCGACGTCAATCCCATCCGGAACGCCGACATCGTATTCCTGCAGATCAACAAGACCGACCACAGCGGCTACTGGACCGTCTGCGACGCCTGTAAGATCAGCGGTGTGCCGTATATTCATCTAAACTATGCCAGCGCAAAACGGTGCGCCAAGGTGATGGTGGAGGAGATACGGAAGATTGAAGGGAAAATGCAGAAGTAAGCTTGTTCCGTATATATTTGTACACCACATGAACTGGCGGCGGCTTTTGAAAGACAGATTAAAGGGATGCTCTGCACTGACGGAATCAAATAATCAAATGATCTTCTTTTGCAGGTCTGCGGGGAGCCAGGAAAGAGAGGAAAGCGGGAAGAATTATGGCAAATGAAAAAGTGGCTGTCACATCACCGTTTCCAAGTGCTTCCTGCCATCCGGCCAGATCATCGATATGCCCCAGTCGGGTGTAACTCCAGGAGTTTGAACCGTAAAAGATTACAATCTGATTGCCATTGTACAGGACAATATCTCCGGCCTGCGTTGTCGTCTGGCTGTTGCTGGCAGGCAGACTGGCTCCAAGAGACCCGACTTTCTCAAAGCCGGAATAATCGCTCATCTCAATCACAACAGGTGCTTCTTCCATCATTTCAACAAAAGCATTGACTGCCTCATTTTCCTCCAATGTGGCGGTAAAAACGATATTATCAATCTGAACCTTCATTTTTAATTTTCCTCCTCCTTTTCTACAGTGTCGGTTGTTTCTATAATCTCAGAAACAGCTGCAGTTGTTTCCGTATCGTTCTCCTGCGTACTTGCACAGCCGCTGACAGATAACAGCATACATAACAAGAGAACTATTGAAATCGGCTTTTTCATTTTCCAAACGCCTCGCATATCATTTTCATCCGCTCACTCTGACGGACATGGAACGGACAACGGCTGTCACAGTGACCACAGCTGATACAGTCCCCGGCGGTTTTCTCCAGTGTCAGATAATGTTCCCTTGCCAGATTATCACCCAGCATCATCAGGTCATAATACTTATTGATCAGCGCAATATCAAGACCGGCTGGGCATGGATGACAGTGCTTACAGTAAACACAGACCCCTTCGGTTTCCTTTGGTGTATATCCGGCAATTACAGAGTAATCCTTCTGTTCCTCCGGGACTCTGAAATATTCCAGCACCTCATTCAGCTCTGCTTCGTTTCCATATCCGGGGACAACGGTAAGCACTCCCGGCTTATCCAGGGCGTACTGAATACATTGATATTTTCCAAGTGCTGCCCCAAATGGAGACTTCTCTGCATCCAAAAGCTGCCCGCCACAGAAGGGTTTCATGACAACAATGCCAACACCTTCTTTTTCGCAGCGGCGATATAGTTCATAGCGTTCGGCACTGCTGCCGATGGCATAATCGCCCTGCCCATAATCATACAGTGGGTTGATGCTGAACATGAGAACATCCACAAGCCCCATGTCCAGCACTTTTTGTGCCACGGAAGGCGTGTGCGAAGACATCCCGATATGATGGACGATTCCTTCCTTTTTCAATTCCAGGATGTAGTCCAATACGCCATTTTTGATGTAGGTATCCAGGTCTTTGGCTTCATCCATGCAGTGGATAAAGCCAAAATCCATATAGTCTGTCCGCAGCTTTTCCATCTGCCACCGTACAGATTTTTTGATTTTCTTCAGGCTGGTCGTCCATCCGTATTCCCCGGATGTGTAATCGGCACCAAAGTGAATCTGCAAATAGACCTGATCCCGTTTTCCCTCTATTGCTTTTCCGTAGGCGTCAAAAATCGTTGCATGGCCGCCGGCCATGTCGAAATAATTGATTCCGCTTTCCATGGCGGCACGGACAGTTGCAATGATTTCTTTTTCAGGTCGCTCCCCGATCACGGAAGACCCCATTCCGATGACACTGATTTTTTCGCCCCCATGGGGCAGTACACGATATTCCATATGGTTTTCCCTTTTATAGTGGCACTCAAAAATAACTTACGCGCTGCTTTTGCTCCTTTACAGACTTTCGCGCAAAATCTCTACGACCTCATCCTTCGTCAACGCCTTATAGCCATCCGTGAGCATGATCGTACTGTCGGCAATGCCGGGGATCATATCCTTTGTAGCGCCGAGATCGGTGATGTTCATCACAAGACCCAGCTCCTTCATCCAGCTCTCCATACAATCCAGCCCTTCCGCGGCAATCTGTTCAGTTGTCTTACCGTTCGTCTGTACATTCCAGACGTTCTTTGCGAAACGGGCGAATTTCTCCAGCCCATACGGGCAGATATGGCGATAGTAAGCCATAGACACTGCGGCAAGCGTCATCCCGTGGGTGGCATCGGTATATGCTCCCACAGCCTGGCCGATCATATGAACCATCCAGTCCGTGGTTTTCCCCTGGGCGACCAGCGTGTTCAGCGCCCACGTTGCCGTCCACATCAGATTACTGCGGGCCTCATAATCACGGGGATTCTGAATGGCAATGCGGGAGGAGTGAATCACAGAACGCATCAGGCCCTCGCTGATATAGTCGCTGGTGTTGTCGTCCTCGCCAGAGAAATACTGCTCACAGATATGATTGAAAATATCATAGATGCCGGATACCATCTGATATTTTGGCAAGGTGTAGGTGAAGGTTGGGTCTAAAATGGAGAACTTCGGGAATACGTTGTCTCCAAAGACATGACCGATCTTCAGCTTCTGCTCGTGGTTGGTGATCACAGCACCGCCGTTCATCTCGCTGCCGGTTCCGACCATCGTCAGCACACAGCCCACCGGAATGATTTTGGTATCCGCATCTACATCCTGGAAGTTCAGATAATATTTCTGCCAGGGGTCTTCCTGACACCAGGCGGAGACAGAAACAGCCTTGGCGTAATCGCAGCAGGAGCCGCCGCCCACAGCGAGGATCAGAGCTACATTGTTTTCCCTTGCAATGCGGCTGCCCTCATAGACCTTTTCCACTGTCGGATTCGGCATCACGCCTCCATCCTCGACAATGCGTTTTCCGTTGTCACGGAGCAGCTTTATGACCTGGTCATAGATCCCATTTTTCCTGATGGAGCCGCCGCCGTAAACAAGCTGCACTGTTTCTCCATACTTCGGCAGCTCCTCATTCAAACGCTTAAGTGAACCCTCCCCAAAGTAAAGCCTTGTCGGATTACAAAAAGTAAAATTTCCAAGCATAATAAATTCCTCCAAATGATGATTTTACAACGGCTGAATCTGCCGTTGATCCTTCCTATTTTGTGGCAAGTCGGAGCCACAATTTTACTGCCTTTTGTCGCTCAAACCATTTTGATTACTTCAAAATATTATACTGGGTGTCATCCACCGGTTCAAGCCACTCGCTCGATCCGTTTTCTCCCGGCACTTCCACGGCAAGATGAGAGAACCAGCTGTCAGGTGCGGCACCGTGCCAATGCTTCACACCGACCGGGATGTTGATGCAGTCTCCGGGCGTCATTTCCACCGCGTCCTTGCCCCACTCCTGATAATAGCCGCGTCCGGCCACGCAGATCAGAATCTGACCGCCGCCTTTGTCTGCGTGGTGAATGTGCCAGTTGTTGCGGCAGCCCGGTTCAAATGTTACATTGGAAATGCCAACCTGGCTGGAGGACACGGGCGCAAGGTAACTCTGTCCAACGAAATACTGCGCATAGGCATCATTCGGCTCGCCTATCGGGAATATCATTTCAGCAGCATGAGCCGCCTTTGCATCAGTGGGAGCTGCTGCATCATCTGTCCAGATCTCCTTTGCCATGTTGAACACAGCCCAGCCCTTTGGCCAGCCAACGTAAAATGCAGCGTGGGTGATAATTGCCGCGATTTCTTTTCTTGTCACGCCGGCTTTCTTCGCGTTCTCCAGATGATACTTCAGAGAAGAATCCGTAATGCCGGAGGACATCAAAGCTACCACCGTGATGATACAGCGTGTCTTGTGGTCGATGTCCTGATTATTCCAGTTCTCGCCGAAAAGAATGTCATCATTAAAGTGGGCGAAATCCGGCGCGAACTCGCCAAGAGAGTTGCGTCCTGCTGTCTGTACTATTTTTTCCATAATGAACCTCCTTGTAAATCCGTGTTTCCTTTTTCATTGTCTGACGGAACGGATGCTGTGGCGCAGATAATCCAGACGATCCAGCTGCGCTTCCCGGAAGTGGATCTCATCCAGTGCGCTTTTGCGCCGCCGGTTCAGCATGGCCATCCGCTGTTCCTTCGTGGATTCTCCCTCTAAGAGCAGCTGCATATAGGTTTCTACCTCACTATTCTCAAAACCGACATCGTGCAGCGTCATGATCATGCTCAGACGCTCAATATCTTCATCATCATACTGCCACGCACCCATGACCTTCTTCACAGTCCCGCAAAGGCCCCAGCTTTCGTATTCGTGGAGAATCTCAAGCGGGATGCCGTAGCGTTCACTTGCTTCATCAATCGTCATTTGGCTACTCCCTCCTTTCCGTCACTGCCACAAAAAAATGCAGGCATCCTTTTGGGATACCTACATTTTACTTGGGACAAGGCTTAATGTCCAATGCCTATATTACATGGCCAGGAATGCTCAAATTGTATTTTTAACCTGATGGATAAACTGAGATGTCGCAGCAGCCAGCATCTGGCTTTTCTTCCACACAAGAACAGCACCTGTTTCCAATTCGGGAGACAATGGAATGAAACAGAGGTCTTCATATATCGCTCCAAAATCAAAGCAAAGCGCGATGCCTACCTTGCTGCGAACCATAGCTGCGGCGTTGATAATCAGGTTATAGGTGGCGACAATATTCAGTTGTTCGTAAATCTCTCCGAACCAGTTGCCGATCTCATTTTTGACCTGGTCACGCTGCGGAAACAGCAATGGGGGCTCTGCCAGATCTTCTGGCGTAACTGCCTGCTTTTGGGCCAACACCGAATCTTTGCGGGTGAGAATTCCCCATTTTTCTTTGTATGGCATACGAAGGAATTCATACCTGCCGACATCCACAGGCTCCATTAAAAGCCCGATATCCAGCAGCCCCTGCTCAATCCGCTCCTTGATGTCATCTGCCGTTGAACTGTGGATATGAAAACGTACCAGAGGGTACTCTGTCTGAAAGACAGCGATCTGATCCGCAAGGGCTGACATATTTCTGGTCTCTCCGCAGCCAATCGTAATCTCTCCTGCAAGTGTATCCTCTTTGTGAGAAAGCTCCTGAATCGTTTTATCTGACAGCTCCACAAGCTCCTGTGCGCGGCGCTTTAAGAGCATACCATCTTCAGTGAGCGTGACATTGTATTTCCCACGATGAAACAGCTTAACGCCCAGTTCTTCTTCCAGCTGCATCAGCTGGCGGGATAAAGTCGGCTGCGTAATGTGCAGAAGACTGGCGGCTTTTGTGATGTTTTCTTCCCGCGCCACCATCAGAAAATATTTTAATACCCGCAACTCCATAGTCTGCATCTCCGTTCCATATCTTAGCGCATTATACAGCATGAGTTATTGAAATTCAACATAATGAAGGCCAGGATATGCCTTTTCTGGTATCATATCATCTTATCTCTTTGACCATCTGATCCGGAAAGGACATCGTTAAACGTGAATTTCGGTTTTGATTTTATTGATAAAGGCAGCAACGGTTTCCGACGGATGCTTTGCGTAAATAATCCCGTAAGGCATTTTGTAATCCCACATCATTGGGATCGTCACAATGGACGGATGAACATCTGCCCATATGTCCAAAGTTTCCATCA
>JAJQHZ010000016.1 GCA_021199475.1 Lachnospiraceae bacterium
AACGGGGTCAGAGCGCATCAAATTAGTCCGAAAAAGTCGGGAGTTATCGTATAAAAATTCCGGATTGCCTGTCTGTTCTTTTGGCCTTATCAGCGGGAAAAGAAAAAATAAAATGAATAAACTGGTTGTGACATTTTTGATTTTGCGGTATACTGGTAGAAAATTTAAGAAAAGGATGTGAAACTAATGAAACGAGTTGGTCTGTTGACAAGCGGCGGTGACTGCCAGGCGCTGAACGCGACAATGCGTGGCGTAGTGAAGGGGTTGTCGAGCAACCTGGACGAGCTTGAGGTTTACGGCTTTATGAATGGATACAAGGGTCTGATTTACGGAGACTATCGTCTTCTTGGCCCGAAGGATTTTTCCGGTATCCTGACGAAGGGCGGCACGATCCTTGGTTCTTCCAGACAGCCGTTCAAGCTTATGCGCGAGCCGGATGAGAAGGGGCTGAATAAGGTAGAAGCGATGAAGCAGAATTATTACAAGCTTCGCCTGGACTGCCTCGTGATTCTGGGCGGCAATGGTACGCAGAAGACGGCGAACCTGCTGCGCGAGGAAGGTTTGAATATCATCCATCTGCCGAAGACGATTGACAATGATATCTACGGCACGGATATGACGTTCGGCTTCTACAGTGCAGTGAACGTGGCGACGGACGCAATCGACCGCATTCATACGACCGCGGCTTCCCACAACCGCGTGTTTATTGTTGAGGTTATGGGTCACAAGGTAGGCTGGCTGACGCTGTACGCAGGTCTTGCGGGCGGCGCGGACATCATCCTGATCCCTGAGATTCCTTATGATATCAAAAAGGTCGTGGCGGCGATTGACAAGAGAACGAAGGCCGGCAAGGGCTTTACCGTGATTGCGGTTGCCGAGGGCGCGATTTCCAAGAAGGACGCGAAGATGAGCAAGAAGGAGTACGCGGCGAAGCTTCAGAAGAGAGGCAATGCTTCTGTGGCGCATGAGCTGGCGGACGAGATCAAGGCGGCCAACGGACCGGAGGTTCGCATCACGATCCCGGGTCATACACAGAGAGGCGGCAGCCCATGCCCGTATGACCGTGTTCTTTCTACCCGTATCGGTCTGAAGTGCGCGGATATGATCCTGCACGATGAGTATGGCTACATGGTCGGCATTGTCAATGACAAGATGAAGAAGGTTCCGCTCGGAGATGTGGCAGGCAAGCTGAAGACCGTTTCCCCGAAAGACCAGATCATTCAGGAAGCGAAGCTGATGGATATCTGCTTCGGAGACTGATAAAGGCTGACTGTATTGGCGGCTTTTGCATTGCGCGGCCGGTGGATTAGTGAAACAGGATGGTCTGTGCCGCTGTGCAGAGGCGAGCCGGATGAGTCAGAGGTACCGTTTTGTCAGAGATGGAAACCTGGAGAAAGACAAAATGACAAGGCTCCCTGCCTGAAAGACAGCAGGGGGCTTTGATTTTAGGCGCTTAGGAACTGTCGCGAAATAACTTACCCATCTTGCACCGCCTAACGCGCGAATCGCAGGTCATAAAAGCCTCGACGCAGCTCGCTGCGCCTACGTTTTTATGACCTGTGCTTCACACGCTATCCGGCACAATCTGGGCATGTTATTTTGCGACAGTTCCTTACGTGTAATTCTCCGGGCAGTTTGACATAATTTGGGATTCGGTTTATTCGGATTGGCGTTAATAAAGGATTTCGAATGATTTTTATGGGATGGTAAATTTGTGATTTGATTTATCTGGTTCAGGAAAGGGTTTCAGATATGAGCTACACAGCTTTGTACCGGAAGTTCCGCCCGTCCACATTTGATGAGGTGAAGGGGCAGGATCCGATTGTAAAGACGATGAAAAATCAGATTAAGGCGGATCGGATCGGACACGCCTATCTGTTCTGCGGCACGAGAGGGACCGGAAAGACCTCGGTGGCCAAGATTTTCGCGAAGGCGGTGAACTGCGAGCACCCGGTGGATGGCAGCCCGTGCGGGGAGTGTGCCTCCTGCCGCGCGATTGCGGCGGGCACGTCGATGAATGTGATTGAGATCGACGCGGCGTCCAACAACGGTGTGGATAACATCCGCGAGATCCGGGAGGAGGTCGCGTATTCGCCGGCTGAAGGACGGTATAAGGTTTACATCATCGATGAGGTCCATATGCTCTCGACCGGCGCGTTTAACGCGCTGCTGAAAACGCTGGAGGAGCCGCCGTCCTATGTGATTTTTATTCTGGCGACAACCGAGGCGCATAAGATTCCGGTCACGATCCTTTCCCGGTGCCAGCGGTATGATTTCCGCCGGATTTCACAGGACACGATCCTGGCCAGGCTTACCGAGCTGACCGATGCGGAGCAGGTAGAGGCGGAGGAGAAGGCGCTGCGCTATATCGCGAGAAAGGGCGACGGGTCGATGCGTGATTCCCTGAGCCTGCTGGATCAGTGTATTTCGTTTTATCTGGGGGAAAAGCTGACCTACGACCGTGTCCTGGAGGTGCTCGGCGCGGTAGATACGGACGTATTTAGTAATCTCCTGCGCAAAATCCTGCGCGGCGAGGTCGCCGGTACCATCCGGACGCTGGAACGGCTGATTATGGAAGGCAGCGATCTGACGCAGTTTGTCAATGATTTTACCTGGTATCTGCGGAATCTGATGCTGCTGAAGTCCTCGGACGACATGGAGGAGGTGCTGGACGTCTCCAGCGAGAATCTGGTGCAGCTGCGCGAGGAGGCGGCGATGGTCCGCAGCGATACGCTGATTCGCTATATCCGCATATTTTCCGAGTTGGCGAACGCCATCCGCAATGCGACGAACAAGCGGGTACTGGTGGAGATGGCGCTGATCAAGCTGTGTAAGCCGGAAACGGAGAGCGACGAGCTGTCCCTGCTGGAGCGTGTCCGGAAGCTGGAGCGCGCCATGGAGCAGGGTGCCGTGTACGCGGCGCAGGCAGGTGCGGGAGGCGCGTACGGGATGCCAGGTGCTGCGGGAGCCCCGGGAGGCGCGTACGGGATGTCAGGCGCGATGGGAGCCCCGGGAGGCGCGTATGGGATGCCAGGCGCTGCGGGAGCCCCGGGAGGCATGTATGGAGTGCCGGGGCAGGCGGGCGGTGCATACGGGACGGCTGATCAGGTTGGCGAACCGGATGGCAGATACGAGGCGTCAGGTTCGATGAGTGCTTCTGTGGGCGCAGCTGGTCCGTCTGCTGCGGCTTTGCCCAGGGCGGTACCGGAGGATCTGAAAAAGGTCTGTGAAATGTGGAAAAGCATCATCGGAGGAGCCGCGATGCCCTTCCGTGCTGCGCTTGCTTCTGCTGTTCCAAACTACAATTCACAGGATGAGAGTGATGAAAGACTCTATGTGGTTTTTTCTGACTTTCTGGCGGAACGTTACCTGAACAGCTCCGAACACAAAGCGGAGCTGGAGCAGCTGATCGCGGACCGGATCGGGAAGCAGGTCGAGGTGAAATTTGTGCTGGCTGCTGACCAGGGAATTCAGCGCGGAACCCTCTCGCGGATTGATATTGATGAACAGGTGAAGGAACAGGTGCGTATGGAGGTGGAAATTATTGAAGATGAGACGTAAGAGAAGCGTACCACCATATGATGTTTCTGCTGATCCGTTTTACAGTGATGAAAACATGGCACGACTTCGGAAAGCGATTTCTGACGTAGAATCAGGGAAAAGCACACGAAAAGAGCATGAATTGATTGATGCGGAAAAAGAAGCTGTGAATATGTAAAGGGATGGAGCGCTCCATCCCGTTTTTCATATCTGAAGCAGCCGATGAAAGGTATATCACAAATGTAACGATTCAGAACAGCAGACTACTTTGAATCGTTACTCCCAAATCGAGGAGATAAAGAATGTGAGCTGCGCAATAAAGACTCGGTGTCGTTCTCGATTTGCTGCGCAAATCGGAACATTGCCTTCGTCCATATCCGCTCCGCGAATATGGACATATCATGTGAGGAACCGGCTGCAAGTAGTAACATATACTTAATATATTCCTTCTGGACGCTTTTGTGCAGGGGAAAGATTGCATTTCTGTTTTGATGCTGCTATATACTTTAATTTCGAGCATCATGCCGCAGACCGCCTGCTGAGCAGGCTATATGCCGCTTACGCGTCATATGTCTGTGGCTGATGGGCGTTCCGCCCATCCCAAAACAGAAGTATATCCCATTGCGGATAAATCCGCATGGTCTATCCTTCTGTTTTGATGCTGCTCGAAACTGGTTATTCAAGGTATAGTACCGGGTCAACGGGTTCGCCGTCCTTTGTCATGGCGAAGTACAGGTTGCTGCCTTCGGTGCTGTAATATTTGGTAGGCTCGCTGATGTAGGCGAGCAGGTCTCCGGCTTCCACGGTGTCGCCCTCGGAGACGGCGGGCTCCATGAGCTGTCCGTAGGTAAGTTTGTAGCCGTTTCCGATGTTTAATACGAGTGTGGTGCCGGTTTCCTCGTCAATGGCGATGGATTCGACAATTCCCTTCGCGGAGGCGAGCACCTGATTGCCGCTGTCGCTGCTGATAATCAGGGCAGGATTGTATTTATACTGGTTCAGAGTGGAAAAATACACGCTTTTATCCATGCTGTAGTCGATGACGACGGTTCCGGCGCAGGGCCAGAGGATGGACTGACTGTCGGTAAAGCTAACCCCGGCTTCCAGCAGTGCCTGCTCGGAGAGGATGGAGGAAGAAGCGGCTTCTTCCGTGTCAGAGGCATCTGCGGCAGAGGCAATGGAATCGGATGAATCATCCTCACCCAAGGTATCGGAGGCGGTCTGGTCAGAAATGTCAGAAGATACTGTGCCAGAGGCATTTGCAGCTTCGGCATTGCCCGAATCGGAAGCCCTCATGTCTGTGGTGGCATCTTCGCCGGTGGCATTCGCGCCGCTGTTTTCATTTGCGGAATCGTTGGTTCCGCCAGTCAGAGAACTGTCGGCATCTGTGGAATCACCAGTTCCGCCAGTCAGGGAGCTGTCGGTATCTGTGGAATCACCGGTCCCGCCGGTCAGGGAGCTGTCGGCATCAGCGGAATCACCGGTTCCGCCGGTCAGAGAATCATTGGTATTTGCGGAATCCTCCGTCCGAGAGGAGGATGCACTGGCGGCTTCTTCGTCAGCTGCAGCCAGGTTGTCCGCGTCAGAGGCGCTGCCTTCATCCGCCAGAATGCTGCCCTCTTCGTTTTCTTCGTTTCGGTCTTCTTCCAGGTAAGCGATCTGCCCGAGCTCGGTCTCAGACTGTGTAGAATGGTTGTCTCTTGAATTGGTTACCGCGGCCATGCCGCCGAGAACGATGGCGCCGACCAGGAACAGACTCAGAGTCCAGATGGTACTGCGGTTTGTGAGAAAATCCTTCCAGGTCCGTCTATTCATTTTATTCACCTTATCCTTTCATTTTTGTTCCGTATGGAATGGAATGCGGAACATTTGGATTACTGATAGGATTGCCAGAATAAAACAGATTATACAGATGAGCGGGAATAATTTTTGAGCCCCGCTTCCTTTCCTTTCGGGAACGAAACGGGGCTCTTCTCACAGAAGCTCTGGATAGTGCGTGTGTTCTTTTACATAGTCATTAAATAGTTCTCCAATCGAGGACAGAGGCTTCTTTTTCATATACAGCATATACACATCAAACGTGATTGGCGGAGAAAATGAAACGGTACAAAGCTTGTCTCTGCGATTGTATTCATTCAGGTAGCTGCGGGGATATATCGCGCAGGCGTAATTATTTTCTGCAAGCTGGAAAGCGGTCTGCGGGATTTTGGTGTACAGCTTTACGTTGGGTATAAAGCCTGCTTTTGTGCATTCACCAAAAAAGAGATCCTGCAAAAAGGCGCGTTCTGGAAGGATCAATTCCTCATTTTCAAGCACAGACAGCTCAATTTTCTCGTTTCCGGCGTGAGGAGCGTCCGTGGATGTGAAAAGAACAAGCTCTTCACGGGCTAATGGCAGCGATTGAACATCCCCGGAAAACTGGCTGAGATTACTCGCGAAAATGAAATCTGCTTTTTTATTAATAAATGTAATGTACTGAGGCGAATCAGAAATTTCGCTGATCTGGATGCTGATATCTGGATGTTCCTTTTTGAAATTCAGGACAAGGTCGAGAATGCCGTAGCGGGACATGGCACTTGAAAACGCAACAGACAGCGTATTGGAAGCTTTGGAGGCTTCCATATTCATCTGAATCAGTGCATCATCATAAAGTGCCAGAATCTGCTCACAATTTTTTTTCAGGACCTTTCCTACATCTGTCAGCATCACCTTACGCGTGGAGCGCTCGAACAGCGAATACCCCAACTCGGTCTCCATTTTCTGTATGTGCTTCGACAGCGTTGAATTGGTGATGTAGAGCTTTTCACTCGCCTCCTGATAGCTGCAGGTCTTGCTTAAAACCATAAATTCACGGAGAAACTCAATATCCATATGCGTGGTCCTTTCTTGAAAAATTGTGGTATCCTGTTCTTTACCGCTCAAAAGAGTCAGCGTATGCGGCAAAAGGGGATGCCGGTTCGGGACTTTCAAATGACATATTCTTATCCCGGAGAATGATATTTTTAGAAAATATTACAAAGCGACTACAAACGATTTAACAAGATTGTAACATACTGAAAAATATTTGTCATGGAAAATTAATGAAATGATTATTTCTGATTTGGAAAAAATGTGTGAAAATCACAGAAAAATCGCCCGGGTCTTCGACAGTTAAACTGAATTCAAATCGCCGCAAAGCCTTGATTTAG
>JAJQHZ010000134.1 GCA_021199475.1 Lachnospiraceae bacterium
GGGGGCTCGTCCCCTACTCGCTGCGCGGGCTGATGTTTGAAAGGCTCCTTTTATAATAAATCGTTACTTCACCGTGACCAGCTCGTACTCTGCTCTCCCAAGCCCGATTTTTACGGCGTGTTCGATGGAGGACTTCCAGTTGGTCTCCGGTGCGACACGGCCAAAATGGTCACGGTGCTCGTGCGTATGCTGCTCATAGGATTCCCCAAGCACGCTGTTGCGCAGCGGCGGCTGTGCGTTGACTGCGTCGGCGCAGGCCAGGTCGAGCGCTACGGGATCGAAAGACGCAAACATTCCGACATCCGGTACGATGGCTGCGTCGTTCTCAGCGTGGCAGTCGCAGTTCGGCGTGACATCCATCACGAGGCTGATGTGGAAGCACGGGCGATCCTGACAGACTGCCTGCGCGTACTCTGCGATTTTGCAGTTCAGGATATCGTTCGCTTCATCGCTCGCAGCCTTCACTGCGTCTTTCGGACAGACGCCGATGCAGCGGCCGCAGCCGACACATTTGCTGTGGTCGATGGAAGCTTTTTTATCCGTCACGACCGCCGCGCCATGTGCGCAGATCCGGGAGCATTTGCCGCAGCCGATGCAGCGGCTCTGGTCTACATGAGGCTTTCCGGCGCTGTGCATTTCCATTTTTCCGGCGCGGGAGCCGCAGCCCATACCAATGTTTTTCAGCGTACCGCCAAAGCCTGCGGCCTCATGCCCCTTGAAATGCGTCAGGGAAATGAAAATATCCGCATCCATCACGGCACGGCCGATTTTTGCTTCCTTGACGTATTCGCCGTTTTTCACCGGCACCAGCTCTTCATCGGTGCCCTTCAGACCGTCCGCGATCAGGATCTGGCAGCCGGTCACATACGGTACAAATCCGTTGCTGTAGGCAGAGTCGATATGATCCAGAGCATTTTTCCGCCCGCCGACATAGAGCGTGTTGCAGTCGGTCAGGAACGGCTTCCCGCCGAGCTCCTTCACGACATCCGCCACCGCCTTCGCGTAGTTCGGGCGCAGGAACGCGAGGTTGCCCGGCTCCCCGAAATGCATTTTGATTGCAACATACTGATCTGTGAAATCAATCTGACCAATGCCCGCCTTCCGGATCAGCCGCTGCAGCTTGTCCAGAAGGTTGTCGCCGTCGCTGGCGCGCAGATCTGTAAAATATACTTTCGATTGTTCCATGATAAATACATACTCCTGTTCTGTTTTTCTTAAATCTTTGTATCATCCGTTTCACAACAATAAGATTCGCTGCGAAAATGGATTATCATCCTGCGCAATATTCCCCTTACTGGCACAGTTCGGCCACGACCTGATTGATGACCTTGCCGTCCGCTTTCCCCTTCAGCTCGCCCATCACGGTCTTCATAATCTGGCCTTTGTTCTTCGTTGCCAGCACCTCTGCAAACTTTTCCTGCAAAATCGTCTTTACCTCGTCCGCTGACAGCAGCTTCGGCGCGTATTCCGAGATCACATCATAACGGAACTGGTACTCCGCCTTCAGATCCGCGCGCGACTCCGGGCAGGTGTCGATCTGCTCCTTTACCGTCTTCATCTCCTTGAGGATGACGCGATTCACCATCTCCTCCGGAATGTCGTCCCGGCAGCCCTCGTCAATCGCGACCTTCTTCACCGCTGATATCAGGGAAGAAATCGCTTCCTTGCGTGGCTTATCCTTCGCCTTCATCGCTGTCACCATGTCTTTTCTCAATAATTCGATATCCATTTTGGTGTCCTCCTTTTGAACGTTTTTCTTACTTTAGTTAATGCGGCTCTCCACATCCTGTCCTGCATCGCTTTTCAGATGCAGGATATGTTCCGATTTGCATTGCAAATCGAGAACGGAACCGCAGGCTGCGCCCCTCGTGCTTCAGCACGACTTCAATTGGCGCGGCTCTCCACATGCCCTGCCCCGAAGGTGCGGATGTTCATCGGGTACACATTTTCTTTGCCGACGTACTGCGCGATGTAGTCCACATAGTCCGCGGTCTCCTCCTGCGGCAGCACACAGGCGATGACGCCCGCGAATCCGCCGCCGTGCACGCGGCAGACGCCTCTGCCGGTCCGGTTGAGAAACAGCCGGGTCAGGGCGAGCGTCAGCGTCACTTTCTGCTCTTTATAATTGCGGATGGAATAGCAGTTCTGCAGCCATTCCCACGAAGAGCGTCCGGACTCATCGATTGCCTTCAAAAGCGCCGCCTCGTCGCGATCCAGACTCGCCTGATAGGCCGCGTCTACGCGCTTGTTTTCCTCAAAGAAATGCAGCGCCCGCAGGATGGCCCGATCGTTATCAATCGCGGAAAGATTATGAAGGACAGTCTCCTCGTCCGTCTCGCAGAGCAGCTTTGCGCCAACCGCGTCGGCCGCCTCCTTCATCTCATACGGTACACTGGAATACTCGTCACTTAAGTCCGCATGCCCTTTGCCGGTGTTTACGATCACGAGGTCGTAACCCAGCTCTGAGAACGAGAACTCGACCCGCTTGCAGATGTCCTCATCGCGGATGACAGCCGACTGCGGCAGAGCCGCGATCTTTGAAAAGTCCAGCAAAATTGTACCGCCGACGGCGCACGCCATCTGGTCCATCAGGCCGGATGCCTTGTCCCAGAAATGATTTTCCGCATACTGGCCAATCCGCGCGTAATCAATATACTGCATCCGTCCGTCGTTGAAAAAGTAATTCATAATCGCACAGATAAGCATTTCAAACGAAGCGGACGAGCTCACACCCGCCGCCGAAATCACTTCCGTCGACACATATGCATTGAAGCCGGACACAGAAAATCCCATCTTCCGCGCGGCCATCGCCATTCCCGCCACCAGCGAGTAGGTTCCTTTATTCTTCGGAACCTTGTCCAGTTTCGTCAGATCCACGATCACCTTATCGCGGTAGCCCTCGCTCACGATCGTAATGACGTCGGTTCCATTCGGATACGCAGCGCCGATGGTGTCCAGACTGATGCTGCCCGCGAGAATCCTGCCTCCGTTGTGGTCCGTATGGTTCCCGACGATCTCGGTCCGGCCCGGCGCCGTAAAAAATTCCATTTCACATTCCGGGGCTTTCCCCGCGTCCTCCCCGGCTGCGCCGGTCTTTGATGTGTCCGATCCGGTCAATCCTGTCTTCCATGCCCCTGCAGCCGGCCCGGCGCCGGAGGCAAAATAGCGTCTGTAATTTTCCGCCAGCGACTGATAACGCGCCAGGCTGTGCTCCGTCTCCCCATAGATTTGCTGCAGTGTCTGAAGATCTGGTAATTTCATCATAATCCTCCCTTTCCTGTCCTGCCTCATTTTTCAGGTGCAGAACCTATTCCCTGTCCTGCTTCGTTTTTCAGGTACAGGACCTATTCCCTGTCCTGCTTCGTTTTTCAGGTACAGGACCTATTCCATTCCGTCCTGCATCGTATTTCAGATGCAAAACCTATTCCTTTTCGTTCTCCATCGTTTTTCAGATACAGGACTTCTATCTATCCCTTTCAAATTCATTCGTATTATAATAAAAAAGCTCCTGTGTTTCAACAACCACAGAGAACTTTTTGAGAATTCTTTCTTTATCGAAACCGGTATACCCGCATTGCGAACCTCACCTGAAAAAATATGGCCGCAATCCCATTCGCTTTCGATGAATGCGCAGTTCACTCTTTCACTAAACCAGAATCAGGATTTTATCGAATCCTGCCCTTCTGTCGCAACATATCCCCAGCCATAGGTGGTGTCATACCCCTCCTCACCGACATCCTGCGCACAATCCCGGAGCATCTGACGCACCGCATCTGCGTCCGCGTCCGGGTGCTCTGCCAGCCAGGATGCCGCCATGCCGGATATGCGCGCCGCCGCGTATGAGCTGCCTTTGCCCTCTCCATAATCCCCGCGGGCGCAGATGTAGACCGCCTCACCAGAAAGATACCAGAGACTGGATACTGGGCTGCCGTCCTCATCCAGATCCACGCCGCCGACACCGATCACCTCATCCCACAAGGCCGGATAAACCTCCGACCCGATACCGGTCGCCAGGCTGAGGTTCCCTGCAGAGGCGACCAGCACCGCGCCCTGCTCCGAGGCATAACAAATCGCCTCATACAGCTCCTCATCCGCTTCGCCGATCGTCCAGCTCATATTAATCACATCGGCCTGATAGTCGTCCACCGCAGCGTACAGAGCCGCCGCAATCGCCTCCCCGTCTGATACCGTCTCTCCTTCAAAGCATTTCAGCATGATCAGCTCCGCGTCCGGCGCGTTCTCAGCCACCAGAGTGCAGATGTCCGTGCCATGTCCCTGCTCATCGGAAAAATCAGCCGAATCCTCCAGGTAATTCCATCCGCGGATTTCCCCGGCGGTTGCCTCCTGTGCCGTATACCCGGAATCCAGAATACAGACCACCACCCGGTCCGAATCCGTTTCCGCCGAAGTCGTGCTCACTGCCTCCTTCCTCTGCGGCTCCAATGTTTCACTTATCGTTTCCGCCGAAGTCGCGCTCACTGCCTTCTTCCTCTGCGGCTCCATTATTTCATCTATTGTTCCCGCTGAAGTCCCATCTTCGGACACTTCCCTCTCTATCCCGGCCGCTTCGCCCGGCACCGGGCCTGCCAAAACCGCCATCGCAGCAAAAAAAAACCCCGCCATGATGCGTATTTGCCAATGCTTCTGCCCGTGTATCAGGCGACCGTTCCGGCTGCGTTCCGCCTTCCCGCGAATCGCAGTCAGGCTGCCATACAGCCTTTCCCCGTCACTGGAGCATGAATTCCTTAAGCTGCTTTTTGTCTGTAATATTGAGCTTTTCATAAATAATTTCCACATGCTTTTTTACCGCGGAAACCGAAATCTCCAGATGGGAAGCGATTTCCTTCTTCGTCCAGCCGCGGTTGTACAGCATAGCCACCGTAAACTCCGTCGTCGTCAGATTATCCGCGACATTTTTCGACGTCTGCAGACCGTGCAGCTTCCTCCATCCGGAGCTGAACGTATAGGTAATCTCCGTAATGCGCCGGTATTCCTCCGGCTCAGCCTTTTTGAAAAAAATCTCAACCATACCCTGCAGCAAACCATGATGCTCGGCAAACGGCTGAATCAGATCATCCGGCTTCGCCAGCTCCCACGCCTCCCGAAAATGCACCTTCGCCGCCTCCGGCCGTTTCAGGCTCATCAGATCCATCACCGCGACCAGATGATTGTAGATCGCCGCAATCGGATAAATCTCCCGGTACATGGAAAGCGCCATATCCACGATTGCCAGAGACCGCTCATAATTCTCCGCCAGATATGCCTTGTGCGCCAGAAGATACCACGCCCAGAGCTGCTGCCCCGTCGGCAGATATCGAATATACTCCTCCAGCGGCAGCTCCGCCGAAATCGGCAGATGCAGCAGCACGGCAGACGCCGTAGAAATCATAGCGGCCATCGCGCGGGATTCTGCAGGCGCATCCTCCCTGCCAAGTGCCGGCAAGTCCTTCGAAACCTCTTTCATCGCAAACTGCGCGAGGTGAATATGCCCGCGCGAAAGATTCGCAAACGTACAAATCAGCGCCGCAGACATCGCATGCGCCATCTCTTTGCTGTCCAGATACGGCTCCACCGTCCGGGCCGCCATCTCCGCCTTCCCCGTAAAATAATAATACTCTCCGAGCGCGATCGCCCGGTCTCCCTCATTTTGAAATCCTTCCACATACTTCCTGCAGTTCCCAACCGGAAACGCGCTGCCAAGAAGCGGCATCGGGATATGCCATGATTCTTCTTCCACTTTTCTGCTCCCTTAATTCCTGATCCTTATTCCTTTTTCACGCATCTGCGCGACTTCAACATTCAATTAATAATAGCACAATTTTTCGGTTCTGTCATTTGGATTGTAAAAAATCCAGCCCTGAGAATGAACTAAAACTCCTTCGACGCGGGCTTGAGAAATGAAAGTGGCTACCTGATATCGGTTGCCAGAGATTTCTCACAAAAAGTTCAACGGAAAACGCACGGGGACCGTTCCCCGTGCGTTCATTTTTGTATTATTTCTGCGTATTACATTCTACGCGTCAAACTGTCTTTGCGTTTTGCGCAGCTTCTGTTTTCGTGCTGCGGCATCCCTGTGATGGTTTCCGCTGCCTCGGCGGGCAAATGACGGATCCAAGATAAAATACTTTCTTCGTCATCATCGATGCTGCCATCATAAAATGCAACGATATCACCCACCTCTACATGAATACTACTGTCCAGAGTCAGGCTTCCTCGAAGCAAAAATGCCCCCTGCCGAATTTTTCTGGCATCCTTCAAACTTATTGAAGCATTCTTTTTATTAATTTACATCACAAATATCACTGCTATAATTTTATATGTTTTTGTTAATTTTTATGTATTGACTCACAAATGTAATTGTGGTATTCTTATTAATAATTATTTACATCATGTTTAATTGACACCCAAAACAGATAAAGTCGGACAAAATCACCCGTCTGGATTCAACCTCATGGCAAAAAAGATTGTTCCGAGGGGTTTTCAACCTGTGTAATTGGTAGTAAAATAAAGGAG
>JAJQHZ010000116.1 GCA_021199475.1 Lachnospiraceae bacterium
ACGACCGCAACGACAATCCGGGAGAACGCGGACGACATTCTGGCAGATGCAAAAGCAATGAATGAAAAGCGTGCGGCGGAATCGGGTGCGGAGGATATAGCGGATATTTCCGATGAGGCGGATGCAACTGATGGAGTGAATCCGGAGGCTGCGGCGGTATAAATTATGAGATGCAGGATCTTACATGAATCAAAAGGCAGGCTGCGGGTTCATATGATAGCAGCTCCTCGCTGTGATCAACGGACATCTCGTCCAGAGAACGAGGATGTCCGCATTCACAATCAGAGATTGCATGGCAGTACGGCCATACGAAATGGCATGACCCTGCGGCAGGCAGACATACTGGAATATTATCTGCGCGCGACAGAGGGCGTGACCGATGTGAAAGTTTATGACCGTACCGGGGATGCGGTCATCTTTTTTGCATGTGACCGGACGAAAATTATAACGGCACTCAGAAGATTCAGCTATGAGAAGGCGGAAACGCTGGCACCGGAAAAGACCGGCCGCGAGCTGAGCCGACAGTTTGAAGACCGGCTCACCTTCATGATTTTGCGGAGAGCCGCGACGAAGCTTTTTCTCCCGGCCTCATTGCAGGCAGTCATTGCTGCGGTAAAATCTGTGAAGTACATCTGTCAGGGCGTTCGTGCGCTTCTGAGCGGAAGAATGCAGGTCGAGACGCTGGATGCGACAGCGATTGCCGTATCACTGGCAAGAGGTGATTTTGCCACTGCGTCTTCGGTCATGTTCCTTTTGAATATCGGAGAAATTCTGGAGGACTGGACGCATAAAAAATCGGTCGACGACCTGGCGCGGACGATGTCCCTGCGGACGGACAGGGTCTGGATGCGGGTGGAAGCACCGCGCCCGCAGGAAAAACTTTCCCCTTGCGGAACGATTTCAAACGACGGTCGTTCAAATGATCAATTTTTAAATAACTGCCATTTGGATGGTCAGTCGTCAAATAGCTGTCATTTGGACGGTCAGTCTTCAGAGGGCGGGCTTTCAGGTCATGAGCATGCAAACGATGAGCCATCAGAAGCAAAGTTACAGGAAATTTTGGTTCCCGTATCCGATGTCAGGGCAGGTGACTGTATCATCGTGCGGATGGGCGGCGTCATACCGCTGGATGGCAGGGTGACCGGCGGCGAGTGTCTGGTCAATCAGGCTTCCATTACCGGGGAATCCATGCCTGTCCGAAAGCGGGAAGGCAGTCTTGCTTATGCCGGTACGGTGGTCGAGGAAGGTGAATGCGTGATCCGTGTGGAGAAGGCCATGGGCAGTGCGCAATATGACAAAATTGTGCGCATGATCGAGGAATCCGAAAAGCTGAAATCCGCAACGGAAGCAAGAGCGGCGCATCTGGCGGACCGTCTGGTGCCGTACAGCCTCGGCGGAACCGCATTGACCTATCTGCTGACCCGAAACGTGACGAAAGCGGTCTCAGTGCTGATGGTTGATTTTTCCTGCGCGCTTAAGCTTTCCATGCCTCTGGCAGTGCTTTCCGCCATGAGGGAGAGCGGCACACATCAGATTACTGTTAAAGGTGGAAAATTCCTGGAAGCGGTATCTATGGCAGATACCATTGTATTTGATAAGACCGGAACACTGACGCACGCCGAGCCTACGGTGGCGCAGGTGGTTCCATTCCACGGACAGCAGGCAGATGAGATGCTGCGGCTGGCAGCCTGCCTGGAGGAACACTACCCGCATTCCATGGCAAACGCGGTGGTGAAAGCGGCCATGGAAAAGGGGCTGAATCACGAGGAACACCATACAAAGGTGCAATATGTGGTTGCCCATGGGATTTCCAGCATGGTAGACGGACAAAAAGTGGTAATCGGCAGCTATCATTTTGTTTTTGAAGATGAGAAATGTGTCGTTCCAGAGGAAGAACTGGAGAAATTCCGCGCGCTTCCGGCAGAGTATTCCCAGCTTTATCTGGCAATTTCGGGCATACTTTCGGCAGTCATCTGTATCGAAGATCCGATTCGGTCTGAAGCACCGGAGGGGATCCGTGAACTGAAAGAGCTGGGGATCAGAAAGGCAGTTATGATGACCGGCGACAGCGAGCGAACAGCGAAAGCGGTGGCAGCACAGATTGGGGTAGATGAATATTTTGCGGAAGTGCTGCCGGAGGACAAGGCGAAATTTATCCAGGAAGAGCATAGAAATGGCCGTCATGTGATCATGGTCGGGGACGGTATCAATGATTCTCCGGCGTTGTCGGAAGCGGACGTGGGTATCGCAATCGCGGATGGCGCCGCCATCGCGCGGGAGGTCGCCGACATTACCATCTCTGCGGACGATCTCTGGGCGCTGGTGACTTTGAAACGCATCAGCGACGCGCTTATGAAACGGATCGACACTAATTACCGGCAGATCATCAGCTTCAATGCGATGCTGATCCTGTTGGGGGTGATGGGGATTCTTCCGCCCGCTACGTCGGCGCTGCTGCATAACACATCCACAATTCTGATCAGCATGAAGAGCATGACAGATTTGTTAGTAACATGACGGTTAGCTCACCCGCCCATGTTCTACAGAATATGTTCTATCGGCGATCCGCATGGTGGATTGCCGGTGGGAGACCAGTACGATGGTCTTGCCTTCCTGTTCTTCTTTCAGTGACCGCAGGATGACAGCCTCATTCAGACTGTCGAGGTTGCTGGTGGGTTCGTCCAGCAATAAGAATGGTGCGTCATGCAGAAATGCCCGCGCAAGCCCCAGCCGCTGCCGTTCCCCTCCGGAGAGGGTGCTGCCCAGTTCGCCCACGGGGGTATCATATCCCTGGGGAAGGGTCATAATGAAATCATGGACGGATGCTTTTTTGCAGGCGGCCTCAATTTCCTCATCGGTAGCGTCCAACCTGGCAATCCGCAGATTGTTGCGGATGCTGTCGTGGAAAAGATGCGTCTCCTGTGTGACGAAGCTTTCCATGCTGCGAAGGTCTGCCGTATTCATCTGCTCCACGGAGGTGCCGGAAATCGCAATCTTTCCCTGATTTACCGTCCAGAAGCGCATCAGCAGCTTCAGCAGGGTAGATTTCCCGCTACCGCTTTTTCCGGTGATCCCGATGATCTGATGCTCCGGGAAATCGACGGAAACATCCTGTAAAATGATCTCGGATGAAGCTTCCATTGCCCGCGCTGGTTTTTTCATGGAGGTCTTATCTGTTACGGAATGAGAAGGTTTTTGCGTGTCCCCATAGGAAAAGGTTACGTGCTCAGCGGATGCTCCGTGAAAACGAACTTCCGGCTGGCCGGAAATCTCCTCTGTAACCGGAGATTCTTCCAGAATGTCCAACACCCGGTTGCCTGCCGCAAATGTGTTTTGCAGGGTGCTGCCAAGAGCAGCCAGTGCGACTGCCGGTCCGAAGGAGGAAAACAGTGCAATGGTGGGGATTAACACTCCGACGAAAGATATCTGTCCCTGACAGAAGAGGAAAGAAGAAGTAAAAAGCATCGCGCAGTCAAACAGCAGGATGACGGTATTTGTCACGGCACTGTTCATCCCCTGGTTTCGTTTCATCCGTTCCTCATCTTTTGAGAGAGCGTCTGTCTGTGCGTTCATTTCTGCCAGGCGTTTGCTGCCCTGATGATACTGGATGGTTTCAGTAAGCCCGCGCATACTTTCCAGTACGAAGCTGGAAAGCTCGCCGGATTTTGTGCGGAACTTAAGCCCCGTATCTCCGCTTAAGCGGGAGGCAGCCAGCGGAATGACAATGCCGACCACCAGATATGCAGCCAGCGCCAGCAGTCCAAGCATCCAGTGGAAAGAGCCGATAAATAAACATAGAACTACTGTGTACAAAAACGCGATAACTGCCGGGGAGATGGTATGGGCGTAGAAGACTTCCAGAAGCTCGATATCTGAAGTGATGACGGAGATCAGGTCACCTCTGTCTCGCCCTTCCAGCTTGGCCGGGCAGAGCTTCCGCAGTGCGCGGAACACCTTATCACGGATCAGTGCCAGCAGCTTGAATGCAATAAAATGGTTGCAGGCCTGTTCCCCGTAACGCAGTCCCGCCCGCAGGACGGCAAACAGAATCACGCAGGCAAAAACCGTGCCGAGCGGGAACGGCGTATCCATTCCCAGCAGATTCAGAACGGCATAGCCGCCGAATACCGTAATGAAAGTGGCGCATAAGTGACCCGCCAGTCCCATACAGATGGCCAGGATCATATATCCTGTCAGCGGCTTCACCAGGCCGATCAGCCGCAGCATCACGGTAAAACCGCTTCTCTTTTTCAGAGCTTTCCTATTTGAAGTACCGTTATTTAAGGCTTTGTTATTCATGTTATTCACCATCCTTACCGCTGGTTTGTTCTTGCCGGGGGGCATTCCCCACTTCGCGCGGGATATTTTCTTCGCGAAGCGTATTTTCATAGGCGGTTCCATATTTTTCCAGACTTTGCTGTGCCCTCCAGAGTGCGGCATAGCAGCAATCCTTTGCAAGAAGCGCTTCGTGTTTCCCTTCCTCAACGACAACTCCGGCATCCATCACATAAATGCGGTCAGAATTCGTCACGTTCGCCAGGCGGTGAGAGATTAAGATTACCGTTTTTCGCTTCGCCAGGGCATGAATCTGTGCCATAATGTCGTTTTCACTTTCCACATCGATATTGGAAGTGGCCTCGTCGAAAATATAAATCGGACTGTCATGAAGCAGCGCCCGTGCCAGCGCAAGCCGCTGCCGCTGTCCGCCGGAGAGATTGCCGCCCTGTTCAGTCAGGCGGATATCCAGACCGTCTGCCGTGTTTTCTGTTTTCGTGGGCCTCTTGCTTGCAGGATCTGCCTGCGCAGATGATGCATTTCCTCTCAGAAAATCTGCCAGCTTTACCTGCTCAAGGACTTCCCACAGTCTTTCATCACTGGCATCCGGGTCGCCCATCAGAAGATTGTCACGGATGGTGCCTTTGAAAAGATAGCTCTGGTGACTGACGTAGGTAATGCTTTCCATCAGATTTGCTTCCCTGATTTCCCGTAACTCCATACCAGGTTCGCCCTCGTCGGATATTCCTTTACGAATGGTGACGCTGCCCTGATAATTGCGGTTCCGCCCCATCAGGATGGAGGCAATCGTAGATTTGCCGCAGCCGGATTCTCCCACGATGGAGATAAAGCTTCCGCTTGGGAATTCCATGTTAACCCCATGCAGGACTTCCCGATCCGATGTATGATCCTGTGTGTCGTTAGTAATAGTAGCATCTGCCGATCGGTCAGTCGGATTCTTCGCGGCGTAAACGGATGCATTGTCACGTTCATCCTTCGCGGCGTAAACGGATGCTTTGTCACTTTCATCCTTCGCGGCAGGAACGGCTGATTCTGTGTGATAAGAAAATCGAAGCTCCCGCAGGACAATCGTTCCATCCGCCGGAGGTTCGCCCTTCGCGATGTGAGAGGGTGTTTCCATTCGTTCTGCAGTTTTTTGCTCAGCTTCCGGCAAATCCAGCAGGCGAAAGATCTTGTCACTGGCCGCCATGCCGTTCATGGCGATGTGGAAATAGGAACCAAGCTGGCGCATGGGCAGAAAGAAATCCGCGCCAAGCAGAATAATGAGCAGGCAGCCCGCTAGGCTGACATGCCCTGCCCGATATTGTGTAGCGGCCATGATGATACCCAGTGCCGCGCCGCCGTAGGCGATAAAATCCATGATAGTGATGGAATTCAGCTGCATGGTCAGCACCTTCATGGTGATTCGGCGAAATTTTTCCGCCTCCTCATTCATTTCCTGCTGCTTAAATTCATCTGCCTGATAAATTTTTAATGTGGTCAGACCCTGCAGATTTTCCAGAAAGGTGTCGCCTAAGGCGGTATACTGTCCCCAGTATTTACTGAGCAGCTTTTTTGCCCAGGTCTGCACTGCAGCGATCGCCACCGGGATCAGTGGCACACATACCAGCAGGACAATGGCCGAGGGGACATTAAAGGTACACAGATAAACGAAGAGTGTCAGCGGAGCCAACATGGCATAAAAAAACTGGGGCAGATATGCGCCAAAATAAGTTTCAAGCTGATCCACACCCTCCACAGCTACCTGTACGACCTCAGATGTCTGTACCTGTTCATGATAAGAAGCACCCAGGCGCAGCAGCTTTTCATAAATCTGCGCCCGCAGCGTCCGTTTGACCGCCTTCGATGAGAGAAAACTCATTCGCGACGCGCCCAGCGTACAGACAAAGCGCACCGCGATTGCTGCCAGAATGACTGCTATCGTGGCCTGACCGGCTGACCAGAGCGCTTCATTTGCTCCATCAGCAAATAAACCCGCGAGGAATCTTGTGATGCCTGTCATCATGAGGATATTTGCCAATAACGAGCACCACTGAAAGATCACATTGCCGATGATGTATTTCATGCTTCCGCTGACCGTGCCGATCAGCCGTTTGTCAATCATCATTATTTTATACCCCTTTCCTCACTGCATTATTATCATATAGTAAATGATGTGTGTTGTTTTGCATTGACGCAAAT
>JAJQHZ010000158.1 GCA_021199475.1 Lachnospiraceae bacterium
CATAACTCACGCCTGGCAGCCCCCACACGCTGCCAGGCACTCCCTCGAATCATAATACACGCGATATTCTAAAGGAGACAATCTATATTATGTACTGTCCGATTTGATATGTGCAGTAAAACATAAGTTTTCATTCCACATAGGCATAACTTATGTGGATTTTGTTTGTTGCAATAAAATCGGAAAGGACTGCTCTTAATGAAAAAGAATATTTATATTATGTATGTCGTCTCATTTCTGCACGGCATGGTGTTTTATGCTTCTATCTCGACGCTGTATCGTCAGACACAGGGGCTCAGCATTCTGCAAATCACAATGCTGGAAAGCATTTCTATGGTTCTTAGCTTTCTTTTTGAAATTCCATGGGGGATTTTAGCTGATAGAATTGGCTACAAGCGTACTATGGTGTTCTGTTGCTGGCTATTCTTTATTTCCAAAATTGTTTTCTGGCAAGCTACCGGGTTCGTTTGGTTCCTTGCCGAACGAATTATGATCAGTGTAGTATTTTCTGGCCTTTCCGGCGTGGATACGGCCATTCTCTATCTGTCATCCGAAAAAGGGAAAAGCCAGCAGATATTTGGAATTTATAATAGCCTTGGTACTGCCGGGCTGATATTTTCTTCTGCAGTGTTTGCCTGCTTTATGGGTGATGATTATAAACTGGCTGCACTTTATACTGTAATCAGTCATGGTATTGCTGCCATAGCGGTTTTGGGATTGGATGAAGTAAAAGCAGTTGAAAAAAGTCAAACTATTTCCAGAAATTTCATTCATACAGTTCGACAGTGTTTTGCCGACAAAAGGTTGTTGTTATTGTTACTAGGTGTTGCATTTTTATCAGAAACGCATCAAATGATCATTACCTTTTTGAATCAGCTTCAATATGAAAGATGCGGCATGTCTTCTTCCACTATTGGATTTGTCTACATTCTGGTAACCCTGGCAGGTCTTAACGGCGCTTTTTCGATGCAGCTATCAAACAAAACAGGCGAAAGCAGAATGGCAATTATACTATGTACCTGTGCTCTGATTTCCTGCGTTATACTCGCCATCACATCAAACGCATTATTATCCGTGGTCAGTGTTATGCTTCTGGAATTAACAAATTGTCTGTTTTCACCGCTCCAAAATGAGTGGCAAAATCGCAGAATCAAATCCGCTGACCGGGCAACTGCTTTAAGTGTAAATACTATGTTTATGGACTCTGCTGGTGCAATCATTTATCTTGCTTTTGGAAAGATTGCGGAATACAGCCTGAATTTTTCTTTTTTGTTTGGTGCTGCATTATGTTTAGTAAGCCTGATTCTTATTCATAATAATACAGAAAAACCTATAAACAAAAATAATAAGGGAATTCATTAAAGAATCAGCGAAAGCATTGCTTATAATGATAAATCAAGGGGGCTGATCATTCTGGCGCGTGCTAATCAGCAACGCAAGATCGGCAGCCCCCTCATTAACCACAGGTACGCTTAATAACCGCACTCGCTGAACACCAGCTCTATGTTTAATCCAAATAGTGAAGTCCCGTTAATGCTTCAGAAGCTTCCCACAGCTTTTTTGCTGTATCCAAATTATGGGACGCTTTATTGGATTTGACTACATCCGGCATTCTGTCCTTTGATGGGCCAAAGTATTCGCCTCCTCTGACAGTTTCATCTGTAGCCGCACGGATCAACGGCATTGCGCCATAGATGGTAGGTTTCAGAAAGCTGGCCACAAACGTCAAGAATCCTTTTGTGAAAGCGTTGTTTGCCTGAGCCGGCATGATGTTTGTCTGAGCTATTCCAGGATGCGCGGCAAGTGAAATCGTAGATTTTCCATTGCGCGTAAGACGCCGCTGCATCTCATACGCAAATAAAAGCATTTCCATTTTGGAACGCCCATACGCTCTCCATCTGCCATATCCCTTTTTATTCTTATAGTACAGATTATCAAAATCTATCTTGTTTCCGAAGAAGTAAGCAAGACTGCTTACACTGACAACTCTTGCATCGGGTGTTGCCTCCAACAGGTCAAGCAACCTTCCTGTCAGTGCAAAGTGACCGAGATAGTTCGTCGCAAAGTGATTTTCAAAGCCATCAACGGTTTCAGAATAAGGTGCAGCCATAATTCCCGCATTGTTGATGAGAACATCAAGACGATTGTATTTCTGCTTGAATTGGTCTGCAAAATCTGCAACACTTTTTTGACTGGCAAGGTCTAAATGCATGACATCCAAATCCGCTTTCGGATTCTTTGCCAGAATCTTTTTCTTCGCCGCATTTGCTTTTTCCGGATTCCGACAGGCCATCACAACTTTCGCACCCCTTTTAGAAAGTGCTCTTGTTGTATCAAATCCCAGACCACTGTTAGCTCCTGTGACAATAATCACCTTTCCGGAAAGATCCGGTATATCATTCAGTTCCCAGCCATTCCCTGTCCTCCTGCGCTTCTTCTTTCCTATATGGAATTCCGACTGCATCATATCATTCAGGGTGACATTCGGATTTTGATAGCGTCTGCGATTCTCAGGCACATTGGGGTGACGAATGGCGTGGTTTGGGCACCACATAATACAGGCCATGCATTGTTGGCAGTCATGTCCCCAGACCGGACCGTCTTCGGTCAGCTGGATGTTCCCATTTTTACAGAGTTTTTCACAAACACCGCACTTTGTACAGGCATCGGATGTATAGAAACCGCCCTCAACAGAGTCGCGGTCAACCCCCAGCAGCTTCTTATTGCCAGTTGCTGATACCCAATTGAGGAACTTACGGTTGATGCCCTTACGGTTTTTTGTCGGCGCATCGGATTTGATTTTTCCTGCGATTCTGACAGAAGCTTTTGCCTCATGGTTCAGATAAATCCGATTGATCCAGTCCGGCATAGGTGAAAAGCCAACGATATGGTTAGGCGGCATGGGCAGCATAAAGGTCTGAACAGCAAAGTCCGTTTTGGGCTGCAAAATGGCTTTCAGATCGATGCAGACGAATCCATCATATCCACCGCAGGTGGCAAGAATAAAAAACTTCTGCTGTTTGGAGCAATGAAGCTTTTCGCAGACTTCCTTCACAATTCTGGGCGGACGGACAAACCATGTCGCCGTCACGATGCCGATTCTTGTATATTTCTGCGGAACCTCCGGGTTATCCCGCAGAGTATAAATAGACAAAAGTGTTGTATTTCCCAGCTTCTCACCAATATGCTTTGCAACAGAGAGGCTATTCCCGGAGCCGGAATAATAATAGATGATTGTTTTATCAGCCATTTGACACCTCCATTTGCGTTGTTATTTCGTTTTTTAGTCCGACTTTTTGCAGCATATACTGTTATTTTTATTTTATCACTTGGGCAGAATCAATACAACAACACAAAGCCCAAAATGTGGAATTATTTTCTGAAATTTTGATAAACACATGGGGTGTGTTCATCCAACCGTGTTATGTCTGGATTGTGCCCGATAAACTAATGCTGTTTCCGCATCTCGCGGTAAATGACTTCTGCCAAAGCTGCCATGATTGCATTATATTTGCCTTGATCCTCAAACAGAGTCGTATAGGTATCCTGGCTTTCCGCGTAGCTCTCCATTGCAGCGTCTCCGAACGCCTTTGGAAAGATGCTTTCGGTAAATATTTGCGGATCGCTGGTTCTGGCAATGTTCGCCAATTTCTTATCACTCATCAGTTTGGCCTTGAGTGCAGTCAGAAGCACCCGGTCTCCGTCTGTAAAATTCCCCTTGTATCTCTCATTAATTTTCTGAATGATTGCGTCCAGCAGCTCATCAAAACCCGTCTGATACTTCTCCGCTACAATCAGCACATTGAAGTTGTCATGGAATTCCGCCTTTGTCTGTTCCTCACTGATGCGGCTGCCGTCCGCGCGGACATTCAGCTTTGGTTCTGTATACTCCTCATCCCCATCCTGTACAGCGCCGGAGAACGCGATCAGCACATCAATGTTGGCGTATTTTTTCTCACGAATATAGCGCTTTACCTCGTGGAAATACCGCACTGCCGCCAGCCGGGACGATGAGATCACCATCATCTTCCCTCTGCCGCCGATTTTCTTACTTGTGGTTTCCATAAAGGTCTCCACAATGATCTGCGACTTCTGGCTGATATTGTATGGATGAAGCTCCTGATATTTCCGAATCAGCTTTGCCGCACGGCTCGACGGCACATCCGGGTTGTCCGGAATCGTCTTGGCAATTTTGAAACAGGTATCGTAAGTCATATAGTTCTGGAGGACATCCAGAATAAAGCCTTCCTCAATCGCCTGCCGCATAGAATAAATGTGGAAGGGATGGAAACTGCCATCCTCATATTCCGTTCCAAACAGTTCCAGTGTCTTATCTTTGGGAGTGGCTGTGAATGCAAAAAATGACAGGTTTTTGTGCTTTCCATGGACAACCATCTCCTGCATCAGTTTATCATCCGGATCAAGTTCTTCCTCCGCTTTGCCCTCCAGCTCTGCATACTCCCTTAACGCTTCCTCCGTATCGGCCAGCGCTGCCTTTAGCTTCAAAGCAGAATTACCGGTCTGAGAGGAATGAGCCTCGTCCACGATAATCGCATAATTTCTTCCGTTAGCCTTATCTACTTCCGTGTAAATGACCGGGAATTTCTGTAAAGTAGTAACGATAATACGCACGCCGTTGTTAATAGCGTCCCGCAGATCTTTGGAATTCTTGTTCTCTCCAATTGTCTCTACCGCACCGATGGTATGATCAAAGCCTGCGATGGTTTCCTGCAGCTGCGCATCCAACACTGTACGGTCTGTCACCACGATCACGCTGCTGAAAATCGCTTTGCTGTCTTTATCGTGCAGGGAGGCCAGGCGGTAGGCCGTCCATGCAATGGAATTGGACTTGCCGGAACCAGCGCTGTGCTGCACCAGATAATTGTGACCGGCACCATTGGCTCGTACATCCGCGATCAGCTTACGAACCACGTCCAGCTGATGATACCGCGGAAAGATCAGAGATTTCCTGCGAACCACCTTTTCGCCGCCGTCCTGTGTCTGCTTTTTCTCTTCTTTGACCTGCAAGTGGATAAACTTCTGGAGAATGTCCATCATGCTGTCCTTCTGGAAGACTTCTTCCCACAGATAAGCAGTGGGATAGCCATTGGGATTCGGCGGGTTCCCCTTGCCGCCGTCGTTTCCGGCGCCGTTGCTGCCCTGATTGAAGGGCAGGAAATACGTGTCTTTTCCGGCCAGCTTAGTCGTCATCCACACATCCGTATGGTCAACACAAAAATATGCCAGAATACGCCGGTCAAACTGGAAACAGATCTCCCTCGGATCACGGTCATACATCCACTGGCGGCGCGCATGATCCGCCGTCTGCCCGGTGTACTGGTTTTTCAGTTCAAAAGCGAAAATGGGAATCCCGTTCAGCACCAGCACCATATCCACAGAATTGTTATTATCAGCAGAATAGTGCCACTGGCGATATACTTCCGTCACATTAGCAGCATACTGCGCCGCCGCAGTCTGATTCAGAGCAGACTCTGGCTGAAAATAACAAACGTGGAACGTGATTCCCCGGTGCTTGAAACCATGGCGCAGGACTGTGATAAGCCCCAGACTTTCGCAGGCAGCATCCAGCGCCAGACAGAATTTTCGCTCCGGCTCCAGCTTGTTCTGGTTGACAAACCTGGCCCACTCCTTCGGCTGTGTGCGCTGAACGAAATCGATGAGCGTATGCACATAGAAGCCCAGCTTTGGGTCATAGATGTCCGCGCCCTTCGTATAGCTGCCCGCAGGGGACAGGAAAAAGGCTTCAATATCAGATTCAAATTGTTTTTCAGTGGTATTGTCAATACTCATGAAGAAACCTCCTTCTTCCCAGTGACATATTCGTAAATCAGAGATTTTTTGTAATTTTCCAGTTCCGTCAGGAGCTGTTCTTTTTGAGAAATCAGGCTGTTTAATTTTGCACATTTATCATCCAAGAAAGCACAAATTTCCCTTTGTTCATCAACAGTTGGAACCGGAATGGTAAATCTCTGAATTGTAGTTTTATTCGTACATGCCAAATTTGTTGTCTTTTTAGCCGTAACATCAAAATAAGTTCTTGCTACGTCCGATGTCGTAAGGTAGTCAAGATAATCTGTCAATAAATCATCATCGGTCTGAACTGCAAATACATGGTTTTGATGAATACAATTTTCAATTTCACCGTTCCACTTGCATCCTCGCCCAAGTTTATCTCGATCTCCTCCCTCTGTCATAAGCATTTGTCCAGCACGCAGCCTATATTTTTCCGCTTCTTCTGGAGTGACAAAAATTGTTGCTATATCTGAAAAATCAACATGGTCTCCTTGAACATTAGCGACCCGCAAATATGGGACTTCAACCAATGCAGTACCAGTTTCATAGTTTTTCCCTACAGAAATCCCAGATTCAATTGAAATATGTTTTCCAAGATTAACTTGACTTCCCTAGTAACTTTATTAGCACTATGATTTATTAGCACTAATATTTTG
>JAJQHZ010000071.1 GCA_021199475.1 Lachnospiraceae bacterium
TCCACCAATTTTTTGCGCTTTTCAGAGTGGAATTTACTTTTTCACTTCAGCATTTTTTTATTCATGGTTTTTCCAGTTCATTTCCGGTTCGTTTTCATATAGAAGCTTTTATTCTTGCCTGATTGTTGCCAGAGTTTCTGCCAGCGGCAAATCCTCCGGTGTTGTGATTTTCATATTCTCATAAGAGCCCTCTATCAGTTTTACCGGTAAATGCAGAAAATATTCAACAACCATTGCATCATCCGTAATCGTCACAGTTCCACATTCCGAACGGTCATTTTCGTTCCCATCCTCGTTCCCTTCCGAACGATCCAAAGTCTGTTCCGATCGTATCAGCTCATCATACGCCTGTCGGATCAGCCGATAGGAAAACGCCTGCGGAGTCTGAATCATCCACAGTTTTTCACGCGGCAGTGTCTGTTCTACATACCCTTCCGGACTTCTCACCTTGATGGTATCCTTTACCGGCATCCCGACCGCGCAGGCCGGTGTATCCCGAAGGGCTGAAAAGATACGTGTTAAAATCGCGTCATCCAAAAACGGGCGTGCGCCATCGTGGATCAGGACATACTCACAGTCTTTCAGCTGCTTCAGGCCTTCATAGACAGAATGGTAGCGTTCCTTCCCGCCTTCCACAATCCGGCTGATTTTGGAAAGCCCATACTGCTGTACAAATACGCTGCGGCATCGTTCCACTTCACCGGCTCCGCAGACCAGGATAACCTCATCAATGTCCGTGCATTGCTGGAATGCGTGCAGGGAATACCATAATACCGGGTACCCCGCGATCACCATGTATTGTTTTTTTGTCTCGCTTCTCATCCGGGTACCGCTGCCGCCGGAAAGTACAATCGCTGCATTTTTCATAATTTTCGCTTCTTCTATATTTTCGCTTCTTCTACATTTTCGCTTATCCTGTAGTTTTGCTTATCCTGTAGTTTCGCTTATCCTGTAGTTTCGCTTATCCTGTAGTTTTGCTTTCCTATAGTTTTACTTATTCTATAGTTTTACTTATCCCATAGTTTCGCCCGTTCTATATCAGCACTTCGTATTCATACCGTCAGTTCCCGCAGACAGTATGACAGGAAGCCCCGGCGAAGTCAGCTGCAGACGGAGGCTGGACAACGGCCAAACATCAGCCGAACATCATCGTTCCCCAAGCTTCAGGTTCGGCACTGCATTCAGATCCAGTCCGTGACGGACTCCTTTCTGGTATTCATAGTAAGCGGCTGCCCCGATCATAGCTGCGTTATCGGTACACAGAATCGGCGACGGGCGGTAAAACCGAAGCCCGTTTTCCCGGCAGGCCGTCTCTGCGGCGGCACGCAGCGCGCTGTTCGAAGCAACGCCTCCTGCCAGTGCAAATTGATCCAGTCCGGACTCCTTCAAGGCAAGCATCGCATGCTCAATCAGCACGTCGACCACTGCTTTCTGGAACGAGGCCGCCACATCCGCTTCCACAATTTGTTCACCCTTCATTTTACAGCCGTTTAAATAGTTCAGTACAGCTGATTTCAGACCGCTGAAGCTAAAATCATATGGCGCATCTGCAATTTTTGCCTTCGGAAATACAATCGCATCCGGATTCCCTTCCTTTGCCAGACGGTCAATCTTCGGCCCTCCCGGATAGCCGAGACCAATGGCGCGCGCCACCTTGTCATACGCCTCGCCGGCCGCATCATCTCGCGTGCGGCCAAGGATCACGTACTCGCCATAATCCTCCACACGTACCAGATGCGTATGTCCCCCGGATACTACCAGGCAGATAAATGGCGGTTCCAGCTCCTTATTTTCTATATAATTTGCAGAAATATGCCCTTCAATATGATGAACGCCGACCAGCGGGAGGTTCCGGGCGTAGCTGATTGCCTTTGCCTCCGCAACTCCGACCAGAAGAGCTCCGACCAGTCCCGGACCATAGGTGACCGCAATCGCATCCAGATCATCAAAACCAACGTCTGCTGACGTTAATGCCTCCTCTATCACCTGATTGATTTTTTCGATATGCTTGCGGGACGCGATTTCAGGCACAACGCCTCCATAAAGCTTATGCAGGTCAATCTGAGAAGAGATGATATTCGAAAGTACCTCCCTTCCATTTTTCACTACTGCCGCGGCCGTCTCGTCACACGAGCTCTCAATTGCAAGGATTAAGACATCCTTATTATCCTTTTCCTTTGTTTCTGTAAATTTTACTGTATCTTCTAAGCACTTCATTTCCTGATTCTCCGCAAACCATTCTATATCTAATCCTGAAAATCCAGCTCCGCGCTTTTTCCGTCCTTTCCCGGATATGCATTCGGAAAGATTTTCCGCACCTGCTCCATATATTCCTCCGGTCGGGTCAAAGACGGACTATAGTGTGTCAGCCAAAGCTCCTCCGGCTGTGCGCGGCGGGCAAGTCTGGCAGCCTCAGCAAATGTCATGTGCTTATGCTCCACCGCTTTTGCATCCTTATCCGTCTCCCCGTACATTCCCTCGCAGATAAACAGATCCGAGCCCTCCGCGTGCTTTGCTATGGAATCCGTCGGGCGCGTATCCGTAGTATAGGTAACCTTAAGACCCCGTCTTGGAGGGCCGAGGACATCCTCCGGGCAAAACACACGGTCCGCCTCTTCGATTACCTCGCCCTTTTGCAGCCGGCTCCAGTACTTCATCGGAATATCCGCGGTCTTCGCCCGCTCCACATCGAACCGTCCGGCACGAAGGATTTCCAGGCTGTAGCCATAGCAAAGTACATTGTGATTCACCCGAAACGCAGTAATGCGGTACCCTTTTTCCTCAAAAACCTGCTCCGCACCCTGTATCTCCTTAAAGATAATGGGAAACGGCAGCTCCGGCGCCACCACACGCAGGGCATTCACCACCCGCTCCAGTCCCTTGGGACCAATCATGGTCACCTGCTCGGTGCGTTCCGCATTTCCCATAGTCAGCAAAAGCCCCGGCAGACCGCTGATGTGATCCCCGTGATAATGGGTAAAGCAAATCGTATCAATCGGTTTGAAGCTCCATCCTTTTTCACGCAGCGCAATCTGTGTTCCCTCGCCACAGTCAATCAGCAGGCTGCTGCCATTATACCGCGTCATCAGAGAGGTCAGCCACCGATACGGCAGCGGCATCATGCCGCCGCTGCCAAGCAAACATACATCTAACATACTACTCTCCATTCCAGCTTATACCCCGGCCCCTGTGAACCGCAAGCAATCACAGATACTCTTCAACCTCTACCGGGATAGCAAAATTCCGGACAATGGTATCATAGCAATCCTCGCAAAGGCAAAAAGAATGGCATTCCCCATCCTTTCTTGAAAAATATCCCCATTCCTGCTCTACAAAGAGGGCGCCCTCCAGCAACACATCGTCTTCGCAGAGAATCGTCTTGCCGCAATTGTTACAGCGTACTATCTTTTGTTCGTTCATCCAGATCCCTCCTGATTTTAGCAGACTGTAACGTAAAAAAATCACATAATAGCAGAATGCATATGAAATTACGATACAGACCATTGGTATCTTGAATCATACAAAGAGCATTGCCCGATTTGCTCTTCTGTTAAAGCATTATAGCGCTGCGCTGCTGTCATTCCAAGTGGAAAATGCTGAGAGCGCTGCGCTGCTTTCAACCCCGGGATTTACAGAGCATCCATGATCGAAAGCCAGAGATACTACAGCTGACATATTTTCATAATAAAAAAACGAACCAGCGGAAGAAACCGGAAATCTACGGAAGGAACCGGCAACCTATGGAAGAAACCGACAACCTATGGTTCGGTTAGTCCGTCCACATAATCACAGCGTCCTCCACCGGTTTTTCATAAAATCTCCTGCGGATTCCCGCCGGAGAAAAGCCCAGTTTTTTATAAAGCTGCAACGCCGCTTCATTGCTTTTTCGCACTTCCAGCGTAAAACGCCTGATTCCGCGTTCCCGCCCCAGCTCCATCAGCCGCAGCAGCATCGCATACCCGATTCCCCTTCCGCGCTGATCTCTGCGCACAGCCACATTCAAAAGTTCAGCCGTATCCAGGCTCTGTAAGAGCCCGCAATAGCCCACAATTTCTGCATTCTCCTCCATCTTCGCGACAAGATAAACGGAATAGTCCTGATGCAACGTGTCCCGAAATCCCTTCTCGCTCCACGGCAGTGAAAAGGTCTCTCTCTCGATTCCGGCAACAGCAGAAATATCCGAAGCCTGCATCCTGTCAAAACAAATTCCGTTGAACATCCTGTTCTCTTTCCCATCGCAGTCCCGCTTCACCTTCTGTCCTCCATCTTCCCCGCTCCAATACAATCTTTATATCTTTTCTAAATCTATTTCAGAACTAAGACGTTCTTCGCATTTAAACCGAATTCTGCCGCGCAGCGCGCTCGCGCTCTGCCTGCGAAAGACGCAGATATTCCGGCTGATGCTCCGCCGCCGTCTGAATTTTTCCTTCCTTATAATAGTTCATGGCCAGTACCGCCACAGAGGACGCGCGCTGGCGATTCAGATTCGCGGGTGCAAAATGGTACGGAACCTGAATCCGTTCCTGAATCTGTTCCCGGTAAACCGGCACACCATCCCCGAGAAAAACAGTCTCACCGCCCAGCTCATTCAGAGCGGATATGATGTCGTCAACCGCCATCGGTTCCTGTTGCCGCCTTACTATGAATTCTCCCTGAAAAAAGCTGTAAATCCCTGTGTAAACCTGGCTTCTGCGGGCATCCATCATCGGACAGATATTCGCCGCGCAGCCATACAGATTCCACGCAAGAGCATCCACCGTTGGGACTGAGACAATCGGCTTATCCAACGCCAGTCCAAGCCCTTTCGCAGTCGCAGAGCCAATGCGCAGACCGGTGAACGATCCCGGACCGCCCGCAACCGCGATCGCGTCAACCGTATGCAGATCCAGCTCAATCATCTTTACCACCTCATCCAACATCGGTAGAAGGGTCTGCGAATGCGTTTTTTTATAATTCACTGTATATTCTCCCAGAAGGGTATCATCCTCGACTACTGCCGCAGATGCTACCAGCCCGGAGCTGTCCAACGCTAAAATTTTCATATCCGTTCTCTTTCATATTTAATCAAACAATCTCTCTACCGTGATTTTCCGATAGTCAAACCCTCGCTCTAAATCCTTTTCCACCCGTATCCAGATGGTCTGAGGCGGGAGGAGCTCCGTGATCTGATTCGCCCACTCAACCAGGCAGACGCCATCGCCATAAAAATAATCCTCATAGCCAATCTCCTCCATCTCCTCGATGTCGCCAATCCGGTAAACATCAAAGTGATAAAGCGGCAGCCGTCCCTCTTCATAGATCTGAACAATGGTAAAGGTCGGGCTGCAGACAGGCTCCATAATCCCCAGTCCCTCTGCCAGACCTTTCGTGAGCACCGTCTTTCCAACTCCCAGATCGCCCTCGAGCGCATACACCTGACCCGGAACCGCGGCTTCACCCAGACTTCGTCCAAAAGCAAAGGTCTCCTGCTCTGAATTTGTCTCTATTGTCATATGATTTCTCCAAAATTACCCTGCAATTATCCAGTTCAGCATGTCGAACCGTGTAAAAACGCAAATGGCTCCTCATCCTCCAGAAAATGCATCAGCATATACGCGCACATAATTGCCACGCGCTCCTCCCGCAAAATCCTGCGCACCTCATCGCGGTCCGCAAGCACCACTTCGATTTCCTCTGAAGTCTCCTGCAGGTCTGCACTGACTTCTCCGTCCGCGTACCCGTATACCGTTGCGCAGCACTCATCCGTCATGCCAATTGTAGTATAATACGGCCTTTCATAGATCGTGTCAACCGAAACCGGATGCAGAGTCAGCCCCGTCTCCTCTCTTAGTTCCCGAACCGCAGCCATGTGATAATCTTCTCCCGGCTCGATCAGCCCGGCCGGGAATTCATAAATATAATTATCAATCGCGTATCGGTACTGGCGGATCAGCACCACGCGGTCCGCCTTCGTCCGATCAGTAATTTGATCCGTGCATTCTTTCGCATCCTCCGGCAGGCAGATCTTCCGGCTGTCAGCGCCCTCTTCACTTGCTCCCGGCCTGTAAATCGTATAAATCACCACACCATCCGGCGACTGATGCTTCGTGTTCAGTTCCAGAGCATCCACGCTTTTTGCTCTGGAGGAGACATAATACTTCCCCGCATGCCCTTTGCTGTTCTCCACATCCAGATCATAAAGATTTACATAAGGATTGGAGGTAATCTTTTCTATTTTCTTAATGTTCCCCATCGCGCATTCGCTCCTGTCTTCTTATCGCCACGCTCATACCGTCCATTGCCCATTATACTATCCTGCAAGAAAAATGTCACCGTTTTTTTTAAAAAACACTTGCATATAGCTAGAAAACGCGCTATCATCCCGTTTTCGACACTTTGAGATTAGAAAAGAGGTGGAATCCCTTGTAAACACT
>JAJQHZ010000005.1:0-3846 GCA_021199475.1 Lachnospiraceae bacterium
TATTAGTGCTAATAAATCATAGTGCTAATAAAGTTACTAGGGAAGTCAAGATTATTTCTTCACAATTCCTTGCTGATCTGTCTGCTATTTCCAGATTTTTTTGCAATGCTAATCGCTGAGTTTCTTTCTTCATTTGTCCGATCAGCTTGCAGACATCTGCTTACTTCGCATAGTCAATCGCTCTGCTTTCGCGGATGACGCTGACTTTGATCTGTCCCGGATATTCAAGCTCTGCCTCGATCTGCTTCGCGATGTTTCTCGCGAGCAGCGCCATCTCGGCGTCGTTGATCTGATCCGGTACTACCATCACTCGTACTTCCCTACCTGCCTGAATAGCAAATGATTTTTCCACTCCCTTGAAGGAGTTCGTAATATCTTCTAACTGTTGTAATCTGTTCGTATATGTTTCCAGAGTCTCTCGCCGCGCGCCCGGACGAGCCGCGGAAATCGTGTCCGCAGCCTGCACGATGCAGGCGATCAGGGATTCTGGCTCTACATCTCCATGATGGGACTCCACTGCATTGATGACAATCGGAGATTCCTTGTACTTTTTGCAAAGATCCGCGCCGATCTGAACATGGGAGCCTTCCATTTCATGGTCAATGGATTTGCCGATATCATGCAATAATCCCGCGCGTTTGGCCATTCTCACGTCGACCCCGACCTCGCCGGCGAGCAGCCCGGATAGCTGCGCCACCTCGATGGAGTGCTTCAGTGCGTTCTGACCATAGCTGGTTCGGTACTTCATTCTGCCCAGCAGACGTATCAGCTCCGGATGGATGCCGTGCACACCTACCTCGAGTGCTGCGGCCTCGCCCTCTTCGCGGATGATCGTCTCCACTTCCCGTTGCGCTTTTTCCACCATTTCTTCAATCCTGGCCGGGTGGATACGGCCATCGACGATCAGCTTTTCAAGTGCAATCCTTGCCACTTCTCTTCTGATCGGATCAAATGCTGACAGGATGACAGCTTCCGGTGTATCGTCGATGATCAGCTCGACACCCGTCAATGTTTCCAGTGTCCGGATGTTCCGCCCTTCTCGTCCGATGATCCTTCCTTTCATCTCGTCGCCTGGCAACTGAACGACAGAAATCGTTGTCTCTGCCACGTGGTCCGCCGCACATTTCTGAATGGCGGTCACCACATATTCCTTTGCCTTTTTCCCTGCTTCTTCCTTTGCCTGACTCTCCAGTTCCCTGTAGAGCTTTGCTGTGTCAATCTTTACTTCGTCTTCAACAGTTTTTAAAAGATATTCTTTTGCTTGTTCAGAGGTAAGTCCTGAGATTCTCTCGAGTTCGGCAAGACGCTGCTCCTGAAGTGAATCCACTTCCGCAGTCCTTTTCTTTAACTCTTCTTCCCTGGCTGCAATCCCTGATTCCCGGCGTTCCAGAGCGTCCGCTTTCCTGTCTACGGTCTCTTCCTTTGACAGGACGCGCTTCTCGTAACGCTGCAATTCTGATCTGCGCTCTCTCGTCTCTTTTTCCAACTCATTTTTGGTCTTCAAAGATTCTTCCTTCGCTTCCAGAAGTGCTTCGCGTTTCTTTGTCTCTGCTGCCTTCAGCGCATCGTCGATGATCTGCCTTGCCTTCTCCTCGGCACTGCCGAGCTTTGCTTCCGTCGCTGTTTTATAGCGGCTGACGGAGACAAGGGAGGATATCGCGGCTGCTGCCAGAACCAGTACAATTACAACAGCAATTGTAATTACTGTAGGCACAGGAGCACCTCCTTATTCATTTTTCATTGTTCGATGTGGAACTGATTTAATGCAAATTGCACAGTCACCCTTGTCCAAACAACGTTTTAATTCTATACTTTTTTTCGGTTTGTGTCAAGCAGTTCTGAAACGTTTTCGGATTTTCTATCGGCAATTCCGAAGGAGTTTCGTTTTTTCTATCGATAATTCCGAAGCAGCTTCGGTTTTTCTAATCGAGCAACGACCGAAGCGGCAGCGGAGAGCGGAGCGTAGACCCGGGTGCGGCTTTAGCCGCAAGACTCCTTGCCCGGCCCTGTGATCGAGCAGGAGGCGGCCTGTCGGCTCCTGCTCGCCCGCGCCGGCCGCGGGCAGCAAAGCTGCCAGAAGTCCATGCGCGGCCGTGCGCATAAAAAAAACCGGCGATGGAATGACTCCGCCGCCGGCAATCGGTCTGCTCCTTACTCATCTACCGCTACTGTCTCGAGATACTCGTCCAGTGCAGCGGTATCCACCGTGTAGGACGGAAGCTCAACCGTAGCTGTGCTGTCCGTTGTATCCGAATAATTATATACAGAAAAGCCCACCCACGCAACTACCAGAACCGCTACCAGTGCTCCGACTACCTTGGTCAGCATCCACTGTCTTTTTTCTTTCTTTATAATCTTTGCACGATTTTTCTTTTCTTCCTTGTATCGATCAACTTTCTCCTGGCTCATGGGTCCCGTCTCCTTCTATATTCATATTCTTTGTCTGCAGCCTCACGCGTTCTGTACAATGGCCCCGCAGCTTTTCGCTCCGCAGTAATTTTTGCTTCACGGCATTTCGCTCCACAATGCTTCGCTCCGCAGTATTTTTGCTTCGCGGCATTTCGCTCCACAATGCTTCGCTCCGCAGCATTCTTCCACGCGTTCCGTGCAGACAGTACGCAAATCCCCTTTGCGCACATCTTTTATCAGTATACACGATTTTGGAGAAAATTCAACTGTTTTTTATATCGTTTGGGTCCCGCATAATCAGATAAATGATCAGATAACCACGATAATGCCGCCGTCGTTGGCATACATGGTCGAAATACCGGCTGTATCCACGAAAATCACGTCCCGGACCTTGATTCGCTTTGTGATCGCGTCCAGTACCATGCGGCCGCGCTCCGGGCAGTTGCAGTGGGACAGGGCAAGAATCTTATCTGCCGGGTTCTCCACCTGCTCGACGATATAGTCCACCATCTTCACCAGCGCCTTATTGATCCCGCGCGCCTGATCAAGCTGGATGATGGTTCCCTCCGGCGTCGCGCCGCAGACCGGCTTGATCCGCAGTGCGGAGGCGAAAAATGCCTTGATGTTGCTCAGGCGGCCGTTTTTGCGCAGAGTCTCCAGATCCTCCAGCACAAAATAGGTATTCTGCCCGTCAATGTAGGCCTCAACGGTCTCTACCAGCTCTTCGAAGGCCATTCCCGCGGCCTCGCACTCCTGAATCTTCGCGGTAATCAGTGTCTCTCCAACGGATGCAGAGCGGGAGTTAAAGACATGAACCTGAAGGGCACTTCCCTCCTCCTCCAGAAGATCTCTCGCCAGCACCGCACTGTTGCAGGAGCCGCTCAGCTCCGCAGAAAGCGTCACCGCGTATGCGCGCTTATCGGCTTTCTCAAAGGACTTTTTATAATAATCGGGGGAAGGGCACGCGGACTTCGGACAGTTCGGACTCGCGGCGATCTTCTGCAGAAAATCCGCCTGGTCAAAGCTGTCGTCATCCACAAATGAGAACTCATCCACCTGCATCGTCAGCGGGGCAGAAATGATACGCTCGTCCGCCTTCATCGCTTCCGTGCGCTCCCCGCAGCTATCCATCACGATTACATAATCCATAACAAACCTCCAAAGCTCAACTCTTTCGCGAATATTCGGACGGTCATACGCTCCGTTTTTCCATGTCCTGACTTTAAAAGCATCAAACATCCAAGCATCCAAGCATCCAAGCATCCAAACATTCACGCGTTTTTTATTCTTATGCGATGTAGTTTTCAAGTCTACGTTATCATAGCATATCCGGACTCACTTGAAAAGGGGGATTTGTGCTTTTCACAAAATTTCACAATATTTTCAGAAACCGGATTCTTCTATTGCGCGAAAATGGCGACATCATGTATAATGTGA
>JAJQHZ010000005.1:3946-39095 GCA_021199475.1 Lachnospiraceae bacterium
GCCGAAGAGATTCCCGCCGCTTGCGGCAGGGAATCACAAGGCTCAACGAGCAGCTATGCTGCGAGTATAGCCGAAGGAATTCTCGCTGCTTGCAGCAGAGAATCACAAGGCTCAGCGAGCAGCCGTGCTGCGAGTAAAGCCGAAGAGATTCCCGCCGCTTGCGGCAGGGAATCACAAGGCTCAACGAGCAGCTGTGCTGCGAGTAACAATCATTCAGAAGGAGGGCTTCTTCGTGCGTTCGTTTCAGATCCAGGACAATCTGGGATTTATGAAAAAACTTCTGACCGGAAATGATTTTGATGCATTTCTGCTCTCGGAGGCGTCCATTACTACATTCGCCACGTTTCAGATTGACGGGACCTTCCATGCGGAGTTTCTGCCCGCCGCGGAGGCAGAGACACTCACCGATGAAACGTCCGGCTATACGCTCTGGAAACGGGTGCGTCCCTTCTTTCTTGAACTGACGAGAGGAAAAAATACGCCGCTCCGGTTCCGTATTGTTTTCCGCCTTGCCCCGCACAATGTCGAAAAGCTGATTGCGCAGAGCGGCCTGTCTGTTCGCTCAGAGCAAATCAACGGCCTGTTTCTGAACATCCACTTCGATGGAGAGGCACTCACCTGCGTGAGCGGAACTTCGATGAATGTTTTCACGCTCGACAAGACGCTCGAGCACGCCTGGGACGAAATGCTGCAAAAGTTTTTCCTGCAAAAACGGATTCCGTTCCTGCTCGATTAAAGCTGCCGCCATTTGTCGTCAGACCCGAAGCACATAGAACAAAGCCGCGAACATCCAAGACACGTGGCAAACTGATTTTTGCAAATCAATCATTTGTTAGCACTCACTAAAAATGAGTGCTAATTTTTTCTTGACATTTCCTGATTACGGTATTATTATGTTCTCAGTTTTGCAAAAGACTCCATCAACGGACGTTTCTACGGAACCATTTTGCACCCTGCGGCAGCTGCACGGATTGCCCAGGTTCAAAAGCAAAAGAACATAAAACCAATCATAAACAAACAAAAATAAGGAGTGATTCAAATGAGCAAGAAAACCGGAAGTCTTTCCATCAACAGTGAGAACATTTTTCCTATTATTAAAAAGTGGCTGTATTCGGACCACGACATCTTTGTCCGTGAGATGATTTCGAACGGCTGCGATGCCATCACGAAGCTGGAGAAGCTGGAGGTCATGGGCGAGTACACCTTCCCGGAGGACTACAAGAAACGCATTCAGGTCATCGTAAATCCGGAGGAGAAGACACTGAAGTTCATTGATTCCGGTCTCGGCATGACCGCGGATGAGGTTGAGGAGTACATCACGCAGATCGCGTTCTCCGGAGCGACGGATTTCGTTGAGAAATATAAAGGCAAGACGACGGACGATGAGATCATCGGTCATTTCGGCCTGGGCTTCTATTCCGCGTTCATGGTGGCGGACGAGGTACACATTGATACGCTTTCCTATCAGAAGGACGCAAAGCCGGTTCACTGGGAATGCGACGGCGGCACGGAGTATTCGATGGAGGAAGGCACCCGCGATGTGGTCGGCACCGAGATCACTCTGTTTCTCTCTGAGGACTGCCTGGAATTCGCGAATGAATACCGGATGCGCGAGGTGATTGAGAAGTACTGCTCTTTCATGCCGGTGCAGATTTCCCTTTCAAAGGCAAATGCCGAGCAGGAATATGAGACCATTGATGAGAGTGAGCTGCGCGAGGACGATGTCATTGTGGAGCGCATCCATGAGGACGCAAAGACGGAGGAAAAAGAGAACGAGAACGGCGAGAAGGAAACCGTTGAGGTGTCTCCGGCCCGCGACCGCGTGAAGATCAACAAACGCCCGGTTTCCTTAAGTGACACGCATCCGCTCTGGACCAAGCATCCGAACGACTGCACTGCTGAAGAGTACAAGGAGTTCTACCGCAAGGTGTTCCAGGATTACAAGGAGCCGCTGTTCTGGATCCATCTGAATATGGATTATCCGTTCAACCTCAAGGGCATCCTTTACTTCCCGAAGATCAATACGGAGTACGATTCCATCGAAGGTACGATTAAGCTGTACAACAATCAGGTGTTCATCGCCGACAATATCAAGGAAGTCATTCCGGAATTCCTGATGCTCCTGAAGGGCGTGATCGACTGCCCGGATCTGCCGCTGAATGTTTCCAGAAGCGCGCTGCAGAATGACGGCTTTGTGAAAAAGATTTCCGATTATATTACAAAGAAGGTTGCGGACAAGCTGACCGGTATGTGCAAGACCGACCGGGAAAGCTATGAGAAATACTGGGACGACATCAGCCCGTTCATCAAGTATGGCTGCATCAAGGACAGCAAGTTCGACGAGAAGGTCAGTGACTACATTCTCTACAAGGACATTGACGGCAAATACCAGAAGCTGGAAGATCTCTTAAAAGCCGCCGAGGATGCGAAGGCCGCAGCAGAAAACGGAGCAGATGAGACCGTAGAGACTGCGGAAACCGTCGAAAGCGAAGTCGTAGAGGGTGAGGTTGTAGAAGGCGAAGCTGCAGAGCAAGCCGAAGCCGCTGGCAGCGCAGACGAAGTTGTCGATGCGGCTCAGACCGTCGACAGCGCAAATACGGAAGCTAGCGTGGAAGCGGCGGAAGGCGCAGATGCCGAGGCTGCAGGTGAGTCAGCAGGCGATGCAGACGCAAATGCTTCCGGTGAAACTGCAGATGCGGCTGAGAAAACTGCGGATGAGACCGTAGAAGCAGCGGATGCTGAGACCGTGGATGATGAGGATGCGGAAGAAAAAGAACCGGAAAAGACGACCATCTACTACGTAACGGATGATGTTCAGCAGAGCCAGTACATCAATCTGTTCCGTGAGTCCGGCCTGAACGCAGTCATCCTGAAGCACAACATTGACGCGCCGTTCATCTCTCATGTGGAGCAGAAGAATGAAAAGGTGAAATTTGAGCGCATTGATGCCGATGTGACGGATACCGTAAAGGAAGAGACCGATGCGGAATCCCTGAAGGAGACCACCGATGCGCTGACTGAGATATTCCGCAAAGCGCTTGGCAAGGAGAAGCTCGATGTCAAGGTAGAGAAGCTGAAGAATGAGAACATCTCTTCTATGATCACGCTCTCTGAGGAAAGCCGCCGCATGCAGGATATGATGAAGATGTATAATATGTACGGCATGGATCCGTCGATGTTCGGAAACGATGAAACCCTCGTGCTGAACGCGAACAACAAGCTCGTCCAGTACATCCTTGAAAACAAGGATTCTGAAAATGTTCCGATGTTCTGCGAGCAGCTCTACGATCTGGCCATGATCGCCCACAAGCCGCTGCAGCCGGAAGAGATGACAAAATTCATCGCGAGAAGCAATGAGATTCTGATGAAGCTGGCACAGTAATGCGCGGGCTGCGTCCGGCTGCAGCCGGAAAACTCCTTACGCAGCCCTGTGCAATCGGATAGGGGGAGTTCTCTCACCCTATCCGCTGTGCCAGGCGCGAGCAGCGAAGCTGCTAATTTCCTCTCGCGCCTGTGTACATAAAAATGAGCCAGAAGGGCAAAACCTCCCGGCTCATTTTTTATTATTTTCCTTTTACTGCTTCACACTCAGACGCACGAGTGCCCGGTGCAGCTTTGCTGTCGCATTCGCGTATTCCTGATCCGTCAGGCCCTGCCGGGAGAGCCGCTCTTCGGCGCGTTTTTTCGCTTCCTCGGCGCGGTCTTTATCGATATCCTCTTTCCACTCCCAGGTGGTGGCAAGGACACGGCAGGTGCCATCCATGACGGAGAGCATGCCGCCGATGCAGGCCGCATAGCGCGTAGTGCCATCTTCAAATACGACGTGCGCCTCGCCCATGCCAATCGCGGTACAGAAATTGCAGTGTCCCGCAAGGACCGCCAGATCGCCCGTAATCGTCCGGCAGACCAGGCGCTCAGCGTCCCCCTCAAAGAGCAGGCCGTCCGGCGTTCCGATTCTCAGTGGAAAACTACTCATAAGTCGTCTCCTTTCTCCATATACTTTCGATTGCGCATACGGTACGCCCATCCCGCCTCATTTTCTGATGCGGAATGCAAACCATACCCTTTTTGTCGGCTGACACGGGATGCTCTGTAAGAAATGTGTCCCGAACCGCCAAATGGCTTCCATCGCGCAATATCCAAAGCTACAGATTCTTTGCTTTCTCGAAGACGTCGTCTATGGTGCCCGCGAACAGGAAACAGCTCTCGGGGATGTGGTCGCACTCGCCATCCAGAATCATGCGGAAACCGCGCAGGGTCTCTTTGAGCGGAACATACTGTCCCGGCAGACCGGTGAACTGCTCCGCGACGGAGAAGCTCTGAGAGAGGAAACGCTGCACCTTACGCGCGCGGTTTACGGTCATCTTATCCTCCTCGGACAGCTCATCCATACCCATGATGGCGATGATGTCCTGAAGCTCCTTGTATCGCTGCAGCACCATCTGCACCGCACGTGCGATTTCATAGTGCTCTGTTCCCAGTACCTCCGGGGAGAGGATACGGCTGGTCGAATCCAACGGATCGACGGCCGGATAAATACCCTGGCTGGCGATATCACGGGAAAGAACCGTGGTCGCGTCCAGGTGCGTGAACGTCGTCGCCGGAGCCGGGTCTGTCAGGTCATCCGCCGGCACATAGACTGCCTGCACGGAGGTGATAGAACCCTTCCTGGTCGAGGTGATGCGCTCCTGCAGCTCGCCCATCTCAGTCGCCAGGGTCGGCTGATAGCCTACTGCGGACGGCATACGGCCAAGCAGCGCGGATACCTCCGAACCAGCCTGTGTGAAACGGAAAATATTGTCGATAAACAAAAGCACGTCCTGGTTCTTCACGTCGCGGAAATACTCCGCAATCGTCAGACCGGAAAGTCCGACACGCATACGTGCTCCGGGCGGCTCATTCATCTGCCCGTAGATCAGGGCCGTCTTATCAATAACGCCGCTCTCCTTCATTTCATTATAAAGGTCATTGCCTTCACGGGTGCGCTCGCCTACGCCGGTAAATACAGACAGACCGCCATGCGCCGTCGCCACATTGTGGATCAGCTCCATGATCAGGACGGTCTTGCCAACACCCGCGCCGCCGAACAGACCGATCTTGCCGCCCTTTGCGTATGGGCAGATCAGGTCAACGACCTTGATGCCGGTCTCCAGAATCTCTGTCGCCGGTGTCTGCTCCTCGTAAGACGGAGCCGCACGGTGGATCGACCAGCGCTCCTTCGTGTCGACCGGCGGCTTCTCGTCCACCGGCTCACCCAGAAGATTCAGCACGCGGCCCAGGCATTCCTCGCCTACCGGCACCGAAATCGGCGCCCCGGTGTCGACGGCCGCAGTGCCGCGCACCAGTCCGTCCGTCGAACTCATCGCGATGCAGCGCACCGTATTGTCGCCGATCTCCTGCGCGACCTCGGCAACCAGCTTTTTGCCGTTATTATCAATCTCTATCGCGTTCAGCAGTGCAGGAAGCTCATCCGGCGCAAACCGGATATCCAGAACCGGTCCGATGACCTGCACTACCTCGCCTGTGTGTTTGTCACTCATTTATACCTCCAATCCTGCCATTCATTACTGCTTTCCAATTCTGCATCCATCGCCGTTTTTCGATTCTGCATTCATCGGCATTTTCCAATTCCGCATTCATCGGCCGGAACAGCTTCACTCCCTCGCAGCAATCAATGACATTGGCATTGTCCTGATGATTCTGATTATTCTGAAAATCAGCAGACAATGCTCCGGCTGTTATACGCCTTCCGCACCTGCGACAATCTCGGTGATCTCTGTCGTAATGCTTGCCTGACGCGCCCGGTTGTAGCTCAGATTCAGCTTCTCGATCATTTCCTCCGCGTTGCTCGTCGCAGCCTCCATCGCGTTGCGTCTGGCCGCCAGCTCACTGGCAACGGAATCACAGACGCCGCCGTAAATGAATCCGCCCAGATATTCCGGAACGATCGCATCGAACACCTCCGAGCTGTCCGGCTCATACAGAATCAGGTTCCGGATGGGTTTCTTCGGGCTGTCCCCGGAAGATGCGTCTGCGGCAGCGGAACCTGCATCCGGGGCATCGGCCGATAACGATCCATGGCTTTCCAGATCGGTAAGCGGAAGCATCGGATAAATCTCAGCGCGCTGCGACAGCATAGAAACAAACTCGGTGTAGCACAATTCAATGTGCCCGAAACGTCCTTCGCGATATTCCTTGCAGAGCAGACGTGCGATCTCAAAGCAGTCCGCCACAGAAATGTCAGCGACTGTCGCGAAATCCTCGGTCAGAATCTCGACCCCCCGGCGTTTAAAATACTCCACCGCCTTTTTCCCGACAGGAAGCACCACATAATTGCTGCCCGCTGACGCTCCGCCATTCGCGTCTGTCTGGCTGGCGGCATGCTCCGCGGCATCCGCTTCCAGCCGTTTAAAAATATTGGAATTATAGCCGCCGGCCAAACCCCGGTCTCCGGCAATCACCACGTAACAATACCGGTCAGTTGTCCCGGCCGCGGCGGAAGCGCTTCCCTTCGCGGATGAACCGGCAGCCGGTTTTGCGTACACAGAAGAAAAATCCGTATTTCCCTCCGCGATATCCACCAGTGTCTGATGAAGCTCTCTGAAATAAGGACGGCACTCATCGGACCGTTCCTTTGCCCGGCGCAGCTTGGAGGATGCTACAAGTTCCATCGCTTTGGTAATCTGCATCGTGCTCTGGACACTCTTAATGCGCAGCTTTACCGCTTTCATATTTGCAGCCATGTCGTTCCTCCCTCTTTCTAACTTATATTTTGAAGTATCCTGATGCGGAGGTCAAAAATCCCGGATATCGCGGGTTTCTCTTCGTGAAGCACGTTCGTATTCCTGGCTTTTGACCCTTGCATCCTGTCATTTACCGGTCCTTGTATTGAGGAACTGTTCGGTGTATTCCTGCAGCGCCTGCTTCAGATTCTCCTCGGTCTCGGCCTCAAACTTCCCGGTCTCACGGATGGCCTGCATCGCCGCCGCGCCCTGCGCGTTTGTATCCAGGAACGGATACAATCCGGCCTCATAATCGCGGACATCACTCGTCTTAACCGGAGCGAGGATTCCCTTATTCACCGCATACAAAATCGCTACCTGCTTCTCCACCGGAATCGGTGAATTCTGGTTCTGCTTGAACACCTCTACCAGACGTTCGCCCTGATCCAGACGGGATTTCGTATCTGCGTCAAGGTCGGAGCCAAACTGCGCGAAGCTCTGCAGCTCGCGGTACTGAGAATAAATCAGCTTCAATGTACCGGCTACTTTTTTCATTGCCTTGATCTGCGCGTTGCCGCCGACACGGGATACGGAGATGCCAGGGTTCACCGCCGGCATGACACCGGAGTGGAACAGCTCGGTCTCCAGGAAAATCTGGCCGTCCGTGATGGAGATCACGTTCGTCGGGATATAAGCGGATACGTCACCCGCCTGTGTCTCAATGATCGGCAATGCGGTCAGAGAACCGCCGCCATGCGCGTCATCCAGCTTCGCCGCGCGCTCCAGCAGTCTGGAGTGCAGATAGAACACGTCGCCCGGATATGCTTCACGTCCAGGCGGCCTGCGGATCAGAAGGGAAAGTGCACGGTACGCCACCGCATGCTTGCTCAGATCATCATAAATAATCAGCACATGTTTCCCCTGATGCATAAAATATTCGCCCATCGCACAGCCGGAATACGGTGCGATATACTGCAGCGGGCTCGCCTCCGATGCGGTCGCCGCCACAATAATGGTATAGTCCATCGCCCCATTTCTGGAAAGCGTCTCAGAGAGCGAAGCTACGGTCGAGCGCTTCTGGCCGATGGCCACATAAATACAGATAACATCCTTGCCCTTCTGGTTGATAATCGTGTCGGTCGCCACCGTCGTCTTGCCGGTCTGGCGGTCGCCGATGATCAGCTCACGCTGTCCGCGTCCGATGGGGATCATAGAGTCAATCGCCTTGATACCGGTCTGCAGCGGCTCAAATACCGGCTGCCGGTCACAGATACCGGGAGCCTGGCTTTCAATCGGTCTGTATTCCTTCGCTGTGATCGGACCCGCGCCGTCGATCGGCTGACCGAGTGCATTGACCACCCGGCCGATCAGGGCCTCGCCCACCGGAACGGACACTACCTTCCCGGTGCGTTTTACGGTCTGCCCCTCCTGAATCTTTTCTCCGGATCCAAACAAAACGATGGAAACACTGTTCTCCTCCAGGTTCTGCGCCATGCCGAAGCTGCCGTCTTCAAACTCCAGCAGCTCACCGGCCATGCAGTTCACGAGACCGCTCGCCCGGGCGATCCCATCCCCGACAATCAGAACTGTGCCGGTCTCGTCCTGCTGGATGGCGTTCTCGTAATATTTAATCTGGCTGCGGATGACCTTTGTGATTTCTTCAGGTTTTAATTGCATGGTCTCATCCATCCTTAATTTGATGATTGTTTTAAAAATTACAGTACGACTTCACTCAGCTTTCTGGAAATGCCGGAAATACGCCCCTGCACGGTACCGTCGAGCTGTTTACCCTCGATCTCCACGCGAAGCCCCGCCATCACAGAAGGATCAATCCTCTGTGACAGACAGATCGTTTTTCCGCTTTGCTTTTCCAGTTTTTCCTTCAAAGCCGCCGTCTGTGCGTCATCCAGCGGCACCGCGCTGATGACTACAGCCTCAGCTATGTTGTGGTCCGCGTTGTAACGCCGCGTAAATTCCTCACAGCATCCCGCATATTCCCGCAGAATGCCTTTTTCACACAACAGCTTTAAAAAGCTCACCAGATACCGCTCCGCCTGACTGCCAAACGCGGCCTCGATCAGATCGATCCGTTCTTTTTTCGCAATCGACGGCTCGCACAGCAGAGCCAGGTAATCCGGATTCTGCGCGAATAACTCACGCACCTGGATCATCTGCTCCCGGATCGGTTCCGTAAGCGTCTCCTCGGCGGCGAGCTCATACAGGCTGCCGCCATACACTCTGGCAGTCTGTGTCATGCTCCCTCACCTACACTCGCTATAAATTCATCAATCAGCTTCGCGTGATCCTCTTCACTGATCTCCCGCTCAATCACCTTGCCGGCGATCTCCACGGCCATGCTTCCGATCTCATCCTTGATCTCGTTCACCGCTTTCCGCTTCTCCTGCGCAATGTCGCTCTCGGCTTTCACCTTCAGCGCAGCCGCCTGCTTTGAAGCCTCGCGGATCATCTCCTCACTCTGTACAGTCGCTGTTTTCTGCGCTGTCGTGAGGATCTCATTCGCTTTCGTCTTTGCCTCCAGCATATTCTGCTCATAATCGGCCTTCATGGCAAGCGCCTCTTCCTTCGCCTTCGTGGCTTCCGAAATCTCGGCGTCCGCCGCTGCCTTGCGCTTCTCAAGAATATTATTGATCGGCTTGAACAGAAAACGTTTGATCAGATACATCTGGATAAAAAGGTTGCAAATCTGCGCTACGAAGGTCCACGGTATCAGGCCGACTAAGTTCTGTACATCCATGTCAGGTACCTCCTGTCCTTCTTATGCTGTGAAAACAGAACCTCACAGCGTCTTTTACCTGAATTAAACAAGAAGATTCATGAACATATTCGGCGCTACGAAAATCAGCAGAAGACCGGTTACGAAACCGTAAATACCCGTCGTCTCTGCAATCGCGCAGCCCATCAGCATCGTGGATGTCACATCGCCCTTGCACTCTGGCTGGCGTCCGATCGCCTCCAGAGCCTTTGCCACCGCATTACCTTCACCAATACCAGGTCCGATACCTGCAATCAGAGCGAGGCCGGCGCCGATTGCGCAGCCCGCGAGCGCGATACCTTTTGCTAAAATCGTGAAATCCATAATAAAATCCTCCTTATTTAATGACTCGTGTCATCTTATTCTTTCACTGTCAACTGTCCGCAGTCAGAAAACTGACTGCCAGTCTCTGACCACTTGCTGCTATCCTTCCGCTGCGTTCGCGATATAAAGCGTCGTCAGCATACAGAAAATATAGGCCTGCATGACACCGGTAAACCAGTCAAAGTATACCGACAAAATCGCCGGTATTCCGACATCCAGAAATGGTATTCGCGCCAAAACATCGCCCACCAGACCCGGAATCAGGCCGAACAATGCGCTGCTTGCCACCGCCAGGGCGGCATAGATCAGGGAATTAATAACGATGCCCGACAGAATGTTGCCGAAATGACGGCAGGCCATACTGATCGGCGTCGCAATTTCTGACAGAATATTGAACGGCGTCAGAACCGCAATCGGCTGGGTAAAGCCCTTCAGATATCCGCCAATGCCTCCTGTCTTGATTTTCTGCCAGGTAATCATGACAAAAACGACCACCGCCCACGCAGCCTCGGTCGACAGGTCAGCGGTCGGACTCCTCAGCCCCACCAGACTGATCAGGTTCGAGACCAGACTTGTTGAAAACAGTGCTGCTACAAATGGAATCAGATAGCGGAATGTCTCTCCCATATTGCCGATCACGAATTTATTCGCCGTCTCTACAAGCATCTCCGCGACCGCCTGCCGCTTGGAAATATTTTCCACCTTCAGATCGTGGGTCAGCCAGATGCAAAGCCCTGTGATCAGAATCATTACCAGCCAGCTGACGACCAGTGTCTCACTGATCTGCAAATCTCCCAGAATGGGAATATTCGTGTGTATGGTAAAAAAGACTCTTGCACCTGAAATATCAACTTCCATAACGTTTCTCCACCTCCTTGCCGGCTGAATTTTATAATTTGAACAGATTCGTGACTCAGCCGCGTTCACGTTTATACTTTCTTCATAAACCCAGTCAGCTTAATGCCGAAGCTGGGGAGAAACAGTGGAACAATCCCTGCCGCAAACTGAAAGCAGGGAGCAACAATCGCGGCGATCACCCAGAGCATCTGGAGCAGAAGCCTCTGGGAATAGCTGGCTTTGACCTTTGCCTTAGCCGCCTCATCATCGGCGGCTTCCGTCGCGCTCTGGACCATCAGGCCCATCAGGAAAAAATTCAGAACAGCAATCGCGCCGCCCGCCAGGCCTCCTAAAATAACGGTATAATCAAACGGAACCATATCCGGCCACACCGCGTGAAGAATCGCAAAGACGATCCACATCACCACAATACCGGCCGCGGTCATTATCGTCACCCGGCGCGTCTCTTTTTTCACCGCCGGCTGCACCTTGTCAAGCAATCCGCCCATATTCATCCTCCAAAGCAAAGCACTCTGTGAGCTTTTGTCCTTTTCGTAAATAAACTCACAATCATTTTTGCCGCCCCGCCACAATCAAAACAAATCCAAAGGAACTCCCTCCAGCCAAGGTCCGCCCGCTGGTAATCAAAATCAAACAGATTCAGCAATGCTCATTGAATGAAACCTTCTCTCTTTCATTTTTGGCTGCTTCGTCCTTTTTTATCACAGAAAGATAAAACTTATACGCGAACATCCCGCTGCCGCCCAGTCCGAAAAAGAAACCGGGGATGTAAATCCAGCCTCCCAGCCCCATCCGCGCGCTCAGCCACCAGCAAAGCGCCAGACACAGCAGGAGCGGGGTAATCAGCGAAAAACTGAACTGGCCGAGAAGCGTTAAATTCTTCAAAAAATCGGCGCCTTTTCTCATGCTGTCAGCTGCCTCCTGTATTTGCCTGCATCTTCTGAATCAAAATCCGCATTTATTTTACCAATTTTTAACACTATCCGCAAGTACATTCTGATAATTAAAAAATTAACTTTCCGAATTTTCAGTAATTCCAGGTCCGGTCACCGCAAACCGAAAAAACTCCGTATAAGTTCCCCATCCGACTACGAAACCGAAGCGAAGCGTAGATCCTCATCCGGCTTTAGCCGGAATAATTTCCTTACGCGCCCCTACGCATAAAAAAACAGACGCATCCGCTGACCCCGAATGGAATCAGCCATGCGTCTGTAACAGGTTTTCAGCGAACTCTGCCGGTATTTCAGGTTCGGGGCTCCCAGTCGTTGTGCCCCAGTCTCTGGCGCGCCTTGGCCTCCTCCAGCGAAATCTGCTCCGGAGCGCCTTCTAGGTACTCCTGCAGCTCCTCCAGCCCTTCTCCAGTGACGTTATTAATACAGAAAATGCGCTCGCAGTTCGCATTCTCCAGCCACTGACGCACCATCGGCACATTGGCGTACGGCGAATCTACTTTCGTGATAATCCCGATCAGCGGGCGGTTCAAAAATGCATTGCAATTGCACGTAAAAACCGTAAACGGCTCATCCGCCGCGCACACGATCGCCACCACATCCGCCTCGAAGGAAAAGCACGCAAGCCCCACGCCCACCTGCTTCGACTCGGAATACTCCCCGGGCGTGTCAATCATATCGTCGCCGGTATAGGTATACTGTGTCTTCTGGTAATGAAGCTTTTCCCCCTTCATCACCTGCGTCAGCGAGGTTTTCCCCGCCTCGCTTCTGCCCATCAGAAATAATTTTTTCATTTCTTATCCGTCACTGTGCCTTTCGTGGAATATCTTCGTTCCGGCCTCCCGCGCATCAGCTCTCTGTAATCGGGCATACCGGGAAATGCAGCTCATCCCGGAAGAAGGCAACCACTCCCTCCATCGCCGAGCGAACCTCCGAATGCCGTCCGGTCAGAATCAGCGCGCCGCAGAACCGATCCAGAAATCCGATCTCGACCGCTCCTCTTTTGATCGCGATATCCGCCGCGACGACCGTCGCTTCCCACGGCGTAAACTTCATCAGCCCAAGGGTATCACCAGTATGATCCTCGCCTTCATGGACACCGATATGCAGGCCCAGCGTCTGATAAACCGCTGTCTGTGAAACGCCAATCAGATGCGCCAGACTGACCTCACAGCTGGGCACCCGGACGCGCACAAGCCGAAGCGGCTCGGTATTTCCTCTCGTATCGTAGTCCTGAAAAATCTCCCGAAGGAACTCATCCCTCGACATCTGCCTGCTCATAAAAGCCTCCTACCGCTTGGTCAGCGGGCAGACTACATAATGGAGCTCATTCTCAAAATAATCAAGCACCGCCGTCAGTGCGCTCGTCACGTCCGAGATATCCCCGGACACAATCAGCGTTCCGGTAAACCGGTCCGCAAATCCCAGATAGACATCTCCACTCTTCACCGCAATATCAGAAGCAATCACAGCAGACTCCGGCGGCGTCATATTCATAATACCGATCGCCGACGACCGGTAATCAATCGCCGGATTCATGCCAAGCTTCTGATAAATGATTGGAGCCGGTCCTCCCATCACATGCGCGAGCGTAATCTCCTTGCCGGCAACAGTCTCCTGAACAATGCGGATCTGGTCATTCCTGTTTTCCATGTCAATCCCTCATTCTCTGATTTTCAGTTCTTCCGTTTTTACATGAGATAAGGATACCATGATACGCAGATTATTGCAAGAGGTTTTCTGTGATAAAATGAATTTTTTCCTGTTTTTTTGTCCGCTATATCGTTCTGTTTTTGTGGTTTTGTTGAAAATTAGTATTTTGTTTTTGTGGGTTTCTTTCATCCCCATCCATAAGCAGCGGAAAGTCCAAGAGAGTCTTCAATACGCAGCAGCTGGTTGTACTTCGCTACCCGTTCCTGATGGCAGGGCTCTCCTGCCTTGATCTGCCCGGCGCCCACTGCCACCGCCAGGTCGGCAATCAGCGTATCCTCCGTCTCGCCATAGCGGTGGGAAACCACAATCTGATACCCGTTCCTCTGTGCCAGCTCGATCGTCTGAAATGCCTCCGTGAGCGTACCAATCTGATTCACCTTGATCACGATGGCGTTTGCGGCGCCTTCCCGAATCCCTTTTTTCAGGCGTTTGGGATTCGTCGCGAACAGGTCGTCCCCAAGGATCTGCACCCGGTCTCCCAGCCGCTCCGTCAGTTTTTTCCAGCCTTCCCAGTCATTTTCTTCCAGTCCGTCTTCGATGGACGCGATCGGAAACGCGCGGCAGAGCTCCTCGAGATACGCAATCATTTCTTCCCTGGACCGCCGGATTTCCCTGCCCTTCCGTTTGCTTTCCGCCAAAAACCGGTAGGTCTGCGAATCCTTCTCGTAGAGCTTATCCGCCGCCACATCCAGAGCGAACACGATTTCCTCTCCCGGCCGGTACCCCGCCTTTTGCGTCGCCTCCGTTAATAAAGAAAGGATCGTTTCCGTATCCGCAAACGCCGGCCAGATGGACTGTTTTGTGTCATCTCTCCCTGCCCGGATACGTTCTGTCAGAAGCGCTTTCAGCGCTTGGGAAACCTCTACGCACATCTGCAGGCCATGTTCAAACCCGCAGGCCCCGACCGGCATAATCATAAAGCTCTGCAGATCGATGGGACTCTGCCGCCATTGCCGTGCGCCATTCACCGGCCATCCCCTGCGTTCCACACATTCCAGAGCGCTGTCCGGAAAAATGCCATTCGTCCGGTTCTGACCCGGATTTTCAGAGAAATCACCCGGGCAGGCACAGCCTGTCAGGTTCCTTGCGTGCACCCCTCCGCTCATAACATTCATCATCGGTACCGGCAGCCTGCGCGCACGCACCCCGCCCAGGTAGTGATAGAGCGGAACACCCAGCGACTTTGCCGCTGTCACTGCAGCCGCCATAGAAACGCCGAGAATCGCGTTTGCTCCAAGGTTCTTTTTCTTCTCCGTCCCATCCTCCCGGCACAAAATCCGGTCGATTGCGGCCTAGTCATACACATTCTCCCCAATCACCGCATCCGCCAGAATGGTATTGACAAAATGGCAGACCTTCAGGACGCCTCTTCCATGGTAGCGCTCTTCCCCATCGCGCAATTCCACTGCTTCATGGGTGCCGATCGAAGCGCCGGACGGAACCGCCGCTCTTCCGACGCTCCCATCCTCCGTCATCAGCTCCACCTCCACCGTCGGGTTCCCCCATGAATCCAGAATCTCTCTGGCATACACATCAGTCACTGGCATATAGCTGCACATACAATTTCCCTCCTGAATTTTTTCCCATTTTATCGCATGGGCCCTGTTTTTCCGTCAAATATCCATCCGGGCGCATCCTGCGCTCCAGTGGTATTCACCCGCGCCGCAGGACTGCCGTCCGCTGCGATATGATCTATCATCCGTTCTTAAAGGGTAGTATGTCCATGGAGCCAGCATTTCACTCGAATTCACGCGTGCTAAATTTTGTAAATAACGTCTGTTCCCGGCAGAAACCCGGCCATCCGTCTTTTCCGTTTGATACGACTCTGAACGGTTGAAAAAGTCTGCGCAAAAAAACAGACCCCAAAAAACGGGATCTGTTTCGCCGAACACAATGCAGAATCCTTGATGCAGCCCATGTGATTCGCTTGCCTGGTTTCTTTAATTAAACTGACTGTTGTAATCCTCAAAGCCATCATCAAATCCGTCGTCGAAGGTGCCTGACTCGTCTGATCTGCCTCTATCGCCCCTGGAAGAATCATTTTGGTCACTGCCATCCTCGTCCGGAGATGTCTCGTCCTCTGCAAAGAAGTCCTCCTCCGGCAGCGCCTCTGTCTCTTCCTCTTCATCGGCATCCGTGCCGGAAGAACTTCCCGCCTGCAGCGTCACTTCCACCTCACGCGCCTCATAGGTACCGTTATTCGCGGTCTGAACCTCGATTGTCACAGTTTCACCCGGCTCGTAGTAGCTCATCTTCTCAATCAGCTCATCCGAGCTGGAAACGCTCTCACCGGCAAATGCAGAGATAATGTCCCCGCTCTTGATGCCCGCCTCGTCCGCCGCGGAGCCTTCCGTTACCTCATAGACAAATGCCCCTTCCGGCATATTATAGCTGCCCGCCGCTTCTTCCGAAACGGTAACGACGGTCGCCCCAATGTAGCCGCGCTCGTCATCGCTCAGCTTATCCCGGGTTTCCTTATTCACGAGCTGCTCCAGCACCGGAATCGCCGTATCGATCGGGATCGCGTATCCAATACCGTCCGCCGAAGCTCCGCTCTCATCCGCCACACAGATGCCAACCACCTCGCCGGAGGCATTCAGCAGCGCGCCGCCGCTTCCGGCCCCGTCCGCCGCGTCCGTCAGGATCACATCCATGGAGGTATCATTGATATCCACATTCACGTTCTGGGCACTGATGATCCCCACCGTCGCAGCCGTGCCATATCCATTGTTGCTGATCACAATCGCCGCCTGGCCGGTCTTCAGCTCGGAAGAGCTGCCCAGCGTGGCCACCTTCAGCTGGGAGAGCACAGACTCCTCGATATCGGAAAGCTCCACCGCCACAACCGCCAGATCATTGCCGGCATTCGAGCCTTTCACTCTGGCTGACACGGTCAGATCGTCCGCATCCTCTGTCTCCACAGAAAAGCCCACCGTCAGTTCATCCGCGCCATTGACCACATGATAGCTCGTCGCAATCAGCAGCTCCGTATCGCTCACCGCAATGATGATACCGGATGCCTCCGTCTCTTCCACAGAAGCCGTATCATCTGCCTCCTCCAGAACCAGCGACCCGTCCGTATCATAGTAGTAATAATACTCCGAATCGTCTTCCGTATCCTCCGCCGCAGCAGATTCCTTTGTAATCGAAACAATCGAAGGCAGGCAGTTCGCGATCATCTCGGAAACATCCGTTGTAACAATGATTCCGGAGGCCGTTTCCGTCGTCTCGATCCCGGAGCTTCCTCCGAGCTGTGTGTCCCCGTCCGAGCTGTCCGCAGCTTCCTGGTCATTTGCCGCATCCGAGTCCTCCGCAGCCTTCGTATCCGCAGATTCTGCATCCGCAGTTTCCGCCTCTGCGTCATCGGATGCTGCATCCGCGGCCAGCTCCGTCTCAGAAGAGTCTTCTGCGCCCTCCGAGTCCGATCCGTCATCCCCGGCCGAAGAACCCGATCCGCCGATGTTCAGAGTCACACGCTCGGATTCCTCTGACTCTTCGGTGCTGACCGTCTCCGCGGCCGTCTCCGCCGTCTCTTCCGATTCCTCCGCGGAGGTCGCCTCGACAGCTTCTGCCCCATCATCTGCATCGGCATCCGTACTGTCATTCACAATGTTCAGAGTCACACGCTGTGTTTCTTCTGTTTCTTCCGCGCTCGCCGCATTCTGTCCAATCAGCGAGCCGCCCTGTGCGATAACCCCTGCTGCAAGCACACCCGCCAGAACCGGTGCGCTATACTTCTTCCACCATTTCATAATGTAAGATCCCCTTTCCTGCCGTAAAAACCAACAGATTTTGTAACGCTTTCAGCCTTTTGGAGCAGTTACTTTCATTTCACTTTCGTTCACTATAGCTTAAGAATGTGTTTGAAATGTGAAAACAAAATGACGATTCTTGTAAATCTCAAGTTATGGCAAAGACAGGGAATACCCATCAGCGGTTCGTGCACACACCCTTCGCGTTCAGCTTATACTTCCCGATTTTCTTATTCTTCTGCATAACGCCCTTCTTTGAGAAGTAATAGTATTTCCCCTTGATCTTCTTCCATCCGGTCACCATCTTGCCGTTTGATCTCAGATAATACTTTTTGTTGTTGATGGTCAGCCAGCCGGTCTTGCGCACGCCCGTGTTCGGATCCAGATAGTACTTGCTGCTGCCGACCGTGATCCAGCCCGTCTGCATCACACCGGTCTTCTTATCAAAATAATAATACTTTCCGCTGATCTTCGTCCAGCCGCTCGCTCTCTGCCCCGCCGGATCGGTCTTTTTCCGCAGGTAATAGGTGTTATCGCCAATGGTCAGCCAGCCGGTCTTGCGCACAGCCGTCTCCGGATCCAGATAATAAACACTTCCGTTGACCGTGATCCAACCCGTCTGACGGATTCCGGTGTCCCCGTCGAAGTAATATGTCTTTTTACTTATCGTGACCCAGCCGGTCCGCATCACACCGGTTGATTTATTGAAATAGTAATAATTCCCGTCAAGGTACTGCAGGCCGGTCAGGCGGTAGCCGTTTTCATCCACATAATACTTCTTATAATTCACGGTCAGCCAAGTGCTTGTCGCAGTCGTGCCATCTGCCTGTATATACCAGTAATTCTCGCCATCCGTCTGCCAGCCCTCCGTGGTCCGTCTCGCCACAGCGGTCGTTCTCGGCGTGATGATCTGCGTATAGTCTTTGTAGCTGAGATCCAGATCAATTCTGGTCGTGATCCCCTTCACCGTCCCCGCATCTCCCACATTGTACTGCCACATGGAAAGCGGCGTCGTCGTCGGCATGGTATCACCGTGATTGCTCGTCCAGTACGCGACCCAGTAATCATACCCGGCCAGAGTAACCAGGTTCAGGTTCTTCTGAAAATAGGTATCGCTCGCGTAGATCATCGGATAGTATCCGGCATCTGCAATAACCTCCACAAACGCCTGAACCAGCTTTGTCCGCTTCGTCTTCGTCATACTGCTGTAGACCGAATCCTCGATATCAATCGCAATCGGATACGAAATCTCATAGCCATCCACCAGATTCAGCACATATTCCGCCGCGCCCTGCATATCAGATACGGTCGTTGCCGTCGCATAATGATACACACCGACCGAAATCCCCGCTGAAAGGGCGCCCTCAATATTGGTTTCAAACATACTGTCCGCCGTAGCCACTCCGTTCTTATACCGGCCGGTCCCGATCATGACAAACTCAATCCCGGACTTTTTCACCTTCGTCCAGTTGATGGTTCCCTGCCATTTCGAGACATCGATCCCATAAATTTCCGCTGCCTGCGCCTGCCGCGGCTGCACAGACAGAGCCATCGCCAGAACCATCACCGTTAATAAAAACATATGTACCAGTCCTCCAAACCGCCGCTGCCGGGCATCGCGCAGATGCCCCTCCGATGCCTGATGCAAGGCGTTTTTATCGATTTGATCCCTTCCGCTTATCTCCATATACTCCCCTGAACTCCTTTCTCCTATTGGTTCCTTGCATGTCCACGCCCGCACAGTTTCTTTCGCGCAGCGCTTTCCCTGCATACACGTGCTTACATTTTTCCTTAGCGTGGCTTTCCTTGCATGCACGTGCTTACAGGTTTTTCTTAGCGTGGCTTTCCTTACATGCACGTGCTAATATGGTTTCCTTTATGCAGCTTTCATTGTAGCGAACATTTCGAAAATATACAAGAACTTTTTTCAAATTTATTAATTCTTTTTTAACAAATAGTTACGAAAAAGCCTCCGCATGCGTTTCTTCCGCATACGGAGGCCTGTCTGTCTTCCCGCAGCCTGTTCGCTGCATTCATTTGAGCCATTCGATGTCATTCCATTGTCAATGGTTCTGTCACGATTCCCAGCGCTTCCAGCTTCGCCCTGAAGGCCTCACAGATGTGCTCTTACGCCTCGCGCGTCAGCAGGGAATGCCCGGTCATCTCAGCGGGCTGCTCCATCCCCATCAGGTCAATCAGGGTCGGCACGATGTCTGCCAGACGGCCGCCCTCCTGCAGGCCGACGCCCTCACCGCAGTTGACGAGAATAAACGGTACTGGGTTCGTTGTATGAGCGGTAAACGGCTCGCCGGTCTCGTAATCAATGAGCTGCTCCGCGTTGCCATGGTCCGCACAGATGAAGAGCTTGCCGTCCATAGACTTTACCGCATCCACGACCTTACCCACGCACGCATCCACGGTCTCGATGGCCTTGATAGCAGCGCTGAGCACGCCGGTGTGGCCGACCATATCCGGGTTCGCAAAATTCGTGATGACGACATCATATTTGCCAGAGGTCACCGCACCGACGATCTTCTCGCAGACCTCCGGAGCGCTCATTTCCGGCTGCAGATCATAGGTCGCCACCTTCGGAGACTTCACGAGGATGCGGTCCTCACCCGGGTTCGGCGCCTCAACGCCGCCGTTAAAGAAGAAGGTCACATGCGCGTATTTCTCCGTCTCAGCGATTCTCGCCTGCGTCATATTGTGTGCCGCGAGGTACTCGCCAAACGTATTTGTCACAGAAATCTTCGGGAACGCGACCGTCTTGTTCGGAATGGTCACATCGTAATCCGCGAAGCAGACATAGGTCACATGGATGCGCTCCTTGCGCTCAAATCCGGTAAAATCATCGCAGCAGAAGGTGCGCGTCAGCTCTCTTGCTCGGTCCGGGCGGAAGTTAAAGAAAATCACAGAGTCCCCGTCCTTCACGGTCGTGACCGGTGCGCCGTCCTTCATTACGACGGTCGGCAGCACAAACTCGTCCGTGACGTCCTTTGCGTAAGACTGCTCAACCGCCTCCACACCGGAGGCAGCCGTCTCACCCTCGCCGTAAACCAGCGCACGGTATGCTTTTTCCACGCGGTCCCAGCGGTTGTCACGGTCCATCGCGTAATAGCGGCCGGACACCACGCCGATCTCGCCCACGCCAATCTCCTGCATCTTGTCCTGAAGCTCCTGCACATACTCCTTACCTGAGGTCGGCGGTGTATCGCGGCCGTCGAGGAAGCAGTGTACATATACCTTCTTCAGCCCATAATTCTTTGCCATCTGAAGCAGCGCATACACATGTGTATTGTGGCTGTGCACGCCGCCGTCGGAAAGCAGTCCCCACATATGCAGGCTGGAGTCGTTCTGCTTCGCGTTCTCCATCGCGCGCTTCAGCTCGGCGTTCTCAAAAAAGTCGCCGTCCTCAATCTCTTTCGTAATCCTTGTCAGATCCTGATAGACCACGCGGCCTGCTCCCATATTCATATGGCCGACCTCGGAGTTGCCCATCTGCCCGTCCGGCAGGCCGACCGAAAGGCCGCTCGCCGCGCCCTGTACAAAGGGGCAGGTCGCCATCAGGTGATCCATAACCGGGGTCGCGGCCTGTGCGATCGCATTGCCCTCCGTCTTCTCATTCAATCCATATCCGTCCAGAATCATCAAAACTGTTGGCTTCTTCATTCTCATTTCTCCTATCTGCCGTATTGACATGGTTGTTACATGGTTGTTCCTTCCATCGGTCAGCCGGCTCATTTTTTCAAATTATACTTTTCCTTCCCAGGCACATGGAATCATCTTCCGTGCCGAGACCCTTGCATCCGCAAAGAGCCCTCCTGTCGGACAAAGTTTTCCTATCCGAGTATAACACGCGTTTTTCAGAAATACAATAAAAAATGCTGAGATTCAAAACTCAAAAAAGCCAGAATTAAAAAATCATCTATTACTGAGATTCCCGAGCCGCCAAAATCTTTTCTCAGAACGAACCGGCATTGAAACCTGAAGCAGGGAAAGAACCGACCGGTCTTTTGAAACCGGCAGTAATTCTTTCCCTGTCCATATCCTTTTTGATTTGTCAAAAAACAGCCGAAACCGCCTTTTTCTCCCGATATCTGATATCATTTTCTAATATCATTTTCCGATCTCATCATTCAATATCGATCTATGGGAAGGCCGTTGCCCGCTCCTGTGCTAACCGCGGATTACTCCGTCACAGCCTCGGTCTCCACTTCGGTCTCTTCCTCGGTGTCTGCATCCATGTACTGTGCGGACAACTCTGCGATGGTGCCATCCTCAAGCATCTTCTCGATGGAGGCATTGATGGTCTCCAGCAGCTCATCGTTGTCCTTCGCGACCGCGATTGCATACTCTTCTGCGCCAAATGCGTCCTCGTCCTCGATAATCTTCAGTCCTTCGTTGTCGCCAACATACTTCTCTGCCGTCGCGGAGTCGATGACTACGACATCACATTTGCCGTTTACCAGCTCCATAATGGCTTCGCTGCCCTTCTTGAAGGACTCATACTCATAGCCGAGCTCCTGCACACAGGTCTCTCCGGTGTAGCCCTGGATGACGCAGATGGTCTTGCCTTCCATGTCAGCCGCACAGGTAATCTCCGAATCCTCCGGCACGATCATAACCTGGGTCGCGGTGTAGTACGGCGTGGAGAAATTCACGGACTCCGCACGCTCCTCGGTAACGGTCATACCAGCGATGACTGCGTCTATCTGTCCATTCTGCAGCGCAATCAGAAGAGAGTCAAACTCATAGTTCGCGATCTCCACTTCCATATCATTGTCGTCACCGATCTGCTTTGCGATTGCGATATCAATGCCATCGTAGATGTCAATCACGCCCTCCGCTACTACATACTCAAACGGCGGGAATTCCGGGTTTGTTCCGAAAACAAGTGTGCCCTCCGCGGAAGCTCCGGCACCCACAAGCATCGTCAGACTCAGTGCAGCCGCAATTGCTTTTGTCATTTTTTTCATTTTAAATTTCCTCCTCTTTTTTATCCTTTTTCGCAACCATTCAGCGGCAGACCGCAGATCCGCGCCCCACCTCAGTCTGAACCGTCACTTCTATAATATGAAAGCCCTGTATACAAGGCTGCCATATCCTTCCTTTCCCGGCACCCCTATAAAATCCTGCAAAGGGGACGCATCCGGCCGCTGACCGCATCCATTCAGGCTCCATTCTTTCCAGAAAAACAGATGCGGCAGCGAAATTACGTCAGGCAGCATTTTATAAAATCGCTTCTTTACAGCACCTTGCTCAAAAACAGCTTCGTGCGCTCGTTCTGCGGATTGGTAAAAATCTGCGCCGGGGTGCCCTGCTCCATGATAATCCCCTGATCCATAAACAGCACCCGGGACGCCACCTCTCTCGCGAATCCCATCTCATGCGTGACAATCACCATCGTCATCCCGGATTGGGCAAGCTGCTTCATGACCTCCAGCACCTCCCCGACCATCTCCGGGTCGAGCGCGCTCGTCGGCTCATCAAACAGCATAATCTCCGGCTCCATTGCCAGAGCCCGCGCGATGGCGACTCTCTGCTTCTGCCCGCCGGAAAGCTGTGCCGGATAGGCGTCCGCCTTTTCCTCCAGCCCGACCATTTTCAGCAGCCGCAGCGCCTCCGAAGCAGCTTCCTCCTTGCTCCGCTTCTTCGTCAGCACCGGCGCCAGCGTCACATTTTCCTGAATCGACAGATGCGGAAACAGGTTGAAATGCTGAAACACCATACCCATTTTCTGCCGGATGTGGTTCACGTTCACCTTCGGCGACGTAATCTCTTCCCCATCCACGTAAATATGGCCCTCCGTCACCTCCTCCAGCCGGTTCAGGCACCTCAGAAAAGTACTTTTTCCGGAACCGGATGGGCCGATGACCACAACCACCTCGCCCTTATCAATCTCCTCGCTGATCCCCTTCAGGACCTGAAGCTCGCCAAAGCTTTTATGTAAATTTTCTACTTTAATCATGCGCGTTTCCTCTTCTGATATGTCAGCTGCCAGCGATCATTCACTAACCGCAAACCACGAATCACCAACCACTAACCACGAATCACTACCTGACATCCGACCTTCTCAGCCGGTTCTCGATGCGCTTCAGCCCCAGATTCAGGATCTTGATCAGAACGTAATAAATGACAGCCACAGAAAGCAGCGGCAACCAGGGCTTGAACGTCGCGCTCTTGATGTAGTCGCCGGCCTTCTGGATATCCACCAGTCCCACATAACCGACAATGGCGGTTTCCTTGATCAGAACAATAAACTCATTGCAGAGCGTCGGGAAAATATTTTTAATCGCCTGCGGCAGGATAATCCGGGTCATGGTCTGGAAGGAAGAAAGCCCGAGTGAACGTCCGGCCTCTGTCTGTCCCTTGTCAATCGAGAGAATACCGGCCCGGAAGATCTCGGCCACATAGGCACCGGAATTGATACCAAACGCAATCGCGGCAATGATCCATTTATCCCAGTAGATTTTCGCAAATACGCCAAAATAAATAATCATCAGCTGTGTCACCGACGGTGTACCCCGGATCACATCCGTATAAACACCGCCAATCAGCTTCAGCAGCCGGATTTTGGACAGATTGCACATAGCAATCAAAAAGCCAATCAGGATACCCAGTATCGTCGCGGCAAACGCCACCTTAATCGTCACGCCAAAACCATCTATCAGCAGCTTATACCGGTCCTGTGTGATAAAACATGTCACAAAGTCCGCCTGAAAATTCGCCCACCATTCACTGATCCACGCCATAATTCATACCCTTTCCTCAAGAAAGCCGACCGTCTCCTTTGAAACGATTCCCGCTCTCTGCTGACAGCCGTCCGCTTCCTTCGAAACAAGCTCGGCTCTCCGCGATACCTGTATTTTTATAAATTTTCAATGAATTTTTATTCGTTTTTTACAATAACACCATTCGAAATAGGTGTCAAATCATTTTTGGTAATAGTTCAGAACAGCATCGAAAAGAAAAGACAGACTGTGCAGGTTTACCTGCTAAAGGCTGTATTTTCTTTTCGGGATGGGCGGAACGCCCATCAAGCCTCAGACATATGACGCGTAAGCGGCATATAGCCTTCGAAGAAGGCGGTCTGTGGCCTGCTGTTCTGAATAATTACCATTTTTGAACGATACCGCAATTCCGGACCGATTGAACAGGAGGCGGCTTTCGCCGCAAACCCTCCCTGCCCGGCCCCGCGCATCAAACTGAACCGGCCAGGCTGCGCAAAATTATCTGCTCAGGACAGCCGCAGCACACAATAATCCCCCTGCCACAAGTGCGTCCATCGTACTATTCGTCGTAAAATACTGCTCCAGCCAAAAGCAGTAGCACCAAAACAAGACCGTCGCCAGAACAAACGCCGCCAGACGCCATATATAAGGAAGAAAACGGGACCGCCCCTGCCCGTCGCTTCCTTGCATGATCACACCGCCGTCTATTGCTCTTCCGTTTACTGTTCTGCCGTCTATCACTCCGCCGTTTATTGCTCTTCCGTCTATCGCTCTGCCTTCTATTGCTCTGCCGTCTATCGCTCCGCCGTTTTCCCGACCCGTCGGTGAAAAGTCAAACATAAGCATCAGAACGCTCAGCAAATCTGCCATCCCAAACAGCAGAAAGCAGGTCGAGCGCACAGTTCCCAGTCCCGCTCTTACGATTGGCTGATATTCCAGGGAACAGGCCGCCAGCAATACAGCCAGCGCCGCCAGCCAGATTCTGTACACTGGCTTTGCTAATTTCATATTCATCAGTACATCCCACGCTTTCTTTTATTACGTAACAAGATTCCGGTCGGCTTTTCCCGGCACACGGATTTAATCATACCAGCCTTGGCGCTCCGGCGTCCGTGCCCGAATTCACCGCTTCCGCATTTGCCAAGTCCTTTCACATTCCGGTATCCGGATTTTTCCGTCTTTTGGGCAGGCCGTTTACCGTGTCCCACATAATCAGCAGCGTACCGGATTTCACACCAATACAGCTCTCCCTGCCGATAAATTCATTACTCACACCAAGCGCCCGGTCGCAGGTAAGCGCTGCATTGTCCAGTGTATATTTCAACCCACTCTCCGACACGCCTTCCGCACACTCCCCCATGCAGAATACGGAGACCATACCGGTCGCATCGTCGGAAAAAGTAAGCGTCTCACCCACAATTGCCGTCATTATGTTGCCTTGCCCGATCAGATACGCCTCCAGCCCTTTTCGCGCCATCCCGGTCAGCAGCTGCAGATTGGCAAGCGTGTGATCAAGCCGCTTTCCAAGCCCGCCGTACAGGAAAAAGGTTGTGCAGCCCTGTTCTTCCGCATAAGCGACGGCCAGCGCCATATCCGTATCATCCTTAATCGGAGAATGGCGGATCAGATGCCGATGCTCCGGAACGACAGCAAGCGAATCAAAATCACCCAGCAGAACATCCGGCTCCATGCCGAACTTCTTCAGGTATGTGTAACCGCCGTCCGCCGCGATCACCAGATCCTCCGGCTGCGGAACGGCGGAGCCGGTACCCGCGGTACCCGATTGCAGGAGAAACTGCTTATTTGACGAATTCCGAACCTGAACAGCAGTATCCGCAAAGCCGTCAAATTCGCCCGCTCCGATAATAAAGCATCTCGACACCATTGTCGTTTTCATCCTTTCTATCGTTCATGAATCGGCACGCTCTCCATTCATCTGCCTCATAAAAAAGCAGCCTCAAACCACTTCCCTGCTCTTGCTTTATAAATCCACAATCCGATAGCTGTGATGTACGCCCGGCAGGAATTTCTCCAACACATCGGAGGTGCGAAGCTTCAGACTGGAGGTGTTGACACAGGGGTGGCAGCCAAAATACGCCGGCTTTGTCACATCGCGGTCAATCAGCAGCTGCACCCGGTTCTCCTTATCATTCATCAGCCCCATGATGCTCACCGCACCCGGATGGATATTCAGGAATTCAACCATATAAGATTCATCCGCAAAGGAAAGGCGCGGAGACTCAATCTGGTGTGACAGTTCCTTCGTGACGAACTTCTTTTTGCCCGGCATCAGCAGCAGATAAAAGGCCGTCTTCTGACGATTACAGAGAAAAAGATTTTTGCAAATCTCAATCTGAAATAACTCGTCAACCCCCTTGCAGTCGTCAATCGTCATCGCTGCCTCGTGATCCGCGCGCTCATATGGAATCTGCAATTCATCCAGAAGATCATAAACCGCAATCTCCCTCTCCTGACGGCCGCTCACATCCTCCGGTCTTCCATGATAAATCTCCATGCCTGTTCTCCTTACGAAATAACATGTATCGCTGCGCATAAAACAAAAAGCAGAAAGCTCAGCCGAGCCTCTGCTTCCTCGCAAAAAATTGATTTTAATCATTCCCAGAGTGCCGTTTCCCACCATCTGACTCCTGGCAAGGCCAGGTGGGTAACCGCAGCAACGGTGTCTGCCTTCCACTGCAAACGGAGGCCTGGCATCGACCGAAGCGATATAGGAATCCCATTTAAAGTAATTGCAGGTTCAACACAGCAGGAGTGTCGAACACCCCAGGAATTTATGTTGGAATAAGTATACCCCATTACGGGTTTTTTAGCAACCCGATTTTTGGACTTTTCCCAAAACATTTTTGTAACCGGTCTGTGGCCTTCTGTTCTAAAAATACAAACAGCCTCACTCTGCCGCGCAGAGCTCCTCATAGCTCGCCCGGACTGCCTTGATGAAGTCCTCACTGTTCAGCACCGTCACATGTTCCAGAGAGGTAATCAGCGCGAGATCCTTCGTCATCTTTCCGCTCTCGATGGTCCAAATGACAGCCTTTTCCAGACGGTCGGAAAACTGCATGAGCTCCTCAATGCCGTCAAGCTCGCCGCGCTTGCGGAGCGCGCCGGTCCAGGCGAAAATGGTCGCTACCGAGTTCGTCGAGGTCTCCTCACCCTTCAGGTATTTATAATAGTGACGCTGCACCGTGCCGTGCGCCGCCTCGTACTCATATTTCCCGTCCGGAGAGACCAGTACGGAGGTCATCATCGCCAGCGAACCGAACGCGGAGGAAATCATGTCGCTCATGACATCGCCGTCGTAATTCTTGCAGGCCCAGATGAAACCGCCCTCCGATTTCATCACGCGGGCCACCGCGTCGTCAATCAGCGTATAAAAATAGGTAATTCCGGCCTTTTCAAAGCGGTCCTTGTACTCTGCCTCGAAAATCTCCTGGAAAATGTCCTTGAAGGTGTGGTCATACTTTTTGGAAATCGTATCCTTGGTCGCAAACCAGAGATCCTGCTTTGTATCGAGCGCATAGTTGAAACAGCTGCGGGCAAAGCTGGCAATGGACTTGTCCAGATTATGTACGCCCTGCAGTACGCCCGGTCCCTTGAAGTCAAACACCGTCTCGCGAAGCTCGGCTCCGTCCTCGCCGGTAAATACCAGCTCCGCCTTTCCCGGGCCCGGCACGTCGATCTCAACATTTTTGTAGACATCCCCGTATGCATGTCTCGCAATCGTAATCGGCTTCTTCCAGGTGCGCACATACGGTTCAATGCCCTTGACGGTAATCGGCGCGCGGAACACGGTTCCGTCCAGAATCGCGCGGATGGTGCCGTTCGGGCTCTTCCACATCTCTTTCAGATCATACTCCGTCATGCGGGCCGCATTCGGGGTGATCGTCGCGCACTTCACCGCCACGCCGTATTTCTTCGTCGCATTCGCACTGTCAATCGTGATCTGATCATCCGTCGCGTTGCGTTTTTCCAGTCCCAGGTCATAATACTCACTCTTCAGATCAACGAACGGAAGAATCAGCTCATCCTTAATCATTTTCCAGAGGACTCGCGTCATCTCATCGCCGTCCATCTCGACAATCGGTGTCGTCATTTTGATTTTTTCCATAATGCTCCTCCTCATTCTGTCGTGCGCCGATATGCAATTCTTTTGCGCGGCTTTCTAACAGCTATCTATCTGAAATTATAATGAATCCACGTAAATTACGCAAGCACAATCTTCATGATCCTGCATCCAGCGCAAGTCCAATCATAAGCTCCGCGTGCGTTTCCCCCCGCTCCAGCTGCATCATCCCCTGATACTTTTTCAGATATGGCTTCATCCAGCCCGGCTTCCGGGGTCTTCGAAGCTTCTCTGTGCCTTTTACAGAAACACGAACGACCCAACGGCTGCTGATCTCTTTCATTTCTAGCGTAACCTCCGCCTTTGGCGCTGCTGATGCTTCTGAAACAGCTGATGCCTCCGGTGTTTCGTCTCCCCTGGGATTCTGCGCTGTCTCCGCCGCCCAGTCGAGAAGCTGCAGCAGGATCTGGAAACGGTCTTCCGCCTCAATCCGGCCTGTCGCGGCGTTCCGGTCTTCCGCCATGATTCTTTCTTCCGCCTTGCTTTTGCTTTCTGCTATGCTTCCGTCTTTCGTCTCATCTCGGCTTTTCACCCGTCCCTGCCGATGGCAGGAAAACGCAATCCCCTGTTTTTTCAACCGGTCCGCCTGATAGCAGAGCACTGCATCGGTCAGCGGATCATCACTGTATATCCCGGTCCGGATCGAGGCATATTCCTTTTTCAGATGAGTAAGATAACTCTTTATCCGCTCAGAGCTCTGTTCCGACTCCTCCATGCGGATCAATTGCTTCATCTGCTCGTCCATCTCATGGAGCATCCGGTCATAATCCCCGGATTCGTCCCGCTTCATCAGTGCATAGCGGGTTTCAATCAGGTTTTTCTGTACACACAGATATTCCTTTTCCAGACAGGCCTGCCTCCTGATGTGCCAAAAAAAGAGCCCGGATGGGATGCCCACTGCAGCAATACAGATTCCCAGAAGGATGCAACACTGCAGCGTATACTGCGCCATACTCTTAAAATCCAACAAATAAGAATAGACGCACGTAATCAGATACATCGCTGCCAGAAATGCGAACAGATTTTTCTGCCACGTTTTGCACGCCTCAAATGCAACATGCCGGATCCGCAGGAGCCACGGTCTTACGCACAAATAGAAAACACCATAAGCCGCCAGACATAAGAAAACGGCAAACCATGTCCGGCCGGGCATAATCATCGAAGCCAGACTCAATGCGGTAAAATAAATCAAAGCAGAGATCATTTCGGCGGCACTGAATACAAGCAGCCGTTTGATGAAACTGCCTTTAAAAAACCAGAGTACAAGCACATACCCCAGAATTGGAAAAATCAGCGAGTTGAAGACTGCAAGGTATTCCGCTCCTGCCACCCTGTCTGTAATGGCAGTAGTAAATATCAATGTGTAAAACCCTTTCAAAAGGGAGAAGCAAACAAACTTCCAGATGGATCTTCGCGTTTCTAAGACCGTACACGCAATCATAAAGACTCCTGCAAGTCCAATCACTGAATATAAAAACAGGACCCCATTCTCCCGCAGAGAAATCAGGAACTCCATGTCCGCATCTCTCCTTTCGGGATCGTCACGCGCTTCCTTAGAAGGCAGCATTCCGCATCAAAACTCACTTCCCGGGTTCCATGGTATTTTTCTATCACCGTATCAATAATACGAAGCCCGATTCCATGCTCCGCCGGAACCGGTTTTTCACTCTGAAACGTGATTCTCTTTCCCTTCCTCACCTTATTTTTTACTTCAATCCACAGACTATCCTTCCGATGCCCCGTAGAAAACCAGACCCCCTGGGATGTTTCATCCAGAATCTGCTCCTGTGCCTCGATCGCATTATCCAGCAGATTCAAAAGCAGCGCCGCCATATCCACATCCCAGGCCGTGTCCGCACCAGAAGCATCCTTTCCAATGCGCCCGCTCGTGTCTGTCTCAGAAACGTCCTTTCCGATGCGCCCGCTCGTGTCTGTCTCAGAAACGTCCTTTCCGATGCGCCCGCTCGTGTCTGTCTCAGAAACGTCCTTCTCAATCCTCCCGTCCGCCAGCTCCGGTTCTTCCAGGCGGATATCAAACGGAATGTGCAGCCTCCGGCACTGCTCCTTTTTCGCAAACAGGATAGCGTCCATTACACCGCCCGTCTCTGTCTGAACTGCCGTCGGCTCTATCGCGTTTTCCATGCCTGCCACATGTTCCCCTGCGTCTTCATCGTCCTTCTGCCGTTCCATCATCGTCTCCAGGATCCGGATATGTTTCGATAAATCATGGTAATATTTTCGCACAGACTCCCGTCGTGCGTCCATTCCCACACACAATTCCTCAACGGATTTCATATACTCTCTGATTTGTTCATTTGCCCAATCCGCTTCCCATACGTTCAGACTTCCCTTTATCAGGAACCCAATGATAAGAAAACTTACTGCAGAAAGCACCAGCACCAAAGCAAACATGGATATTCAAACCATCCTCTCTCCTCAGCCTTTGGTCAGCCATCCATCTGCGTCCTTGCCCATCGCAAAAACGCATCCTGCACCTGCTTTCCATAGCTTCTGCTGATATCAACCCGGGTTCCATCTTTCAGCTGGAAATAGTTTTTCTGGTAAACCTGTACAGCCGGAAAGAAAACAATAAAGCTGTTGTGGCATCGGACAAATTCATTCGCAGGAAGCCGTTTCATCAGATCCTGCAGGTTTTCATTCACCAGCCAGTCGCCGGATACGGTATGTATTTCTGTGAGCCGCATTTTCCGCTCAAAGCAGAAAATCTCCCGAGGGTAAAGATTCAGCGCACCTCCCTTATGCAGGGAAAACGACAGGCGCTGCCTGCCAGACTCCTGCTTACGCAGAATCTTCTGAAAAATCTCGCCAATCCGATCCGCAAATTCATTTTTTACCATATAATACACATGGTCCGTCCGATAGGCATAAGTGGCGAACTCCAGATATTCCGTCAGGTAGACAATCTGACAATCCACCCATCTCTCATTTACCTGTCCCGCAACCGTGATCCCATTCTTTTCCCCGTTGCCGCCGTCCAGCCGGATATCCAGGAACAGCACATCCGGGGAATGGCTCATCCGCGCAAACATCTCCTCATCGCTTCCGAACGAATGCAGCTCAATATCAATCCCATTCTCTTTTGCAAATTCTGTTATAATAGTACCGGCCTGTTCCCGCCAGATCCCGTCATCATCGCAGATTGCTATCAGCATTTCCCCACACTCACTTCCACTATATACTGCTTCCCACGATAATCAATGATCAGATCCGTGCGCTCACTGTTTCTGGTCTGCATACTCCATTTACATTAAAATACCTTGCCATATGCGCTCCCTAATCCCCAGGAATCTAAATAGTTGGATATCTGTTTCTCAAACAACCGCCAGCTTCACAAACAGAGCATAAAAGGATTTTAGCACATCCTGTTCTCTAACACAAGAAAACATCCGTGATTTTTCCATAAGAAAGCCCTGATCCGGCATCCATTCTGCCAAACCAGGGCTTTGCTGTCACTCATCAGTCACTATCTCAGCCTGCTCTACTTTTCACAGATTCTGCGTTCTGCTTATTCATAGTTTCTCCGCTCTATTTTTTTCACAGATTCCCTGCTCTGCTATAATATCCCCACGCGAATTAGTGTAGTACCATCATTTTGGACACTTCACTAATTGAATCTCTGTTCTTAGACGCTGTTCCAAAGTCTAACCCTCATTATTTTTTGCGTTTTCCTCTAATTCCAGAATATACTTGTCAAAATCTGACATGAATAATCTATCCTGAACGATTCTGTACTTTTCAAATTCCGTCTCTGCTTTAGCCTTTGCAATCTCTGCTGTGATTTTCCCTGCATCCTGCAGAAGATCTCTGTCGTCTGCCATCAAGAATAAATCCAGACGTTTCGACCAATCCTCCATCGTCATAGGTATATGTCGTTCCGCCCGGTCCTCTGCCAGATCCAGATACGCCGACACAATACGTTCCAGTGAGCGCATCTCCTGCTCCGTAAGATAATTCTTTGCTATGCTTACATCGCTCCTGACGATTTTACCTTCCGGTGCAGCCGCCCATGTGGTAAGTCCCATATGCTCCTTTTCTGCGTCAGCACGCTCATAAATAAGTTCAGCCGCTGTATGTCCATGCACTGCATAATGCATCTTATTCTGAACTTTTGCAAAAAACTGCCTGGTTGTTTTAGCTGTGCGGTCATAATCAAGTGCTGTGGCATAGATATCTGTTATCTTCTGATAGAATCTACGCTCAGACAGACGGATTTCCCGTATCTGTTCAAGCAATCGGTCAAAGTACTCCGTTGTCAGCACGGAGCCTCCGTTTTTCAACCGCTCATCATCCAGCACCCAGCCTTTTATGGTATAATCTTTGGCAATCTGATTCACCCATTTGCGAAACTGCACCGCACGCTCCGAATTCACTTTAAAGCCAACAGCAATAATCATTTCCAGCGAGTAATGATTCGTGTTGTAGTTTTTTCCGTCAGGGGCAGTTATTCGAAATTTTCGAATAACTGAATCCTCCTGCAACTCACTGTCTTCAAATACTTTCTTTACATGATAATTAATGGTATTGGTGCCAACGTTGTATAAAGTAGCCATCATTTTCTGCGTCAGCCATATATTTTCATCCTCGTAGCGCATCTCAATGCTGTCCTGCTGGTCACCAACGGAAGCAATATATGTCAGATATTCCGCCGCGCTTGAACGGATAGTTATTTCATCCTTTTTCCTTTTCAAGTCAGATTCCCCCTGCTACAAAAATCAGATAATTTATTGTAGCATAAATCAGTTATTGCGCAATCACTAAAATCAGAAAATGGCATCCAATTCCGCTGAACCGAATGCCAATCTTGAGTATATTCTTCTATGCCCTGATCCCCGTACCGTCCCTAAACGTGGCTCAAATGTCTTTCGTGCTGTAAACCGTCACATAATCCGCCAGCGCAGGCCACAGAGCCTCTACTTTGTCCCTTGCATCATTTTAAGCCTTTTTCACCTTGATTTTGCTGCTGGCTCCTCTCGCCCTGAAAAGCTTCTTGTAAGCAGATACTTTTGAAGATGGTACCTTAAACGTACAGGTGCTCTTAATCCCTTTGAACGCATTGGTCTTCACATTGGACTTTTTCAGCTTCTTCGTCTTCAAAGTGACCGATGCAAGCTTCTTATCGCCATAAAAAGCCTTCTTTCCGATGCTCTTCAGCTTTGCAGATTTCGCAGTAAAGCTCTTCAGCGCGGTACAGCCCTGGAATGCAGACGCACCGATGCTGGTCAGTGCTTTTGATGTCAGGTTGACTTTTTTGATTGCTTTGCACCCGTAAAACGCACTCTTTCCGATCGTCTGAATACTCGCCAGCGTGACTGTGGATGCTTTGCTTCCAATCGTCGTCAGCTTTTTGCAGTTATAAAATGCCTTGCTGCCGATTGTGGTCGCATTCTCCATGCCGTTCACGGTAGTCAGAGAGGTACAGCCACTGAACGCACCGGCTCCGACTGACACCACAGTTGCGTCAATCGTCACTGTTTTCAGGCTTGTGCAGTCCGCAAACGCATTGTCTGCGACAGCCGTTACTGTATACGTTTTTTCATCGATTGTCACAGTCGCCGGAATCGTCACGCTGGTGATTGTCTTGCTTTCCGGAGCAGTCACTGTCACTGCCATCCCTGACACACTCGACTCCGTCACGGTATAGGAAACCGCGTCAACAGAAAAGGATGTACCGACTTGGCCGGCACTGCTGTCATTGTTATCTGTGCCTGTTCCGGAACCACTATCCGCAGCCGCAGTCACAGTAATGGCTACTGTCTTACTTGCAGAATTATAAGTATTCGTCTCTGCCGCGGTCACGGTAATGGTCGCCGTTCCTGCACTGACTCCGGTGACCAGCCCGCTGCTGCTTACAGTCGCGACAGAAGTATTGTCTGAAGAATAGGTGAGCGCACCGTCTCCGGTCGTGCTCGCCGTAATCTGGGTTGTTTTCCCTGCTTCGATGGAGGATGCCTCCACACTCGCTGTTACTGTCTGAGCCGCCTTTGTAACGGTGATCGTAAGGCTTGTGGTCGCGGAATTATAATTATCATCTCCTGCTGCGGTAATCGTAATGGTCGCAGTTCCGGCGCTGACGCCGGTGGCAAGACCGCTGCTGCTTATCGTCACCACAGATGTATTATCGGAATCGTAAGTAATCGCACCTGTTCCGGATTGAGTTACTGTTATCTGGGTCGTGGAACCCACAGTAATCGTGGAAGAGGCCGATGCGCTGGCCGTCACCGTCTGGCTCGTCTTATTAATCGTAAAGTTCCTAACAAGCGTTCCCGTGTAGTTTCCAATACCGGTAATCGTGACCGTCGCCGTTCCGGCGTTACTATTATTGCTGTAAGATACCGTGTAATCAACATTCTCCGTCAGCACAGTCGAATCATATTCCACCGTCACGGCAGGTTTTTTCTCCGTGCCGTCATAAACAAAACTACTGTCGGAGAGCGTCGCTGAAGCCTGGCTCAAATCGACAGAAGCACCAACAAGCATAAAGGTAAAATTATCATTCGTTTCTGCATAATTCTGAGCCGTAGAGCCTTCATAGCCAACTATTGTGAGTTCCACTGCATCGGAAATAGACGATCCTTCCCATTGGATAGAAAAGCTCCATCCTCCGTCCTCAGTGGCTGAACCTATGCTTCCGCAATATCCAAGCGCATATTGGCCAATAACAACCTCTGGATTTAAAATAGTTACTTGAGTAATAGAATCATCGTTAAGAAAAGCATAATCCTCTATGGATGTCACAGAAGCCGGTATCGTAACACTTATCAATTTACTGCATCTGCAAAAAGCACCTTTTTCAATCGTAGTTACTGAATCAGGAATATCAATTTCCGGTAAATCATAGCAGTCCATAAAAGCGCCCTCGCCTATGGAAACCACACTTGCCGGAATTGTTACGTTTTCCAGATTATAAAAATAATGGAATGCATGATTGCCTATATGAGTTATGCCATCATTGAAAACAATCGACTTGATCTCTTCGAAAAATGACCACCAGGGCGCATCAGAATGCCAGAATTCAGTAGTATATTCGCCCTCATAATCGTCCATCTCCCCGCTCCCACTGATGGTCAGGGTTCCTTCGACGGTATTTTCATTGAGCAACCGAATTCCACCCTTTTCAGCGCCTTCATAAAACACAGGGAACTTAAATTCTACCCGCTTAATGAT
>JAJQHZ010000061.1 GCA_021199475.1 Lachnospiraceae bacterium
TACAGCGACAGCTTTGAAGAGCAGGTCAGCGACAGCTCATGAAATCAGTAACACTTTTTCTTAGCTGGTTCTTCCGGCTTTGGCAACAGTTCCAATTCTTGTAGTATTGTTATATAAGAAGGGTTAAGCCGGATAAGCTGCCAGGCGCCATCGTCCACACGTGTTTTCTTCGCACGGGCTAAAATCGACATGATTTTCTTGTACGTCATATTTTCCAGCAGTTTGGCTTTGTCAAATGCATGGATCAGACGGAATGTCAGTATCGTTGACAGAAAATCACAGAACTCGCTTCCTATTACTGAATAATCATCCTGTACGCGAGTGTCTTCAAATTCACAAGCTGTTTTATAAAACCGCATAACAATCTCGATTTCCCATCGGCTGGAGTATGCTGTATATGCTGCCTCTGGCGTAAGGTCAAGATCACTTTCGAGCACGATTGTACCGAAAAGCATCTGTTTTTTTAGGAGCACTTCAAGACTATACTTGTCGTTTGTCTTTGCATGACGAACCCAGTTTTTCTCTTCCTGTGCTGCCAGAATAACATTCCTGAAAGAATAGTACCATTTGTCCTCTGAAATATGCTTTTCTTTCTTGTAAAGTACACTGCCGTTATTCTCAAGTATGCCAGTGAAATCAAGGAGGTTGTAATCTATGATTGCTTTTGCGTTGCGCTTCACCGGATTCAGGTAGTGCAGATCCGGATGGCTATCAAATTCTGTTTTAGCCGCAGATTCAGGAAAACCTTTGTCGCCGACAATGATGCCTTTCGTGATGCCATTTTCTTTAATGAATGATTCATAAGCAGTGGCATCCAGCATATTTCCTGGGAAGCATTTAGAGCAAACCGGTTCCATTGCTTCAAGGTCGAATGCATATAGAACCGAGATGTCACGTGTCCCTTTTTTCTTCGCTTTCCGTGAAAAATCTGAAAGCGTATTGACTGTAGATTCATCGGATTTCAGTGTACCGTCAACAAGCAGATGATGATCCATATCTACAGCCGCTGTACGATTCCGCATGAATTTTGTAATCTTGGAGCATGCCTTGCCGAGGTCATTTAAAAATGTTGATACAGTATTTTTTGAAAGTGCTACACCCGGGTACAATTCAGACAGGAAACTGTCATCGTAAGCCTCCTTCAGTTCGTAATCCTTAATACCTGAATTGCAGACGCGAAGGATGGAGATGCAATACAGTTTTCCGGTGTCCTGTTTGCTGTATACCTGTAGTAAATCCTGCCGAATATCGGAGAAAACCCTGTCACAGAGGACTACATTCGCCCAGTCTTTCAGATCAACGGGCGAAGCAGATACGTCTGCCAGACTGCTTTCATCATTCGGTACATATACAAGGTTCACGATATGACCAATGGTCGGACCGTTGATCGGAACATGCCGTCCGTTTACATATTTACAGCCAATTCGCTGGCGGACAGCATATAGATCTTTATTCTTGCCGTACGCAATGACGACGGTATTGACAGGACGCTTAACATCGAGAACCTCCCTGGGGATCGGCATAACGGTTACCTCCTATGAAATATAGTCCCATTATACACCATAATTAGACTATGTCCAAGGGGTTTTTAGCATAAAAAATAAATAGGTTTAAGGTATAAAACATCATTAAGCCACTGAAAATATACGTCTAAAGATAGTTCCAAAGGCTTATTTGATGCTCTGACGGTGTCATTATGCCGCCTAACCGACAAAAATATAGGATTTTATATAGTCCCATTCATTGGGAAAGTTTTATTTAATATAGGAAATGAATCTTCTGGCATTTTCGATAATTGTTTCCAACCGTCAGCAGTTATCAAAACGGGCACGGCATCCATAGCTTTTTCAAATGGAGCTTCTGCAGAGTTGGTGGCTGCAATCACCCGGGAGATTCTCGGCCATGCTTGAGGATGCGGCGAAAATCCGCCGCGTCGTTATTGCGACAGGGTATGTTGACCTGCGCAAGGGTATTGACGGTCTTGCACAGATCATTGGTGCTCGTTATAACCAGAATCCCTTCGAGCAGGGAACTCTTTTCCTGTTTTGCGGCAGACGTTCGGATCGCATGAAAGGATTACTTTGGATGGGCGAGGGATTTCTTCTTCTATATAAGCGGTTTGAAAGCGGTTCGCTTACCTGGCCACGCACGCAGGAGGAAGCCGCCGAGCTGACTGAGGAGCAGTTTCATTATCTTATGCTCGGCCTGAATCCTCTGAATCCGAAGATCAAGGAGGTCCATCCATCGAAAGTCTGCTGATGTGTTTGTGCAAAACAGAGAATTTTTTGCAGCTTTTTTCATTGAGTAACCTATCCACACAGCCGCCAATTCAGGCGGCGGCATTGGTTTTTTTCGTGGTCATAGAAGCCCTCCGGACAAGACCGCCGCACCTTGAAAACAGATAGTTTACCCGCCTTCCATGGGCGTTTTGAAAGTCCTCATCCATAGTCAAAATGACGGATGCCAGAATCCCGGAAACTGGCGTTTTATCTGCATTTGCGGTATAATAGAAACCAGTAAAGGAGCGGCCATTATGGGAACAAAATATACAGTTGAACAATTAAACAGCTTCAGCAGGCAGGAACTCATTATGTTGCTGCTTTCCCAGCAGGAACAGGTGAACAAGATGAATGACAGTTTTGAACGCCTGACCGAGCAGATCCGGATTGCAAACCAGCAGCGTTTTGGCCGCCATACGGAAAAGCTTTCGGAGATTCCAGGGCAACTCTCATTCTTCAATGAAGCCGAGCAGTTGTCAGAGTCTATGGATGAATCCGAAGAACCAGACCCTGACGATGTGCTTCCCAAAAAGCCCAAAGCGAAAAAACAAAAGGGTAAGAGGGATGCCGACCTGAAGGCTTTCCCCAGGGAAGTCCATGAACATGTCATAGCAGCTGAAAAACTCGATAAGCTGTTCGGTGCCGGGAACTGGCGTGAGATGCCAGTCGAGGAATGCAAGCGCCTTCGTTACGAGCCGGCCTCATGGACAGTCGAAGAACACAAGACACATGTTTACGTGGGCACCGGCGGAGACCATCAGGACGAATTCATACGCGCCGACCGACCGAAGGATTTACTGCGCAACAGTATCCTTACTCCTTCGCTGGGTGCTGCCATCATGAATGCGAAATATGTAAACGCCATTCCGATTAACCGGATCGAGCAGGAGTTCTCCAGGAACGGACTGAATCTTTCCAGACAGGTCATGGCCGGATGGATTATCAAATGCTCGGAAAGATATTTTCAGCCATTGTACGACCGCCTGAAGGAGAAGCTTTTTGAGTTTCCCGTGAACCAATCGGACGAAACGCCGGTGGAAGTCATAAAAGACGGACGCCCGGCGGGTAGTCAGAGCTACATGTGGGTACACCGGTCGGGTGAGTTTTACAGGGAGCATCCGGTTGTCCTCTATGAATATCAGAAGACACGGAACAGCAGCCACCCCAAGGAGTTCTATAAGGATTATAAAGGAATCCTTATGACGGACGGCCTGGAACAGTACCACAAGATAGCGCGGGAACTGGACGGGCTGACCAATGCGAACTGTTGGGCGCACGCAAGACGCTCGTTCGCCGATGCAGTCAAAGCAATCGGCAAGAACAATGAGCAGGCGGCAAAGCTGTCCACCGCATATCAGGCATTGACCAAGATCGCCGCCATCTATAAGCTGGAAGGTACTTTAAAAAACCTGTCCGCCGAGGAACGGCTCCGTGAACGCCAAGCATTGATCAAGCCTCTGGTCGATGAGTATTTTGCGTGGGTAAAAGAACGCCTTGCCGATACGACCTGCCTCCCGAAGGGTGAAACAGCGAAAGGCTTAAAGTATTGTGCCAATCAGGAAGAATATCTGCGGGTATTTCTGACCAACGGAGATGTTCCTGTCGATAACTCGGCATCGGAACGATCTATTCGGGCCTTCACCGTGGGGCGCAAGAACTGGGTGTTCATCTATTCCGCGAAAGGTGCGGAGGCCAGCGCGGTTGTATACAGCATAACGGAAACCGCGAAGTTGAATAACCTGAATCCTTACTACTATCTGAAATATATACTGGAAGAGCTGCCGCAACGGACGGATGTAGATGGTCATATTGATCCGCACGATTTAGATGATCTTCTCCCCTGGTCAGACAGCCTCCCAACTAAATGTCGCAAAGTGAACCGCTGAAAGGCGGTTTGCTTTTACCCTCTGGCGAGTGGTTTTACACTTACTTGAAGCCATTACAATTGTAATGAAAAAATCATCCTGCCCACTGACAAGCAGGGAAATATATAATCAAATTGTTGAACAAAAATTATATAGTTTCCCTGCTAAGAATCCGGAATCAGTTGTTAATGGTCTGATTCGGCGGCATTGCGAAGGACTGGATTTTCCAAGTTCCCACAGAATAAAGTATTTTCGTATTGCATCTTATTCTGGGAAAACGCCTTTGTATTGCTTATCGGATTCACCAAGTACAGCTGAAGCTTCTGTGACTTCTGCACAGACGGCTAATGCATTGTAAGCGCAAAATAATCCGGCGGAGTGACAACAACCTTTATACGGACTATAATAGATGCTAGGAATGCTGGCTTTTCCATTATAATCCATGTTTGATGCAAGCATTTCAATTCAAATAAAGGAGTTGTTCTGCCATATGAAAGCGAACCCCATTTCAGCCGAAGAGCAATACCGCCTGGTACTCGAATGTAGAGCCAGCGGCCTGTCGGATTACCAGTGGTGTACGGAACATGGGATTAAACCCGGTACGTTTTATAACTGGATAAGGCGTCTCCGCAAAAAAGGACAAACGGATATACCCGCAGCATCCAGGGGAAAGGGTGGACATCCGACAAAGCAGGAAGTTGTAAAGCTTGATTTTTCTTCGCCGTCAACAGAGCCATGTGTCATACAGAAGGAATGCCTCACCATTGATTCACAGGTTATCCAGGATAACTGTCCAGAACCGCCGTTTGTTGAAGTTGTCCTGTTCGGCTCAACAATCCGAATACCGCCAGGAACAGATGGCATATTCATGGAGCGCGTATTCCGGGCGGTAAAGGCGGCAACATGCTAGGCGACATCACAGTCGCGGACGAAATTTATATCGTGTGCGGCTATACTGACATGAGAAGAGCGATCGATGGGCTTTGTGCAATCGTCCAGGATAAGCTCCATATGGATCCACGCCGCAGTGCGCTGTATCTTTTCTGCGGAAAAAGATGCGACAGAATAAAGGCGCTGCTTTGGGAAGGTGACGGATTCCTTCTTCTATATAAGAGGATGGAGGCACAGGGGCGATTCCGCTGGCCAAGGAATTCGGACGAGGTAAAAGCTCTGACCTGGCAGCAGTTTGACTGGCTGATGTCAGGCCTCGAGATTGAACAGCCGAAGGCATTTAAAGCTGTCAGTGATGCACCTGCGGACTCCCAAAAACAGCGGATCGCGTAAATAAATTTCTGGAGCCGAAAACCTCGAAAAAGCCCGGAAATAAGCCATTTTTTCCTTCCTTTACAACCGTGTTTGTGGTATAATAAAGTCATGTTTTGAAGGAGAAAATGAGCAATGGCAAAATCCCCGGCGGACTCTAAAATCAAAGAGCAGAAAGATATGATCAACCAACTGAATACGGTCGTCAGCAGTCAGAATGAACTGATTAAATCTCTGCAGGGTACTGTCGAGGAGTGCAACCGTACAATAGCCTCGCTGCGCGAGCAGGTTGACTATCTTGCCAAAAAATTATTCGGCACATCCAGTGAGAAATCGAGGGATGTTCCGGGTCAGATAAGTCTGTTCGATGAGGCAGAGCAGGAGGCGACCTTTGAGAGTGAGCCGGATGCAGATGCGGAAATCATTGTCAGGGAACATACAAGGAAAGCAAAAAGCACTGCGGAAGACACTTTCCGGGGGATACCGACGCGCGATGTAATCCTGCCGCTTTCGGAAGACCAGAAGTATTGCAAGGACTGTGGTTCTGAACTGGAAGTCATCGGTAAGGAATTTGTGCGCAAGGAGTTCCGTTACAAACCAGCCTCAGGGGAAGTCGTCTATATTTATCGGGAGACAGCCAAATGCCCGAAATGTGCTACCAAGTCAGTAATGGCCAAAAACATCGAGTTCGTAAAAGCACATGTTCCGGAGGCATTGATTCCTCACAGCTATGCGTCTGCGTCTGTTGTTGCATGGGTAATGTACCAGAAATACGCGAACGCGATGCCACTTTACCGGCAGGAACAGGACTGGAAACAGTTTGGCGCAAAACTGTCGAGGGCGACACTCGCCAACTGGATCATTTACTGTCAATTTCCCGGAGTAATTAACTCTCTCTGACGTTGCGACTCTGGCAA
>JAJQHZ010000147.1 GCA_021199475.1 Lachnospiraceae bacterium
ATGTTGGTCAACAGCTGGTCAGCAAGGTTCTCCGTGGAATCCACGTAGGCGTAATAATAGTGCAAAAATGAAAACCGTTCCATCTTCCAATAATTATCCATAACATTCCCTTTCCCTGCTGTGAGCGTTCATCGCATCCGTCTCTGCCTGGATTTCTTCCCTTCGCACTCAAAGTCCGGCTATCTTTTCCTGTGCAATATCCGTCACGTCCGTCCGTGTAATTCCAACCCTCTGCAATGGCTCATTTATGTAAAAGATCTGGTATTTCTTCGTTCTGAAGCTGCCGTTTGTATCGTTCATTTGAAGGACAAAACTGTAGACCTTCCGGCCTTCCAGCTGGTTCCGAATATTGTCAAAGTCCATGCATTCCAGATACCTCCGGCTTGTCTCTTCGTCCATCAGGCGGCAGGTCTTCTGACGTATCTCATCCTGAAACACACCTGAATCCGGCAGAGTTGTCCCGTTTTCCGCCCTGCGGGAGAGCATCTGGTAGTTTCCCCTCACCATATCCACATCACAGATCAGGTCGTAATCCATCTTCGCTATGAAATCGAACGTATAGTCCCGGACCTTCTGTTCTGTCACATTCTTTGTATAGAAAAACATCATGACATCCTGCGTATCCGGGTTCAGGTATAACCGGAAGTCCATATGGGCCCAGAACATCCCATTGTTCTTTTTCCGTAAGAATTCAAATTGATACTCCTGCTTCCCGCTCCGGAAGTTGTTTAAAAGGTTTTTCCGCGACAGCTCCGAAAGAAGCTTCTCCCGGTAAGACGGTTCAACAGCAGTATCCGCCAGTTTTATGACCATCTGTTTAAAAGAGTCGCCGTCATGAGAAATGGACACATCCTCCGTGTGGAAATACCGTTCCACCCGGCCTCTGGTCACGTTGATCCGACCCTGTATTTCAACGGAATTTCCGGAAAAGTACGCCATTTCCCTGTCATATAATTCGCGTTCCATTTGCAGACGCTTTTTCTCATCCGTAATATCCATGCATACTGACACAAGGACGTCTCGTCCATTTTCTGCCTTTACGAGTCGTCCGATGTCCTGCACCCAGATGTAGCTTTTATTCTTTTTTCTGATACGGTACTCCAGAGAATACTGAAAATTCCCTGATAGCTGTCTGTCGAGAGCTTCGAGTACAGCAGCCCTGTCATCCGGGTGGATACCGTTCGCCATCAGCCCGTCAACATCCGATATGAAGTCTGCCTCGCCATCGTATCCCAGAACATCAAGCATCATTCCATTGATAAAGTAAACCGGAAGGCCATCTTCCCAGTAGCAGCCAAACATTCCGCCTGGCAGACTGTCATTCAGCATCTGCTGCCGAAGATATTCCTTCCCAGCGCGTTATTGACGCGCATCCGGATGCTCTCATTTCTGCAGGGCATCCCCTCAAAATCATCCGCACCCATTTTTAATGCTTCCGCTTCCGTTTCGGCATCCGCGTTTCCCAACAAGATCACAGGTATATTCCACAGTTTTTTCTCCGTTTTCAGTATATTCCAGAGGGAGGACTGGCTGCGCTGTGCGAGTTCCATGTCAAGCAGAATAACCCGGATACGGTTCCCGAATCTGCCTATCCCTGAGAGGGCTGCTTCTTCATCTGCCGCTTCTTTTACCTGGAACTGGTTCTGAAACACTTCCTGCATTTGAGCGCGGACAGACGGATCTTCATGCATCACAAAAAGGACTTCCTTGTTTTCCGCATCTCCCTTCACGGGAGCTTTTTCCTCCCGCACATTCTGTATTTTATCTGACCGGCGATACAGCAGTTTCTCAAAATCTTCCGGCGGCATCGGTTTTGCCGTGTAATAGCCCTGCACATAATCGCATCCCATATCTTTGAGACGTTCCATCTGTCTGCCCGTCTCTACGCCTTCCGCAACCACCTCCAGGTTCTGTCCGTGCGCCATCCCGATCACATATCTCAGGATTCCCTGCTTTTCCGGTCTGGACATCTCGCTGCGTACAAACTGCATATCCAGCTTCAGGATATCCATCGGTACCTGATTGAGCATATTTAAAGACGAATAACCGCTGCCAAAATCATCCAGCTCGATCACAAACCCTTTTTTGCGGAGTTTCCTGATCGTTTTCACGATCTGCTCCGGGTGCTCTGTAAACATAGACTCCGTGATCTCCAGATGAAGACGGCTGCGTGAAATACCATATTTATTGGTCAGCCTGACCAGTATGTCGCACAGATCCACTTTGTAGATGTCCGCACGAGAAACATTGACAGAAATATTTAACGGTTCCGTTTCCTGGTTATCCCAGTCACGGAGCATCCGGCATACTTCTTCCCAGATATACAGATCCAGTTTTGTTATAAAGCCATTCCGCTCAAAAAGCGGGATGAACACCCCCGGCTGCTGTATTCCCCATTCCGGATGAAACCAGCGTACCAGTGCCTCCGCATCATGCAAAGGCGTCCCATCCATCCTGTATTTCGGCTGCAGCCAGACATGAAACTGCCCTTCCGCCAGCGCAGTTTCCATACACGCTGTGATCTCCTGTTCCCGCATCAGACGATTCCGAAGCTCATCATTATAATAAGCGAAATACTTCCCATACTGTCCCTTAATGCTTCGCGCGGTTTCCAGTGCCCAGTCACACATCTGTTCCACAGAAATGTCCCGGCTTCCGGTCACATAAATGCCCCATTTGATTACGATATTTTTAGCAGGAGTAAGCTGGTTGACTGCATCTGTGATCTGTTCGAACATCTCATCCGAATACGAGTCATAATGCCTTATCATGCACACAAACCAGTCTGCGGAGAAATGCGAACATATGCCACTTCCCATCATTGCTTTTTTCAGCATATCTGCCGTCGCGCGCAGAATTTGATCCCCCGTCTGCCGTCCGTATGCTTCATTTATCAGCTTAAAATTATCAAAATTGGAACAGACAATGTCATATTCCCCCTCTGGGTCCTGCAGCAGAATCTCATTGGCACACTGATAAAAATACTCTTTGCTGTACAGTCCGGTCAGGCGTTCATACTGGTACTGATCCGGAATCACCGCCAGTTCCTTCCTCTGTATAATATTTCCAATACGGCAAAGGATTGCCTGATGATTGCAGGGAATCGTCACAAAGTCTACTGCCCCGTGTGCCAAAGCTGACACCTCATTTCTGGCATCCTGTGCCGCTGCAATGATTGGAATAGAAGCGAATGCCGGATCCGCCTGCAAGGTATCTATAAGATCAAGTTCCTCTTCTGCCTGCCCTTTAAGGAAAAGCAGAATCAGAGATATATTTTTTTGAGAGTTTCTCAGAATACTCACTACTTCTGTTTTATCTGCTGCAGCCTGTATCTCATACTGTTTCTCCAAAACAGATATCAGGAATTCCCGGTTGCTGCCATTTTCAGCCAAAAATAATATCGTTTTCTGTGCCATACAGATCACTCCCTCATACTCAAACTTCCATTTGTTAAAGTCGGTTTTTGCTCATTTCATTCACACCTTTGTAATACGCCTTCAACAGGACGGTTTAGTATATATTAGTTCAATTCGTTCAGGAATTCAATTCATTTTTCCCGGCGGAGGTAATGAATAATGAAACATACAGCAAGCAAGATTGCCAGCCCATAACCGATTGCTGCAACCACAAGCATTCCCCAAAGCCGGGGCTGCAGGGACAACGTGCAGATGATGCTTGCAGGAACTCCTGAAGAAGGCAGGCAAGGAAAGGAATGCAGACGACTAAGCTTACCGAAAAGCCAAATCGGGCAGAAGTATTCCTTTTCGCACTGAAAGTGAAATTTAAAAAACCGCCTATCCATAAAAGGTAAGCGGTTTAATTGAAATTGATATGTCTGATTTTCTCTGCAGATTTCCGGCAGCACCTGCCTGATCTTCTCATCAATGACAGGAGAAGTCTCTCCGTTCTTTACTCTGGTCAGCAATTCATAATACCTCTGCGCCAGTGGAATCGAACTCACCGTCAGAAGCCCCTCATAAGTCTTACCCTTACCATTCTGGAAGCCAAGTACAGCATTGTCATGGATTGCGTTCTGAATGGTATACCGGTGGAGACACTTCCCATATAATTCTTCTGTTGTGCGCGGAAGGTCGCCAAGCTGCGGATATGGATTCTCTGCAAAACGAGGGGTTCCGGTAAATCCATACCACATGGATTTACCGAAGAATCTCTCCAATATTCTCTTTGTCGTTGGAGTGACGGTTCTGTGGCATTCATCCACTACGAAGGCAATCCTGCGGTTCTTGATTTTTTCATATTCCGGAGTACCCTCTTTTAGCCGCCTGGTGACAAGAATCTGCAGCTTCTGGATCGTGGTAACGATCACCTGCCGGTCGTCCGACTTTAGTTTATTTTTCAAATCATAAACGTTGTCCGTTTCATCAACATCAATCAGGTCATTATTGGCGTACGCCTGAAATGCCTGTGTCGTCTGCGTATCCAGGTCTTTCCGGTCGATCAGAAAGATTGTCTTATCAATCGATGGAATGTCCATCAGAAGGTTTCGCGTCGCTTTATAAGAGGTCAGTGTTTTTCCGGAACCAGTCGTGTGCCAGACAAAACCGGAGGTCCCGGTCTTTGATGCCTCACGAATCGCTTCAATCGCATGAATCTGATAGGGCCGTAAAATAATCAGCCGTTTCGCATCTTCATCCAATACCGTATACCTGGCGATCATTTCATGAGCCTGAGGGATGCGCAGTACTTCCTTTGCAAAATCCAGATAATCGGTTACCGTTTCATTTTTACGCTCCACCCATCCGCTTAAAAATTTCTCATTCAGCTCCCGGTCAGAGGCCGCCGCAAAATATTTTGTGTCCACGCCGTTGCTTACTACAAACATCTGCACAGCCGAAAAGATTCCGGTGAACTTTCCCTCACCAATATTTTTTTTGATCTGGCGAAATCCCTCCATATAGGAATGCTGTTTGTTTTTCAGCTCGATATGGATCAGCGGCAGCCCGTTGATCAGGAGCGTGACATCAAATCTCCGATCCCGCGCAGGCACAATGCTGTTCTCATCCGTTTCCAACGCCTGATACTGGTTGATCACCTCATATACACTGCTTCCGCCAGCAATATGCTCATGGTTCATGACAACCAGGTGCAGTTTCTCCGTATCACGCTGCACATGCACCATCACTTTTCCGTTTTCGCCAACCAGCCATTCTCCTGCTTTATAAAAGGACGAAAACTGCAGCTGGTTCTTTACCTGATTAAACTCCGCATCGGACAGCGGTTCCCCGTTCAATCGATCCTTATTGTTCTGCTCCAGAATGTACCGGAAGTTGTTCCAGAGATCCGCTTCCGTTTTCAGATCCTGGCGATAGTTCCACTGTGAATCGCCATATGCCAACTGATCAATCGGTTTCTTCTCTATGAGAGATTCCAACTCTGCCATCTTTCGTCTCCTTTTACTGTTCCCAGGTTATTTGCTAATTGTAATAAATGAAACGGTCCTGATCTGTTACAAATAAGCTACCATGCCGGTTTCCCGGTAGATAACAGACTGTCAATATCCTTGTAAGCGTTCTCTATTGCCTCAGTGTGATACAAAGGATACATGCCATACACAAAGTCCGTCAGATTCTTGTCATCTAATTCCTTTAACACTAAATCTGCTCTTGTCTGCTTGTAATCTGCATAATTTTCCAACAGATAAATAAAAAATTCCATCTCCTTTGCCATCCTTAATCCCTCCTGATATATAATGAATTCCTGGGATTACCTGTCACCTGTTCCGCTTCCCACATATCAAAAATTCCGATTGACCCAAAATCCCACATTTCAAGATTCGGATTGCAAAGCATTTGATAGGTTTCCGAAAAAAGGAATCGTCTGAGTGCATTCATCGAATTTAATCCGTACTTATCGCAAATCATTTTTACTATCTTTTCATTATAAAAACATAGTATATCACTCATATCATGATTCATAAAAGCTTCGCCTCCCTAAAACTCAAAATTGAAATAGCCCTTTCTGTTTTAAATGCATACTGATCCTTTAATTTTTGTGGAAGTAATCTTCTTATTGCTTCTTCTTCGGTATAAATTCCAGAAAAATATCGTTTTAGAACTGGCATTGTCCTGTCATCCGCAACCGGTCCTATAACAATATCGTGGTCGTCGCTAAACGAAATATCATTTCGATTATTTGAAACAAATTTTAACCACTCCACTGAAGCTTGTCTGAACTTGAGAACAGACAACATATTTAACTTTTCCCTGATTCCGTGAAGTTCAAAGAATTTAATCAACAGAAAAGCTGATAAATTCAAT
>JAJQHZ010000085.1 GCA_021199475.1 Lachnospiraceae bacterium
TCCGAATTTAGAGCAGCTCGGCAATAAAAAATCATCAACTTCACGGATTCAGGTTATTAAAAATGATTTGAATAAAAAATACCCTCAAAAACACAAAGAAAGAACCGGTGGGTGAGGTTGACATTGTCGGGCTTCTGCTGTATAGTAAGCGGGGCTGTCGGTTGAAGGACCGGTCAGCCGATACAATCTATTATCCGCTAGGGGAGCACATCGCTGAGACTGAGTTCCGGCGGGAGGTACTGCATGATGCGACGGCGCGGAGCCGTTATCATAAGGCTGTACTGACTGCGAAGGACTCTGACCCTTAACACTTGACCCGGGTAATACCGGCGGAAGGAAGCAAAGACCTGTTACGGACGAAAAGACATTCGCGAAAGCAAGAAATCAGCGCTTGAATAAGCGCCTGTTAGTGAGTAATATGCTCATTTATGTGAAGTTACACGTATGTTGGCAGGTTCGTTCCGACAGGGCCGCATCGATGTGATTCCTCCTTGCGCAGAAAAAGGAGGAGTTTTTTATGTCTATTGTAACTGCTGATGGTGGTCTGACCACTCTTGGATATGCCCTCTGTGCCGTTGCCATTGTTGTGCTGGTGCGGGTGGCGTCGTTTCTTCATGGCAGAACAGATTCGGGGAAAAAGATGTCCACGAAGCAGCTGGTCACCTGTGCGATGGCGATGGCGCTCGCGTTTGTCACCTCATATGTAAAGGTGTTCCGTCTGCCCTACGGCGGCTCCGTGACCCTGTTCAGCATGCTGTTCATCTGCCTGATCGGCAACTGGTACGGCGTGAAGGTCGGCATCATGACCGGTCTGGCTTACGGGATTCTGCAGTTCCTGCAGGAGCCATATGTTCTGAGCTTTTTCCAGGTGTGCTGCGATTACGTGCTCGCGTTCGCGGGTCTCGGTCTCGCCGGCGTCTTCCGGAAGTCGAAAAACGGACTGCTCAAGGGCTACATACTGGGAATTCTTGTGCGCGGCGCATTCCACTCGCTAGGCGGTTATCTGTACTGGATGGATTACATGCCGGAGAATTTTCCGCAGGCGCTCACGGCGCTGTACCCGATTATTTATAATTATTCCTACATCCTGCTGGAGGGTGTGATCACGATGATCGTCATCTCTCTGCCGCCGGTCGCGAAAGCGCTGCAGATGGTGAAGGAGAATGCAGTGAAATAATCCTCTGGTTCCGGCTGCCGCGGAACTGCAGCGAGATGTCTTTTTCCGCCTCGATGAACTCGCCGTCGACAAGCACATCGATGGTTGAAAGCATTTCCCGCGTCACATCTGTGAACACGCGGCCGCCAGGCATCAGGTCAACATCATACAAATATCCGGTGTAGCACCAGATATCCTTGTCAGGATAGTGCTCCCGGATTTTTTTCATGAGAGCAGCGACCACAGGCTGGTTCTCCGGCTCGAACGGCTCACCGCCGAGGGCCGTAAAGCCCTGGATATAGTCGGGCGCGAGCGCATCCAGAATTTCTGCTTCGGTCTCGGAGGTAAATGGCTGACCGTAGCCAAAATCCCACGTCTCCGCATTGAAGCATCCTTTGCAGTGATGCCGACAGCCGGAAACGAAGAGGGATACACGGACGCCCGGACCGTCGGCAATGTCATATTTTTTTATGTTTCCATAGTTCATGGTGATGCCCCCAACAATTGTGGTATACGGTCAAAACTGCTGTATATATGGCTGGCATGGCAGGCTGCTGAGTTTGCCCATACCCAATATAGGTAAATGAACCGCTAACTATCATAATAATTGTCTATAAAGAAAAGCATTGGTGCTGCGGACAGGGGAGAGAAAACGCCTCCTGTCCGTTTTTCAGGCTTGTTTTGTCTGAGATTACAGATGCAGCACGCGGTCTTTGATTTCCTGTGTCCGGCCCTGGTTCCAGAACTGGGTGCCGATGTAGCCGCAGGTCCGGCGGGCGACGCTCATCTTGTCCTGGTCGCGGTTGCCGCAGTTCGGACATTCCCAGACGAGCTTGCCGGCGTCATCCTCGACGATCTGAATCTCGCCGCTGTAGCCGCAGCAGTCGCAGTAGTCGCTCTTGGTGTTCAGCTCAGCGTACATGATGTTGTCATAGATGAATCTCATCACGGAGAGCACGGCCGGAATGTTGTTCTGCATATTCGGCACTTCCACGTAGCTGATGGCGCCGCCCGGGGAGAGCTCCTGGAACGGGGCCTCGAAGCTCAGCTTGCTGAAGGCGTCGATCTCTTCGGTGACGTGGACGTGGTAGCTGTTGGTGATGTAGTTTTTATCGGTCACGCCCGGGATGATGCCGAAGCGCTTTTTCAGAAGCTTTGCGAAGCGGTAGGTCGTGGACTCCATCGGGGTGCCGTAGACGGAATAGCTGATGTTCTCGGCAGCCTTCCACTCGGCGCACTTGTCGTTCAGCCGCTGAATGACGGCCATCGCGAACGGTCTTGCCTCCGGGTCGGTATGGGATTTGCCGAGCATGCGCACGCACATCTCATAGAGTCCCGCATAGCCGAGGGAGATCGTGGAGTAGCCGTTGTACAGGAGCTTATCGATGGTCTCGCCCTTTTTCAGGCGGGCGAGGGCTCCGTGCTGCCAGAGGATCGGTGCGACGTCCGATACGGTGCCGAGCAGACGCTCGTGGCGGCAGCGCAGGGCGCGGTGGCAGAGCTCCAGGCGCTCGTCCAGGATTTTCCAGAACCGGTCCATGTCTCCCTCGGAGGAGCAGGCCACGTCCACCAGATTGATGGTGACGACACCTTGATTAAACCGGCCATAGAATTTGTAGCTGCCGTCCGGATTCTTCTGGGAATCCTCCACCGTCAGGAAGGAGCGACAGCCCATGCAGGTATAGACATTGCCGCGCTTGAGCTTCTTCATCATTTTTGCGGAAATGTAATCCGGCACCATGCGCTTTGCCGTGCATTCAGCGGCGAGCTCGGTCAGATACCAGTATTTGGAATCCTCGGTGATATTATCCTCGTCCAGGACGTAAATCAGCTTCGGAAACGCGGGCGTGATCCACGCGCCGCTCTCATTTTTGACGCCCTGCATCCGCTGGCGCATCACTTCCGCGATGATCAGCGCAAGGTCATCGCGAGTGCGGCCCTCCGGCACCTCGTCCAGGTACATGAACATCGTCACGAACGGTGCCTGACCGTTGCAGGTCATCAGGGTGATGAGCTGATACTGGATGGTCTGGATGCCGCTGGTGATCTCGTCCTTCAGACGGCTCTCGGTCACCGTGGAAATAATTTGCTCGTCCAGAGGCTCGCCGCAGATCTCGCGCTCCTCGATGACCTTTTTGCGGAGCTTCTGGCGGCTGATGTCGACGAACGGTGCCAGATGCGCCAGAGAAAAGGACTGGCCGCCGTACTGGTTGCTCGCGACCTGCGCGACGATCTGCGTCGTTACGTTGCATGCCGTGAAAAAGCTGTGCGGCTTCTCGATCATCGTCTCGCTGATGACCGTGCCGTTCTGCAGCATGTCCTCCAGATTGATCAGGTCGCAGTTGTGCTCCCGCTGCGCGTAATAATCCGCGTCATGGAAGTGGATGATGCCCTGCTCGTGAGCCTGTACGATCTCCTCCGGCAGCAGTACACGCATCGTCAGATCCTTGCTGACCTCGCCCGCCATGTAGTCGCGCTGGGTCGAATTGATGGTCGGATTCTTATTCGAATTCTCCTGCTTCGCGTTCTCATTGATCTGGTCGAGAAGCGAGAGGATGCTGTTGTCTGTGGTGTTTGTCTTGCGGGAGATCTCGCGCTTGTAGCGGTAGCGCACATACTTCTGCGCCACCTCGTAGCCGCGCATCTCCATAATGCCCGTCTCCACGAGATCCTGAATATCCTCGACATTCAGCGCGTGGGAGGACACCGCCGCCTGCTTTTCAATCGTGTCGGCGACCGCTGTAATTTGATAATCATTCAGCTGGTGGATTTTCTCCACGCTGTTATTTGCCTTGCGCACGGCGTTCTCGATCTTTGTTTTATCAAAGAGTACCTCCTCACCGCTGCGCTTGATGACATTTGCCTTTCGTGCATCGCTCATGAATCGTTCCCCTTTCCATTTACGGTAAAAATCAGTAAAAAAACAGTGATACATCTACATATCGTCTGCAAATGTAACACATGATATTGTGCTTTTTCGTATAATCATGTACCAGATATTGCGCAATTACAATCATACATGGTTTCACAAAAAAGTCAAGACAGAACCGGAAAGAGAGCATGTAGAAAAACAGGGGCGGGAAACGGGGGTGGTTTTGTTTAAAATGATATTTTTACGACTTGGAACGCAACTAAAATAAAAAGAGAAAATGCCTGAACTTCGTGTTTCATAAAAAATGCGGTGAATGCTGCCAGCGCTGCATCCACCGCATAAAAAGCTTTTAAGTTAGGATATATAGAGGGATTTGCCGCGCACGTCCGGATGGAAGGGCAGATCACTTCCAGCTCACTTTGCCGTTTTTAACCGTCATGCGGAAGGTGCTGTTGCAGCGCAGCAGGTAAGGAAAGCTTTTTCGGGTCACGAGAAACAGGCTGACATCCGGGTGCCGGTTCTGAATGCTGCAGTCGATGATCCGCCAGGTGGAGCCGACCTTGACCTCACACCAGCCATGCGGGGACAGGGTAGTTCCGCCGTAGGAATTGACGCCGCCGACAGATACCCGGGAGTCATATCCGAGAACCCTTGCGATATAGGCCATCGCAGAGGCGTACCGATAGCAGTTACCGGTATTGTTTTTAAACATATAGGAAGCGTAGGAAGCCATCTTCGATGCAGTTGGTGTCTCACCGTAAAATCGTGTATACGGGTTTTTACACATTGCTTTATAGCAGGCTTTCAGCCGCTGCCTGTTTGACTGCGAACTCTTGGAGTGCTTCACAACGAAACTGACCGCCGCTTTAATCCTGGAATCCGTCACACGGACACCAGTCTTGTCCACATAATAGTATCCGGCTTTCTTTGAACCAACGATCTTGTTCGTCTGCAGCTTCCCTTTGGCGTTAAAGTAATAATACTTTCCGGAAATCTTTTTCCAACCGGTGACCTTTTCTCCATCGACGTAGTAGTATTTTACGTCATCGACCGTTTCCCAGCCGGTGTAGGCTTCTTCTGCAGCGACTGTTTCTGCAGTTTCAGCAGTCTCTGTGGTACTGGCGGCTTCCACAGCCTCCGCGGCCTTTGCGGTTATTCCGGCATCGGCGGCAGACACACCCGCTATCCAAAGGACAGCTGTTAGCGCGAGCATGAAAAATCGCGCTGAGAAGCTTCTGGTACCATTTTTTTCTTTTCTTGTGTTCATACGGTTATCCTCCTTATATTATAGATTTTTTGTAACAGTTCGGAACAGCATCGAAATGAAAAGACAGTCTGTGGCCTGCTGTTCTGAATAGTTACAATTTTTGGAATCTCATAGTTCCTTCAAATGCCTAGAACGAACATCCCCATTCGTTCGAACATTCACTTATGTGCGCACGGCCGCGAAAGGAAGTTTTGTCGGCTATTCCGTCTTCGCTGCAATCGTGACCGTTGAGACTGAGTCTCCGGTGATCCCAAATGTGATGGAAGTGTTTCCTTTTTCGTAAACGAGGGATGCCGTCTTTTCCTCGTCCGGATCCCCGTAAGCTTCCAGAACATCGTCCTTTGAACTTCCGATCGTAATACCCTCATCTGTCTCAATAGTATCGTCACGGAACACAATGGACAGGACATAATCGATGTCGTCAGACGGATAGGTATTCAGTTTGAAATGGGAATAGGTGTACACCTTATCCAGCCCGTCAAACGCGCAGCTCTCAGACTCAAAATAATCATAGTCGTCTCCCAGCGCTTCTAAGATCGATCCGGCCTCCTCCCCCATCCCGATCACGGTGCCTTCATATGTAAATGTGAAACCGTCAGAGCTGTCCGCTGTGTTCCCTGTGCTCCCCGATGAAGCGGAGGCCTCATTTGCCGAACCGGACGAGGAATCAGACGAGGACGAACCACCGTCTGATCCGCAGGCGGTAAGCGTCAGGGCCATCACGGCGGCCAGCCCCAGCACGGCCCAGCTGCGCGGCACGTTGTTTCTCACTTTTCTCAACTGCATATTTCATTTCCTCCTTCTATTAAAAGCAGTTCCTGCTTTTGCTTCGCTGTCAATAGCTCCTGTTTCCGCTTTGTGATTTACAGTTTCTGTTTTACTGTTAACAGTCTCTGCTTTACAGCATGCGGTTTTTGCTTTGCTGTTAGCAGTCTCTGCTTTATGACTTGTAGTTCCTGATTTATAATTTGCGGACTCCGTTTTGCGGCTTGCACATTTTCCGGAAAGCTTTATGGCTCATGATTTATAAAGACTCTTTATTTCATCTCATAATTTATATCAGCTTACAATTTTTAGCCGTTCACATTTTTTAATAGCTCACAATCTCCCCATATTCTTCCAGCTCCTGATACTGCGCGGCTTCCATCTCCTCATAAAACGAGATTTTTTCTGCATACACCGTACGGTATTCCGCATTTTCGCGATAATCCGTCAGATCAAATGTTTCCGAAAGCCATGCCCCGAAATAATCCGAGAGCTTTTCTGCCCCCGACAGATTCAGGTGCAGCCCGGCATCGTAGGGATCCGAAGAGTAATCAATTCCCACATCATCTGCCAGATCAATGTAATTAAAATAGTACAGTCCATATTCATCCGCATATTCCGCAATCTGTGCGTCCCATTCATCGTACCAGTACGGATAGAGACTTGGAGACTTGACCAGCACCAGTTCGATGCCGTTTTCCTCACAGAGCGTCCGCATCCGGTCCAGATAGCTCATTGCAGTGCTGCCAAGCGTGTAGTCTGCAAGCACGTCCGGTTCCGGAAAGCTGTCCACTGGCTTTGTGTCCACCCGCATATAGTAGCCGTTGTGTGTGACTTTGTCCCGTGAAAAGAGATAGCTCACATCCTCACCGCTTAAATCTGACCAGCGGGAATGGTACCGCAGGATTGGAAACAGATAATCGAGAAAATTCTCGTCCTCCGTCATGGAAGCACGGATCGCGCCGATTTTTGAGGAAGACCACTTCATTCCATCGATCGTCATCCGATTGTACGCCTCACTCTGGGGCTCGTCGTATTTGAGAGCCAGCACGTTGAATACAACCACCTTCGGTGTCTCATACCGCAGCGTGTCCTCAAGAAGATAATAGGACTGCCATACCAGCTGCTGTGCGGAACCGCGAATGTAGCTTGTGATTCCATAATTCTCATACAGTGTGATTGGTGAAAAATTCTCATACACCTCACAGTCCCCGACAAAGATTACCTCATGTTCCGTCGTCTCCTCATAATATTCCGCAATCATAGCGCCTTCCGGAATGTCCGACATATATTTGGGCAGAAACAAAAGCTGCAGCAAAAAAAGGATGACCAGCACGGCTGTCGCTGTCAGAACCGCGGGAATCAGCCAGCGGGGGAATTTTTTTGCTCTCTCATTCATACAGGAATGCTCCTATCTTGCTGCTCCGGACAGCAGGCCACAGACTGTCTGCTGTGCAGGTTATATGATACCATAGACTTTGACGGATAAATCCGCCCGGTTTCTGCTATCATTTTGCTACTGCTCGGAACGGGTGTTCAAAACTGATTGTAGATAAACTGCGTCTGGTCGTACCCGATGCCATATGCGCCGAACACGATTACTGCGATTACTAAAGCCGCAAAGATGATATATTTCCAGGCTGCCGGTGCGGCGAAGATCCAATCGCGGACACCACGCACCGTGCTGCTTTCCGCTGTTGCTTCAGCACTCCCGGACACAGAATACGTTGCTGCTGCTTGCGTACTTCCGGATGCAAAATGCTTCGCCGCCGTTTCCGTACTCCCGGACACAGAATGCATTGCCGCCGCTTGCGTACTCCCGGATGCAGAATGCGCCGCTGACGCATCAACATTTCCTGTCGCAGAATGCTTTGCCGCCGCTTCCAGCTTCTCCTGTGCGAGGCTCACAGAAAGCACGACAAGCAGACTGACAAAGAGCAGAGCATAATCTGCAGCGCTCAGGCCGAGTCCCAGAAAGGCATCTGCCGTCAGGTCGCTGAGTTTGAACTGCGTGAACATGTTCGCGAACATCCGAAACGTCAGAGGTACGTTCCGATAACAGTCAAACATGCGGATGCAGCTCATCAGAAGGATTGTGCGGATGACCTCAAATACACCGTATCCGGCTTTTTCTTTTAAATGAAAGCGCGCATGGAACCGGCGGTACAGCGGCTGCAGCTCCTGTGAAACCATGATCACAACGTAATTCGTCAGCCCCCAGGCGATGAAATTCCAGCTCGCGCCATGCCAGACGCCGGTAGCAAGCCAGACTGCGAAGGCGGACAGGTAGACCGGCACCCGTTTTCCGATTACGTCCCCGAAGTGCTTCCTGGAAAAGGTGGAAAGCTTCAGCATCGGTTTGCACACAGAAATCGGATAGAAAATATAATCCGTAAACCAGGTACCCATCGAAATATGCCAGCGATTCCAGTATTCTTTAATATTCTTCGAAAAATAAGGCCGGATGAAATTTTCTTTTACCGTAATCCCCATCGTCTGTGCAATGCCAATTGTGATGTCGATGCCGCCGGTAAAGTCTGCATACAGCTCAAATGCGTAAAACAGCATCCCGACCAGAACAAAGCCTCCCTGATAGGTTTCCGGATGCTGAATGATGGCATTTACGGCGACCAGAATCCGGTCGGCAATCACCAGCTTTTTAAAATAACCCCAGAGGATCCGGTAGAGTCCGTAGGAGACGGTCCGCGCGTCAAACCGGTGCGGGGCATAAAGCGAAGCGGCCAGATCCGAATAGCGGCTGATCGGCCCCTGCACCAGCTGTGGGAAAAACGACACGAACAGCGCCAGACGAAACAGATTTTTCTCTGCGCGGCAGGTTCCCCTGTAAACATCAATCAGGTAGCCAAGCGCCTGGAACGTATAAAACGAAATCCCCATCGGCAGCACCAGATTTACATAGGAAAGCTGGTGCGTGCTCCCGACCATGGAGAGAAAGCCATTGAAATTGGCAATCGCGAAATTTGTATACTTCAGAACCGCTAAAATGCCAAGATTAAAGAGCAGGCCCCCAAGCAGCCATCTCCATTGCTGTTTTTTGAATTGTGACTTAAACGCTTTCTTTTCCTCGCGGCTAAGCTGTCCCTTCTTTTCTTTAAAAAAAGCCTCCTGCCGGAGCCGCAGCGTCTCAATCCTTCGGCCGAGCAGCCAGACTGTGACGGTCGTCGTGCCGATAAAGATCAGATAGGACGGACTCGCCAGGAAATAGAACACATAGCTGGCGCCCAGAAGAAAACACCATTGATACCGTTTCGGAAAAAGATAATAAATGATAAAGACGGCAGTGATAAAGCCGATAAATCCATAGGATGTAAAAAGCATCGTAAAGCTGCCCTCTCATTTTGTTAAACAGAATCCTGCGGCCGTCAGCAAGGATGAAACCGCCGGTTTTGGTACGGATTAATCCTCCAGCCGCAGGATCAGATCGTACAGCGCCTTCGCGGAGTTGAAATTTTTCGGAACAATCTCCTCCGCCGGAATTACGACGTCATATTCTTCATTGATCTCCGCGATGATCGTCACGATGTCAAACGAGTCGATGATCTTCTCGTCTACCAGTGCCGTGCAGGTCTCAAAATCCACCTCCGGATGCAGATCCTCCAGAATCTCAAGCAATGTTTCCATGGTAAAACTCTCCTCTCTGTGCGGTTGGCAGCCAGTACGCAATTCTATGTGCATTCTGCACAGGTTCTTTCGATACCGTCTGTTGTCATATGATTTCTGTCCGTCTATCAACGGGATGATTTTTCAACATGACCGGCCGTCCGGCGCTCCTGCCTTCGTTCCCGGCGCTTTACGGCCAGATCAGCGGCTATTTGTTTTAAACGCTGCCGGTCCGTTTTTCCGTTGGCAGTCAGCGGCAGTGCATCCAGCACATACACGTGATTTGGTACCATATAGCGCGGAAGCGTGCTGCGCAGCCGCACGACAAGCTCCTTTCCCTCGCAGCAGCCGGTGTAAAAGAGAATGATTTTCCCCTTTTCCTGTTCGTAAATACAGCAGGAATTGCGGATTCCTTCCATCCGGTTCACATGTGCCTCAATTTCTCCAAGCTCAATGCGATGCCCCATGTGCTTAATCTGGTTGTCTTTTCGCGACAGAAAGATCAGGTCGCCATCCGCATTGTAGGTTCCGATGTCGCCGGTGCGGTAGAGCAGCTCGCGGTAATGTGTATTTAACGGGTTCTGCACAAAGACCTCCGCAGTTTTTTCTTCATTATCATAATACCCGAGCGTCAGCGGCGTCCCGCGGATACAGATTTCACCTGGCTCACCCGGTTCCGGCTGACGGTTCTGTTCATCCAGAAGCAGGATTCCCGTGTTTGGAAACGGCTTCCCGATCGGGATGACATCATCCTCTGCGAATTCATGCTTCGCCTCGTAATAACAGCTCATGCCGGTCGCCTCTGTCGGCCCGTAAAGGTTAAAAAAGCGCGCGTCCGGAAGCGTCCGCCTCCAGAGGTTGAACTGACGGATGGGGAAGACCTCACTGCCAAAGGCGACCGTATGCAGATATTCCGGAACAATTTTATCAAAGGTTCCCGTCGAAGAGATCATGGTCAGCGCGGAGACGACCCAGCAGATTGTATTGATTTTGTATGTGTTCAGAAATTCCACCAGCCGGACCGGAAACAGGAACAGCTCCTTCGGCACAAGATATGTGGTTGCGCCGCATTTTAAGCTGCCAAACAATTCCTTCAGGCAGGCGTCAAAGTACAGCGGCGTCTGGTTGCCAAAGATCGTATCCTCCGTCACATGAAGCACCTCGGTCAGCTGATTCGCATAATCAATCACCGCGCGATGGCAGCCGACGACGCCCTTGGGCACACCGGTTGACCCGGATGTAAATACAATGTAGACCGGATCCGTGTCAATCGCATTGCGCCGAATTCCTTCCAGAAGCGTTTTTTCCACTGAGGTCTGGCAGATCGCATCGTACAGCAGAATTTTCCCGTCAAAGCCATCCAGCGCGCGTACCTGTTCACAGGTATTTTCATCACAGATCACCGTACGCGGCTGCAGGCTCTCAAAGATCAGCTTTACGCGGAACTGCGGCATTTCCTCATCCATCGGCACATAATAGCAGCCGCTGTAGACAACGCCCAGAAATGCCGCGATCATGTGCGGGTGGCGGTGCATCCAGACCACAATCGGTTCCTTCTTACAGCCGTTTGCTGCCAGACAGGTGCCAATGCTCTGCGAGGCCTTCAGCACCTCTTCAAAGCTCATCTCCATGGTTTCGGTGGCAAAGGCTGTCTTTTCCGGAAGCTTTTCCGCTGTCTGTTCCAGATATTCCAGTATAGTTCGCTGCATAGGAAGCTCCTTACTCTTTATTCCATCGTCGGCGGTGTGGCCGGCGAAGATGGATATTCCCGTGTATTCCGGATCATGCCGTGTTCTTTACTCAATCGTCGACGGTGTGGTCGGCGTGGATGGATACAGACTTGTATCAAATGCATCGTAGGTACCGTTTTGTTCAAAATAGGAAAGCATTTCCTCGTCCGTGACCAGGAAAAAGGTCGCCCCGCTCTCCCTTGGCGTGGTGTCCAGATGGTACCAGCCGTCGCCTACATTGACCAGACTCCAATAGTGGTGTGAGCGGGTCGTATTCGATTTTTCCACATCAATATTCGGAATTCCGGCCTGCGTCAGCAGAGCCTTTGTCACAGCAAAGTAAATGTAACAGTCGCCTGTACCGGTCGTGAAACCGATATGTGCACCGTTCGTCCAGCTTTCCTTATAAGTGGATTCCGAATAATAGAGATTTGCCCGTACCCAGTTATAGATTGCCTGTGCCTTCTGCTTCCGCGTCATGTCGTCCGTCACAATCTCATCGAGAATTTCCTGCGCTTCCTCCAGCACGACAGATTCCTCGACATAATCGTCCGGTTTTTCAGAAAAGGTAATCGTCGTGGACGCGGACGCTGTGTGTCCCGCCCAGTCTGTTGCCGTATAAGTGATGTCATAGGTTCCCGGCTGATCCGGGTTCACAGCACTGGTATCTACCGTGAGCTCCACATCCGGGTCGCAGTCGTCAGTGACTATAATATTCGATTTGTAGGAGACCGGTACATCAAGGAAGGCGTCCAAAGCCACCACGCCGTCAATCACCGGCGCTTCCTTATCTTCCAGGACCTCCACTGTGCCGGTGATCTCCGTCGAGTTGCCGCCCTCATCGGTCAGAACAACCACCGGGTAGACCATACCTTCTCTCGAATAATCCGGCTCTTCTTTGTACGCACAGGTCACCTCGGTCACATCGCTGATATCGGAAACCAGCTCTTCCGCCTCCAGCGTGCCGCCGACATTCAGGGAAGTGCTCACCGCCGTGCCCTGCGGCGCCACGGTGTCCTGAACCTCCATCGTAGATTTCCACTTCCTGTTCTTCGCTTTAAGAACGATCTCGTAGGTACCCACATGATCAAACGAGTAATCCGATGCATCCGTCACATACGCCACGTCCATCCCGGCCGCATCGTCGGTCAGAAAGTCTTCGGCGGCAAGGGTTCCTCCGGCTTCTACTGCAACACTCTTCACAACGGGAGAGCGAAAATACTCAATGAGCCCACAGATCACGGCAATGACGGCGAAGCAGCCGCAGACCCCTCCGAGCGCGATCAGCACATGTTTCCTTCTGCGGCGGGACTCCTCGTGCTTCCATCTTAAATGCCGCGCCTGCTGTTCCTTTAAAAAAGCCTGACCGTCGAGCTGATCCTCGCTCTCCATGCGCTCAATCTCCGCGAGATAATCCGGCCGTTGATCCGTTTCCGTTTTTGCTGCATTTGTTGCGTTTGCTTTTGGGATTTCTGCTTTTGGGATTTTTGCCTTTGGTTTATCTGCCTTTGGCGTATCAGCTATTTGTTTGTCAGCCACTGTTACGTCAGCCATTGTAATACCATCTACTGACGCATCAGCCATTGTTATGCCAGCTGCGGGTTCGATTGCCACTGGCGCGTCTGCATTCGGTTCGATTGCCACTGGCTCGTCCGTATTCGGCGCGTCTGCTTTTTCGTTCTCTTCCATCGTGTTTTCCTTCGTTCCCTATAATCAACCACATTGATCCTGCACTTACGCTGAATCCTGTAGCATTTTGTCATAATTTGTAATTATAATCCATATAATTGATGTAATCAAGACCAAAAAAGAATTAATCGGTTCTTCATTATGAGAATTATGAGAAAAAACGGATAACGCGATTAAAACAAAAGATGGCTGTTCGAATGGAAAGCAAATAAAAAAGCCGCATAAATGGCATGCTTAAATTATTAAACAATTGCCAGAATCTGCTGTTTTTGGTATAGTAAGGGTCACAGGCATTTAATGAATGGAAAAAGAAAGAGGAACGGAAATCGATATGTGGATTGCGAATGATTGGAACGAGTACGAGGTGATCGATACCTCTAAAGGAGAAAAGCTGGAGCGCTGGGGCGACTATCTGCTGGTGCGCCCGGACCCACAGGTGATCTGGGATACGCCGCGCCGCCACCGCGGATGGAAGCATCCGAACGGGCACTATCACCGCAGCAGCAAGGGCGGGGGTGAGTGGGAATTTTTCGATCTTCCTGAGCAGTGGAGCATTCATTATCGGGAGCTGACGTTCCGGCTCAAGCCGTTCGCGTTCAAACACACCGGGCTGTTCCCGGAGCAGGCCGTGAACTGGGATTGGTTCTCGGAGAAAATCCGAACTGCGAAAAAAAGCAGGGCCGCCGTGGGTGGGGCATTATCCTCGCGAGGTGCGAAGCAGAGAGGCGCAGCTTTTAGCGGCGCGGGACTGGATGACGCCCCAAAAGGTGGTACAGCCATGAGCGGCGCGTTCTCAAATGGCGTGAATGCAAATAAAGCCGGACGAGATGACGGAGGGCGCCCGGTCCGGGTGCTGAATTTATTTGCCTATACGGGCGGCGCGACGCTGGCCGCGGCTGCCGCGGGCGCGCAGGTCACGCATGTGGACGCTTCGAAGGGCATGGTTGGCTGGGCAAAGGAAAATGCCGCCGCGTCCGGGCTTTCAAATGCCCCGATCCGCTGGCTGGTCGACGACTGCATGAAATTCGTGGAGAGAGAGATTCGCCGCGGCAATCATTATGACGGCATTATCATGGATCCGCCGTCCTACGGGCGCGGCCCGAAAGGCGAAATCTGGAAAATCGAAGACTCGATCCATCCGTTTATCCGGGAATGCGCGAAGCTGCTCTCCGATGAGCCGCTGTTTTTCCTGGTCAATTCCTACACGACCGGCCTTGCGCCCGCCGTCCTGACCTATCTGATCTCGACTGAACTGAAAGGCCGGGGCGGGCATGTCGAATCTCAGGAAATCGGTCTGCCCGTGCGCGAAAGCGGCCTGATCCTGCCTTGCGGTGCGTCCGGACGGTGGGAGGCGTAGAACGCTTTATGTGGCACTTTGGCATCGCTTTTCACAAAAAAAGCTTTGCGTAGCTGCGGCTGAGTGAGGATAGTCTTTCTTATCCGATAAACAAAAGGCAGATAACCGAAGTTATCTGCCTCAGATTCCTTTTATCAGGCTTCCTGCATCGTTTTTTCTCTGATTTTAAGCACGTCCTCGATCGACAGATTCTGGTAAAGCGCTATTTTTTCAACAGGGATATCATCCTTCAGCATTCTCATAACAGCTTTAGCGGTTTCCTTGGCCTTATTTTTCTCAGACTGGGCAATGCCCTGCTCGATACCTTGCTCAATACCTTTCTCCCTGCCTTCTTCGACACCCAGATTGTACAGATTTTCTGCTTCTTTGCTCATTAATTCATATCCTCCCTTCTCCCGCTTTAAATACCGAACGCGTTTTGACAAAGCACTATGGCTCATGTCATCCGGATCAGCAGATTTGAAGTATTTCATCATTTTAGCCACGTTGCTTCCATCGTCAACCTTTGCGTTTACATAAATGACGTGACTTCCATACGGATTTGTTGTTGTGTTGTCAGAGTTGTTCCCAAAATAATCACCCCCGTTACTGTCTGTGACTCTTTCAGACGGCATCGCTGATGGCTGATGTTTTGATATGGTTTCATTATAGTAGAAAACATACGGTCGTGCAAGAGTCACTTTTTTTGGATAAACGTTTTTGCATGAAGCTATATCTGCGAAGATAATAACATAATGATGTTTAAATGTCAATAATAGAATAATAATAAAACATTTTAAATATGAAAGACAAACTGTTTTACTAAATTGCGATCTGATGAAAGGACAAGGGCTCGTATTTTGTTAAACACGAACCCGGCCTGGCTCCTGTCATCCGGATTGCCGAAAAAATATCGATTGGGAAGGCTTTGCATGAAAATATCAGAGCAATCGGAATATCAAGAAAAAATCTATGGGCAAATTTTATAAAAAATACGAGACACCTTACGAAAATTTTACGAAACTGCCCAAAACCACTTGCGGGGGGGGGTCAAACGGTGTTATAATACCTGAAATTTGGTCACAGTGTAACGCTGTAACAATGTATCAATGCAGCACTGCAACACTGCAACATTGTAACACGGTAATACGGTAATACAGTAACACCGTAACATAGGTTCATGCTCGCGAAGCGGGCATGGACGAAGGCCGCGCCTCGCGCGGCTTTCACTGTAATTTCTGCGTGGGAAGATTTCTTTTCTGCAAAGCTGGCGATAAGGGGGATCGTGATGAAAAAGAGGATGTTAAAGAAAGCAATGGCGCTGTTCGTGGCGCTGTCACTTGGCGTGACCAGCATTCCGACAAGTGCATTTGCGGGCGAAACAGGACAGAGCGCGGACGTCGCAGCGGCGATATCCGAAGATGGGGCCGCGGCAATCGCGGAGGATGCATCTGCGGAGGCGGCAAGTGACGGTTCAGAGAGCGCAGAGGCCCCGGCGGCTGAAGAGTCTGCCGATGCGGGTTCGGAAAGCAGCTCGGACAGTGGCAAAGACGCGGGTGCAGGTACGGAAGATGCGGGCGGCTCCGGAAGCAGCTCGGACAGCGGCAAAGACGCGGGTGCGGGTACGGAAGACGCAGGAAGCTCGGAGAGCAGCTCCGGAAGCAGCCAGAACGCAGGCACGGGCACGGAAAGCGCGGGCGGCTCGGGGAGCGGTTCTGAAAGCAGCGGAAATGCAGGGAACGGCTCGGAAAATGCCGGTACGGGTACGGAAAACGCGGGCGGTTCAGGAAGCGGCTCGGAGAGCAGCGGAAATGCGGGAACCGGTTCAGGAGAAGCTGATGCAGGAGCGGAAAATGCCGACAGCTCAGGAAGCGGTTCTGAGAACAGCGGAAATGCAGGGACTGGCTCAGAAGATGCCGGAGCAGGCGCGGAAGACGCGAGCGATTCGGGAAGCAACTCCGATAGCAGCGCAGACGCAGGAACCGGCTCAGAGGATGCCGGTGCAGGCACAGGAACGGAAGGCGGAGCAGAGAACGGCACGGAGAGCGGCGAAGGCGCTGAGACAGGTTCAGCAGAGACTGGTACAGACGCGGACGCTGCAGCAGCATCCGATGAGGGAATCGAACTTGCCAGTGATGAGGTCTGTGCGCATGGAAACACAGCAGGGGACTGCGCGGTCTGTGTACAGGAGCTGATCGATGCGCTCCCTGGCGTGAATGCATTGGAAGGAATGGATACAGACAGCCTGAACGCGGTTTATGAACAGGTGCAGGCTGCTTATAGTGCATATAACGCACTTTCGGCGGGGAACCGGGCGTTGGTGGAAGCGGCGCTTCTGGAGACATTGGCGGATTATTTTGCCAACCATCCGGTGGTATTAGCAGAAACAGAAGAAGTAGTCAACGAAGGCGTCGTGATCAAGCTGTCTTCAAAAAACGAGACTGTAAAGACCGGCGAAAACCAGCAGGTGACAGTGAAGGCCTCCTATGCCGCGACGAATGACGGCGATAAGGCGACGGTGCGCCTTTATATGCAGGATTCTGACGGGAATAAGAATACGCTGGCTCAACTGTTGAATCTGATTGATGATCAAATCGTGTACCAGAGCGAAAACAATGAGAAGCTTGCGGTTACGCTCTATTACAAGACGGGAGTGGATAATGTCGGGAACGAAATCGAATACCTGGAGTTTGAACTTCCGGCAGGTACTTCCGTGGAGATGGAGCTGGAATTCTATGTGCCGACCGGCATCTACGGTCCCACAGAAACGCTGGTTCTTGTGCCGGAGATTACCCACTCAGCGGCTTCGGAGCAGGGCGGCTCAGCGGTCGGAGCGAATGACGAGATTTCACCGGCCAAGCTGCCTGTATATTGGGAGTCTGCGTTTAACTGGAAGGACCTGACAAAGACGGGAGCTGTGACGAGCGGCACGACTGCAAATGGAAATGTACCTAATACGGAAATCAGCACGGATGGCGTCCTGGATTCGGATATTGCCTATACATTTTCTGCAGTACCGAATTCGGATACAACCGGCATCATCTGGACGAAGGAAACGACGGTTACAGATACAATCACATTGCCGGACGGGATGACCTTCCCGAGCGGATTAAAGATCGGTACGAACAGCACGGATCCGGGGGCGAAAGCGGATGGTATTTACCTGACCGATGGAAACGGAACCTGCACGACGAAGGTGATTGATGTAAGTGTCGGTGATCTTGACTTTGAATTGACCGATCTGGCAATAGGGACAAATAATGACGGAAATGCTACGCTTTCTTTTACAGTCACTACGGAGAATCCGAACGTGGATACGGAGAGCGGAGACCTGACGGCGGATTATAATATGATTTCCGGTCTCAGTGTGACGATCCTCAAGGCGATCGGTCTGGAGATGGATGAGCGTGTCTGGGATGATGATAATATCATCAACAATTCGATTACGGCGACGTTTACACCATGCCGCGAGGTGGATGAGATTAAACTGGACGCGGCGTGTGATGTGAATCTGACGGTCAAAGAAGACACGGTTTCTATCGAAAAGACCGCGGATACCACCTATGTGGCGGAGGACGGAACGGTCACCTATACTGTGTCTGTCACAAACAATACGACAGAAGATCAGAACTTTGATTTCTACGACCTGATCTCTTCGGATATGAATCTGACGGAGTATTCTGCCCTGACGGATCTTGGCCTGTCCATCGGCAAACACGTGGATACGATCTATAGCGGCACGGATATGAAAACTGTCACCGTGGGTGATGGGACTGCGTCTGCGACGGAGGCGGTATTCACAGTAAATGAAGAAGTGGATCTGGCGGCGGGCGCTTCCGCTCTGGTGAAAGTGACACTTCCGTCTACGGATGATGAGATCACCGGCGACATAACGGTTACCGGTGTATTAAGCGTGACGGACGCGAACGGCGCTACAGCGACGTATACCAGCAAAACAGCCACGGTTGATTTCACAAAATCGGAAACGGCCGCGGACGGCACACGGAGTGTGTACGCGGTGCTGACGTTTGACAATGTTGCTGTCGATGATGCGACGGTGACTTCTCTGACCGTGACCACAGCGTCCGTGGCGGATACAGATGAGGAGCGCTATTCAGGGACACTCAGTGTGGGCGAGATCACGGTGATGAACGGCGCGGTGGATGCGGATGATGATACAACGATTGCGGCGGGCGGCACATCTACTACATTGTATAATAATACTGCCAGCTATTCTGCAAGCAGCATTACCTTTGACGCCTCTAACTACTGGGATCAGAAAGCACTCAATGAATCTTATCCGGGACTTACTGCGGATAATTTTAAGATCAGTGGTACCTCTGAGCTTACAGTAGATGTAACAAATGACACATCGAATAACATAAGCTGCTCCGGATACTATCTGGTAGTCGGAATGGTCGACAACAACTGGGACTGGGATAATTACATTTATCTGCAGCAGGCGATAGGAACGGTAACGCCAGGCATCACTACCTACACCTTTGATCTGCCGAGTAACTTTTATAACTACCAGGGGCTGGGATATGTCAGTATCAGTATCGTTGGCTCCGGAGTTTCTGCATCCAGGAACATTTCGATTGGGAACCTGAAGATCACGTCAACGGAAAGCCCGGTCTATCAGAATTTTGTCTCCGGTTCGTTTGAAGTCAAAGCGGGTGAGACGGTCAGCTTCAGCTATACTGTGACGCTGAAGGATACTGCTTCGGCGACGGTTACAAATGAGGCGGTGATCGGGAACGACAATGGCTGGTATAAAGCAGAACTGGACGTTGCGGTCGTAGCAGGGACCGGAGACGCCAGCCTGGATCAGGTCTGGATTGACAAAGAGCTGGTTGCCAGGGATGCAAGCTATTCCTCTACGGTTCAGGACAGTAACGGGACGACGTTAACCGAACTGATCACAGAAGAGACCTTTAAAAAATACGGATACACTTATGATGCGGATGATCTTACCAGTGGATGGTCAGAAGAAGAGGATATGACCTTCCTTAACTGCCTCTCCGAGGGAGCGAAGCTTTACTATGAGATCACCCTGACAAATGAATCGAATACCGCACAGGTGGTGACGCTGCAGGACTTCTCTCCGCTGTATTATGGCAAGCTGCAGAGCGCTTCTGCGGCAACGCCGGTCTCCATCTATTCCGGCAGCAGGGATTTTGGCGGCGTGGAGTATGTGGACAACGGCACCATCGGAAGCTTCAGTGCAAATGATTTCGCGGAAAATGGCGTGGAGTTGAAGTACAACAGCAACGATCACATCACAACGATGCAGGTGGTTATCCCGGCGAAAACGACCTATACGCAGATGTTCGTGGTAAATGTACCGAAAGGGGATGATTTCCTGTATTGGGAGGAATACTGCTATTATACACAGTATTCGGAAATGAAGAACGAAACCACCAAGGACGTGGTCAGTCAGGAAAAAAATTCTGCTACTTATATTCCTTATAATACTCTGCGTCTGGTCGGCACAGACCGATATGTGTCGGTGCAGCATTCGTTTGAAAAGAAGGTGCAGGTGAACACATACGCGCTGGGTGAGTTTAGTTCTGATTACCGCTATGGGACGACCAGCGCGGTGGGGACTGCTCTGACAGATTATACAAGGACAGATACAAAGTCTGCGGATGGCAACCGCTATTATCCGGTCATCAATTACAATATTTCGGATATCTACAATGTAGCGGCGGATTCCGATACCTATCTGGTTTATGGCGTGACGGTGACAAACGACAGCATCTGGAGCATGAAGCTGGAAGATCTTACGACTCAGATCGCGTTGCCGAACGGAACGGAGCTGGTAGGATTTGTAGATCTTCAGACTGCGGATTATTCGCTGGGTATGGGCGAAAAGAATTCCTATCGAAACTACGATGGCAGTATTCGGGTATCGTATCCGTTAAGCCCAGGTTATATCAGCAGCACGGCTCTTTCTTCCTTGCAGGGACTGTTTGGCATATCGCTTGGCAGCTACAAATCCGGACGGACAAGCAGTTATCTGCCGTTTTCGATGGGCGATAACTATCAGCAGTACCGGACAGACCATGCGGTCACCGCTACTACTTCGAAATATGACTACGCACAGTACGGCTCCATCGACAGAGCCGGTGGAAGCGGCGTTTATACGGTTACGCTTCAAAACATCACGGACGGGCAGATGATCTCCGCAAAATCCTCTGCGACGTTCTACTATATCGTCCGTGTGAAGGATGACTATACATCGACAAGTACCGTTTATACGGCGGCTTCTGTGACCGTGGACGCTCCGGTCACGACAGTCCGGATGGCCTCCAGGGAAGCTGCATACTCAGACGGTTCAGGTCTGATGCAGACTTATGGCTCTTATAGTCAGAGCAGCAATCTGGTAGGTCAGTCGCAGTATTACAACCTGAATTCTTCGAACGGACATTCTACCTTTATGTCGCAGATTTCGCAGCAGTTTTGCAATTCTACTCAGACGATGCTGTACAAGAGTGTGGTTGGACGGAATACGCTGGAGGATATGGAAAATGGAGATGCGACGCTGACCTTGTACAGTACGGATCTGAATGAAGTCACCATATCGGATGATGAGGTGGTGACCTTCTGCCTTGCGATTTCCAACGGTTCAGAGACTTCGACGACCTATACGGTGAATGATACCCTGCCGACCGGGATGACATTCCTCGGATTCAATGTTCTGACCGGGGATTATGAGTCAAATACCTATACCGGAACTACGAACAGTTTGAGTTGGTCGTCCATTTATGACGTGGATTCCGTTAAGCGTTCCACCACCGGGAGAACAGCATCGTTTTCTGTGGAGGACTATTACCTGTCCGTACCGTACGCGAGCCTGGCGACGGCATATAAGAACGAGAGTCCTGATTCCATGGATGTCCCGGCCAACAGCTTCTATACGTTTGATTATGGAGTAAGTGAGCGGACGCGGATGACGGCAAATCATTCTTCTGTAGCGGGAAGCAATGCGGCCGTGGGAGGCTCGTCTTTCTCGTTCGGAGTAAATGTTGACGCGAATTCGACCGTATATATCTTCTATACCGCGAAGGTGGACGCCAGTGCGTTAGAAGAAGACGATGTGATTACAAATACTGCGACCATCACCCCGACCAGCGGTGTGATGACAGTATTCAAAAACGCAGTAACCGCGGAATATTACAACAGCGCATGGAGCGCATCGAACATCAACGAGGAAGGAAGAAATATCGACAAGGGAGAAGCGGTCGGCTATGCTGCGTCGATATGCAATCCGCAATATGATTCGCAGGCGTTGGTAAGCTCTATACAGGCTTCGGTGTCCATGACGGCGAAAGAGCAGGTGAAGTCGGCGAAGATTGAGAAGGAAGTAGTTGGCGCATATTTGACAGAAGCCAGTGGCTCCTCTTATTATGAGAATGATGATGTAACTTCGGTTGTTTTGGGTAGTGACGGCGAAAACCTATACAACATTGTTGGCAGCTATATGACAAACTTAATATCTGCTTCCGAAATGCGGATTTCCCCAGGATGGTCTACTCTTGTCTATTCGATTGTGGATGGTATTCATGCGACACAGGATTACCGGAGCAATATTGTATGGAAGGTGACTGTGACGAATGATGGAGAGGAAGCGATTGACGCATCTCATATCATTGAACATATGGATCAGCCGATGCAGATGGTCGGGTATTTAGCAGTCTGCTATAACGATAATGGCGGGGCTGTAGGACTTACTTACGGAGCAGCTTCCTATGATTCTGTTGCTAATCTGTATGAATACAGTGGGAACGATGTAACGGTTAGTACCGGAAATGCTGATTATACATCAAAAGTCACAGGTGCGACGGTTACGCAGAATATTTATGATATTGATCTGACAACGAAGTATATTAAATTTGGCGTGACCTATGATGTATCGAATCTTCCGTCCGGATATTCTTATGAACTGTATGTCTTTACAGACATGACCGAGGAAGCTCTGGACTGGTATTACAATACCGCTGTTCTGGATCTTGGCGATAAGTTCCAGTCTGATGTGGAAGAATACGATTCTACGTCCATCTACGCGAGCGACTGGATCACCTGCATCGCTTCTGATGGCGAGAAATATATTTCCAAGGGAACTGAGGATGAAGTAAACTCCAAGGAAAGTCTGGTTTATCTGGATACGATCACAGGCGAGAAAACATACACGTTTACGCTGAAGATGATGTCGAAGCTTTATCAGACAGCGCAGTATCAGAATGGAGAGCTGTCGCAGATCATCTTTTACGACTTGCTGCCGGGAACCTCGGGCGGTCTTGAAGAAGACGAGCCGGGCGGCGGCTATACGGTGGATACGGACAGCTTTAATGCCTATATCTTAAGAACAAATGACAATACCGGAGCAACCTATAAAATACCGATCACCGCTGACCATTATACGGTGAATTATACAACGAACTCCCTGCACGGCGGTCGGCACCCGATCAGTGTCAATGATACGGTGTACAACGTCGATTTCAGCGAGGCAACAGCGGAAACTACCGAATGGCATGAGAATTATTCTCAGGATGACCGTGCGTTCCGCGTGGTATTTGACACTACCGTCACTCTGAAAGACGGCGACATGCTTTACTTTGAGTATGATGTCAAGACCAGAGAGGATGTGGACTATGATACGGAATACCACAACATCTTCGGTTACAGCTATACTCTGACCTCCGGAAACTACGTGGTGGGTCTCTATGAGGATACCACGGATGTGACCCTGCAGCCGGAGTATGGAGAGATCTATGTCGGCAAAGCTCTGTATGACTCAGAGGGAAATGAGCTGGATGTGGACACCGATTCGATTCCGACTTATATCGCGGATAGGGATTACACGTTCACACTCTATGAGTACGATGATGCGACACAGGAATACAATAAGGAAATTTATACCTTTACGCTGAAAGCCGGTGAGGCGCTGGAGCTTCTGGCACTTCTGGAAGCAGCGGAGGATGACCAGAGAAACAGCACTCCGATTGAGCTTGAGAAAGGCAAAGCCTACCGTCTGGTGGAGACCTTGAAGGACGAAAACGGCGATCCTGACAATGTCATTAAGAGTTCGGATGATCCGGAGGCGGAGACTACTTCAGTCTACACCTATGGGATTGAATCCGGCGACGAGGACTTTACGACTGGCATGGATACGGACAACCTGCTGCAGTATGTGGACTTTACCTTCGACGGCACCGGCACGAAGCTGATCTTTAAGAACCAGCTGTATAAGAGCGGCGCAGTGCGGATCGAGAAGGAAGATCAGGATGGCATCGCGATCACTTTTGATGAGGATACGACGGTAAAATACAGGGTTTATACAGATAAAGAAAAAACAAAGCTGGTCTACTTCACGGCGACGGAGGAGAATGTTTATCGTTATGCAAGCTCTTATCAGGAGACGGGGGCGGTGTCGGAGCTGACCGCGACGGAGTATCAGCTGACACTGTACAACCTGCCGATTGGTACTTATTATCTGGAAGAAGTGGAAGCGCCGGAGAATTATTTAAAGAAAGAAGAACTCACGGAATTTGAAGTGACGAAAAGCCAGTGGAGCTCGGATACGGAGGACGACGAGAGCAACATTCTGACAGTGGAAGTTGAAAACACTTATGATGGCGTTACCGAGCTTTTGCTGAAAAAGCTGAACGAGAGCGGGGATCTGATCACTTCCTCGGAGACGAGCTTTACAGTGACCAGTTCGTCTGTATGGACAGACAATCTGAAGACGGCCTATAGCTTTGTCCTGGAAGATACTACTGACGAGAAAGGAAATATCTATCATCTCGCAACGGATGCGGAGCTGGCGGATAGTTCTGTGGATAAGGTGCAGACGCTGACGACTTCGGGCGGTAAGCTTTATCTGTCAGGGCTGGACGAAAAAACCATGTATTTCCTGTTCGAGGTCGCTGGCCCGGACGGATATTGGTCAGGCGGGCAGAAGAAGACGGTTCTGTCCGGCGCGAATGTGGACGATGATGGAATCCTTACCGTTGCGAATGAATCTGCCACATTCTCCAAAGAGATCACGAAGACGGACGAAGACGGCGTGGTGATCACGGAAGAAGTGTCCTTTGAGATCTACAAAGATGCGGATTATACCGAGATCGCTTATTTCCAGAAGCTGGATGATCTGACCGATGGCACTAATGTAACTTCAAGCTGTTATAAATATGTCACGGCCGCCGAGGCAGCTGCTTTGCAGGCATCGGATCCGCATTCAGTAACGACAACGGTGACGACAGCGGCCGGAAAGGTAACTCTTACAGACCTGCCGTATTATTGCTATTACACAGATACCTACACGGCGTGGATATCGCAGACAGAATCCGAAACGTATGAATACTGGACCTATGGATATCAGTACTATTATATTAAGGAAACAGCGGCACCGCGCGGCTACAGCCTTGGCAGCGGCAGCTTCTATAGCAATGCGTCAGAGGAACTGACGACATTCACGTTCGAGAATAAGATTCTCGCGGGTCACATGAACCTGACCAAGACAGACAACCAGGGTGTTACGCTGACAGATGGCACGGCGAAGTTTGAGATTTATGACGAAAACAATAATCTGGTTGCCTTTGCCTTGGATAATACGAACGGATATTATTACGTGAGCGGCGTAGAATCGGAGAATACGATCACCACCCTTATGACGACAGCTGGTACGCTTTCGGTAAAATACCTGCCGCTGGGCAAGTATACGCTGAAGGAGACAGAGGCACCTGAAGGGTATGCGGTGGCAAGCGAGACGACAGGCTTTACCATCACGAAGGCAAACTTTACGACTCCGTTGGAGCTGACGATTAAGAACGCGCACAACAACGGCGGCATCATTGTGACCAAACAGGATACGCAAGGGGCTGCGGTCACTTCGGATATGGCGAAGTTTGAGATCCGGACACTTGTGTACGATGAGGGAACCGGACAGACCAGTGAGGGGGCTGCGCTTACCTTTACACTGGATGATGGCGAAACAGCAGCGGCCGGACATCCGGTTTACCGGTATTCCTCCACAGGCACTGTGACCGAACTGGAGACCGGCAGTGATGGCAAATTTGCCGCATATGGGATACTGCTTGGCACCTACCATCTTGTCGAGACAGAGGCTCCGGACGGGTTTGAACTGGCGGACGCGAAGGAAATCACTGTGACGGCAGCAGATTATTATGCCGAACAGGAAATTTCTGTCACGGATGGCCATGACAACGGCAAGGTGCAGATCTCCAAGCTTGATACGAATGGTGATCTGATTGAGAGTGATGCAATCGTGTTCCAGCTCTATGTCTACACGGATGACGCGATGACGACAAGTGAGCTGGTGAAGCTTTCCTACACAGGAAATACGACGGATGACGGACGGGTATATACCTACGATCAGGACAACCCAAATAACAATACCTATAACCGCCTGACAACGTACAAAGGAAAGATTTATATTGATCATCTGCCGGTCGGACATTATTATCTGAAGGAAATCGTGGCGCCGAGCGGGTACAGCCTGCTTGCGGACAAGTTCCCGTTCACAGTAACGGATAGCGAGTATTATACGGTGCTGAATTATTCGGTGCAGGATCCGGATTATACATTTGGAGCTGAGGAGTATGTGTCCTCCTCCTACCAGAAGATCGAGGAGAAGGATGATCCGGACAACTACGGATATGGATACAACGGAACACAGGCGGATTACGACGCAGGCAACAAGAACTACATCGTTGTAGACGCTGCGGAGGATCTGGTGACCTTTACCCTGCGGGTCATGAACTGCTCTCAGAAGGCATTTGAACATGTCGTGATCATTGATTCTCTGGCAGATATCAATGATACCGGTGCGGTGAACCTGGATCAGGACAGAGGGTCGGAATTTACCCTTGCTCTGGCGGGCAATGCGAATATCTCGGTGACGATGTTCGATGAGAATGGCAATGAGATTGCACTGCAGTCCTCGGAGTACAGTATTTCCTATTCGAGCAAGACCTCCTATACGGACGGCGACTGGGACGGCACTTCCACCTGGTCAGCAGAGGCGGACAGTTCGACCCGTTCGTTCCGTGTGATGATGGCTTCTGATTTTGAACTGCCGGTCGGCTATACGCTGCAGGTAACGTTTGACTCGGAGATTCAGGACAACGCGGAACCGCTGGAGATCGCGTGGAACGCGTTCGGCTATCGGTATTATGTAGAGAGTGTGGAGCTGACGCCGGAACCGCCGAAGGTAGGAGTGAAGATTCCGGACGCGCCGTCCATTACAAAGGTTGTGACGGATAAGTCAGCAGCGATGAGTGATACGGATACGTATACATTCTACGTCTATGAAGTAACGACGGATCTGGAAGGAAAAGAAACCGAAACACTGGTGAAGACTCTGGAGGTAAAACCGAACGTCAAGACAGAATTGACGCCGCACCGCATCATCAATGGCGTAGACAATAACGGTTATATTGAATCCGGTCATACTTATAAAGTTGTCGAAGCGGCATCCAAGAAGACTACACTGCTGAATGTGACCGGAAGCATGGACTCCGTCAAGGAGATGACATTTAATTTCACCTATGACCCGGAAGCGGAAGGAGCAGAGGCAACCTTTACGAACGGCCAGAGCTATAACGGTGAGGTTCTCCTGACAAAGACAGACGTGGACGGAACCGTTTTGCCGGGAGTAAAATTTGAACTGCGGGATTCATCGGGCAAGGCATATAACGTTACATGGTCGAGTGCGAAGCAGGCGTATGTCATTGACAGTACCTCTTCGAATACGACACTGACGACCAATGCAAGCGGACAGATCCGGATCGTAAGCCTGCCTTATGGCGACTACGTCCTGGTTGAGACGGAAACGCTGGATGGATACGTCTTAAGCAAAACGGAGCAGAAGTTTACGATTGATGATAATGACTTTACGTTGGAGGATACCGATGGGGACGGCGCGCTCGAGGGTGAGGAGCTGACTGTGATTCCGGAGGAAATCAGTGTTGTAAACCAGCCGACCAGCGTTTCAATCAGTAAGGTCAGCGGCTATGATGGGCTGACGCTGGTGTCCGGCGCGGTGCTGAAAGTTACGAATGTGGCGGACCCGACGGATGTGAGGACGGTTACAACGACAGCGGACAAGGCGGTTGAGATTACCGGTCTGGCTGCCGGGACTTATACGATCAGCGAGACAACGACGCCGGAGGATTTTGAGACGGCAGCGGATGTTACGTTTACAATCGATAAGTATGGCGTGGTGACTGTGAACGGGAAGACGGTTGAAACGGTTACCGTTACCGATGACCTGATTGTCGGTGCGATTAAGGTTACGAAGACCGGTGAGATGGCGGACACCGTCACGGTATCGGGAGGCACGGACTATACAGTGGCGTATGCGGACGGAGTACTCGGGGATGTTACGTTTGAGCTGTACGCAGCGGAAGAGATTAAGGTACAGAATGTGGTAATTTTCGCTAAGAATGCTCTGATCGATACGCAGACGACGGGCGCGAACGGCGTGGCCACATTTGGGAACCTGCCGCGCGGGAACTATTACCTGGTTGAGAAGGAGGGCAAATCCGGCTATCTGACCGATGTGACCCCGATCGCTGTGGCGGTTGGCTATGACGCGAGCGGCGCGAAGACAGATGTGGATACTGTGGATGTGACCGTGGAGAATGAGCGCGTGAAGCTGGCGGTATCGCTGGTCAAGACCGAGCCGGATGGAAAAACCCCGGTCGCGAATGCGAAATTTGGTCTGTACACGGCGGAAGAGACGACCATTGGAACGGTCCTGATTCCGAAGGATACGTTGCTCGAATCTGTGACAACGGGTGAGGACGGAAAGGCGGCGTTCACGATCGACCTGCCGCTTGGAAAGTATTATGTGCAGGAGATTTCGGCGCCGGATGGCTACGTACTCTCCGATGAGAAACAGGAGATTGACTTTAATGATACTCTGGCCGCGACGGCGGATACGAAGACGGCGACGGTATCTGTCACAGCAGAATTTACGAATGACTACACGAAGGTACAGTTCAGTAAGAAAGACCTCTCAACCGGAGAAGCGCTTTCCGGAGCAACGCTGGAGGTATATGACTCGGCCGGCACGCTGGTGGAAACCTGGGTGACGGACGGAACGGCACACGAGATCGACCGCCTGCCTGCGGGAGCGTACACGCTGGTAGAGAAGAGTGCGCCGGATGGCTATGCGGTAGCGGAGACGGTGAGCTTTACGGTGAAAGCGACCGGCGAGGCTCAGACGGTGGAGATGTTTGATGCGCAGGCAGAGACGGAAGCACCGAAGCAGACGGAGACGACACCGCAGAGCGAGACCACGCCGCAGTCGGAGACTTATAAGACCAGTGAAACTGCATCGATTTCGGTGACGAAGAATCTGACCTACAATGATATGAATCTGGTGGCGAAGGATGAGACCTTCTATGTGGCACTATATACGGATGAAGCCTGCACCAGCCGGATATCCGATGTGAAGGCGCTGGAGTTCAAAAATGGATCCGCTTCGACGGTGACATTCACGAATCTTGATATTGGCAGAACCTATTATATCGGAGAATGTACGGCAGACGGTACGCGGATTTTGTCCGGGGCGGTTGCGGATGGTACGCTGTATTATGTAAACTTTGGCGATGGCAATGCTGTGACCGTTACGGATGAGACCGGCAGAGTGACCAAATACTTTGAAAATCAGTATATGGAGATTCCGGCCGGCGGATACAGCCTGGAAGCGGAGCTGACGATTACAAAGAAAGTGCTTGATTCGAACGGGAAGGCGCTTAAGAGCAGCGAGACCTTCTATGCAGGAATCTTCGCGGATGCTTCTTACACGACATTGGCGGATAACGTAGATCAGAATATTGTGCCGCTGACAATGAATGGCAAGTCGAAGACGAGCGAGATTGTCAAAGTAGCCATCAACCGAAATGAGACGGTGACGCTTTACATCACTGAGGTGGACGCGGATGGAAACCCGGTCGAGGGTGCGGATGGATTTATGTACACCGTGAGTGCGGATCAGACAAAGGTTCTTCTGGATCCGGACAATCCGACTGCGACCGTGACCATCACGAATCAGGCAATGGAAGCCGACGAAACTGAGACCGAGACCGAATCCGAGACCGGGACAAATTCAGTGCAGACCGGTGACGACACGCCTCTGGCGATGTGGCTCTGCTTCCTGATCGCGGCGCTGGGCGTGCTGTTGGCGGGCGGCTTCTACCGAAGGAGACGCGGTGGCGCGGAGAAGTAAGCGGCGATGAAATGCAAGCCATGAAAGCGCTGTAAAACAAAAACAACAAACGAGACCGTCCGGGGATTCCCGGGCGGTCTCTCTTTGCACAGGAGCGGGCAGGGCATATCCCATGCGAAGCGTGGGATGCCCGCGCCCCACAATCGGAGATTGGGGGCATAACCCGGCGAGGGCGCTTTGCGGCTAAAGCTGCATCCGTTTCCTGCGCGATTGCACAGGCGTGTGCGAAATGTTTAGCATGGCTTTTTTACATAGGAAGGAGGCACTAGGCTTCCTGTGGCATTTTTGCCCTGATTTTAAGAACATCCTCTATCGACAGATTCTGATAAAGCGCTATTTTTTCAACAGGAACCTCATCCTTCAGCATTCTCATAACAGATTCAGCGGTTTCTTTGGCTTTGTTTTTCTCAGACTGGGCAATGCCCTGCTCGATACCCTGCTCAATTCCTTTCTCCCTGCCTTCTTCGACACCCAGATTGTACAGATTTTCTGCTTCTTTGCTCATTAATTCATATCCTCCCTTCTCCCGCTTTAAATACCGAACGCGTTTTGACAAAGCACTATGGCTCATGTCATCCGGATCAGCAGATTTGAAGTATTTCATCATTTTAGCCACGTTGCTTCCATCGTCAACCTTTGCGTTTACATAAATGACATGGCTTCCGTCATCGTATGGAATTGCGGAATCTCCGGTTCCCAGCGTTTTCTCGACTTTGTAAATGGGTTTTCCGGCGTTCCGCAAGTCCGTTTCGCTGATGTAGATAATGTACACATCGGGAAGCTTATCATAATCGATCCCCTTGTCCAGATTGCTTTTGTCGATCATGGAACCGTAGTATCTTGTACGCCTTGCATGATCGACCGTGTCTTTCCGCTGAATTTCGACGTTCATCAGCCGTCCGCTGCTGTCCTCGGCAAAGATATCCAGTACAGAATCTTTTGCGGTCAGGTTCAGGAGACGGTACTGTCCTTTGACTTTGATTACATTTAAGTCGTCTGTGCCCAGAATTGTACGGAGTACGTACTGACAGGCTGCTGCCTCCTACTCGATCTCCAGATTGATATTCTTGAGCTGCGCCCGCCGTTCGCGGTAGTCGGGCATTTCCTGCTCGACGATGGCCCAGAACCGCGCGGAGTGGTTCATCTCGCGCCGGTGGGCGAGCTCGTGTACGACGACGTAATCCAGCAATTCCGGCGGCACGAGCATCAGCTTCCAGTTGAAGTTCAGGTTCCCGGCGGCGCTGCAGCTGCCCCAGCGGGTTTTCTGCTCGCGGATGGTGATGCGTCCGTAGGTCACGCCCATCCGCGTCGCGTAGTAAGCCACGCGCTCCGGGATGATCCGGACGGCGTCCTGGATGCCCTTCTCACGCTCTTCCTGGGTGATGGTGTGCATGTTCTTCCGGGCTGCGGCCAGTTTTTCCTGTGTATGGGCAATCCAGTCGCTGTGCGACTGCACGAACTGCTGGATCTCCCGCTGTGACATGCGCATGGGTGCGCGGACGACGAGCTGTCCATCGTTTTTGACCTGAATGGCCATGGTTTTCCGCTGTGAGCGGATGAGGGTATATTCATACATTATACTATAATGCTCCGAATTTCTGGTTTATTCCCGATTGCTATTAATGAAACGTTTTTTTGAAAAGCTTCTACTTCCGGAAGCTCGTGTACACCTTGCCTTTTTTCATTCCGCCTCTGCACTCGGCCAGTTCACTTACCGTTACGAGTTGATAGCCGCGCTTTACCAGAGTGGGGATGATGGTCTTGGAGGCGGTCGAAGTCCAGCTGTAAAGATCGTGCATCAGGATGATGTCCCCGTCCTGTACGTGATTCAGGACAGCTGAAATGGTGCTGGAGGCGCTGTGGGTTTCCCAGTCGCGCGTGTCGATGGACCAGTTGATGAGCGGCATTTTTACTGCGCTCTGGACGGTGCTGTTGTAGCCGCCTCCTGGCGGACGCATAACGACCGGGCGCACGCCGGTAACAGCCTTGACTGCGGCGTTTGTGCTGGAAATCTGCTTTTTAATGAAGGATGCGGAAACAGTGGTCAGGATTGTATGGTTATAAGTATGGTTTCCGATCTCACAGCCCATGTTATAGGCCTTTTTGACGGTGGACGAATAAGTGGAGACGCGATTGCCCACGACAAAGAAGGTGGCTACGCTGTTGTATTTTTTCAGCGTATTCAGGATCGTAGCGGTGTTTGCGATTGGACCGTCGTCATAGGTGAGTGCCACCATTTTTTTCTTTTTATTGACGCTTCGGTAGAGCACTCCTTTCTTATTAAAATAGCGTATGTAATTGCCGATGGTCTTTTTCCCGGTCACGCGTATGCCGGTCTTTTTGTCGAAATAGTAGCGGTTGCCATTATCGGTGGTCAGCCAGCCGGTTTTCATTTTTCCGTTTTCTCTGAAGTAATAATAGTCACCGCTGATTTTCTTCATGCCGGTCACCATGGTGCCGTTGGCTTTGAAGTAATAGGTACTTCCGTTGATTTCTGTCATACCGACGGCCATCGTGCCGTCCGTGCTGAAATAGTATTGATTGCCGGATTCGTCGGTATACCAGTACTGGGTCTGCATGATTCCATTGATGAAGTAATACTGGCTCCCGCTGATGGTGCGCGGACCGGTATATGGCTGTCCGTTTACGTAGTAGCAGCTGCTGCCGTCCGCCGCACTCGCATAGCCCTCCGCTGTTGTCGTTTCTTCCGCGAGAACGCTCCGTGGCGAAGCAGACAGAAGCAATACAGTCAGAACGAATGCGCTCAGAACCAATGTAGGCAAGGGAGCCATGGCCGCAGGTGTGAAGGGGTTCGTTTTCATACGTTTTCTCATACTCGGGTTCCTCCTTTTTCCTTATGTGGAACAGTATAGCCCTTTTTGTAAGAAAAAGGAAGAGAAATCACAGAAAAAGGGCTCCTGCGGATTGTACTGAAAAAAATACAATTTTTCGGGGAAAATTCCTCGAAAAAATAAAATTTTTCGAAAGAAACGTCTTGCAATATTCTGGAAAAGCCTTTATAATTGCTGATGTTGTGGCCTTGATAGCGTAGAAGCGTGAGGTTGCTGCGGTGTGCGCCGCAGGTTTTTCCGTGGAGCGAATGTCAGGTTATGAAAGCTGGCGACAAGTCACTGTACAAATTTTAATGGTTCCGATTGGTCGATCGGACACCGTGCGGGCGCATGACACGCACGGGTGAGTGTACAGTCACCGCTTGTCGTACTGATTTATGCCGTGGTTCTGCGAAGCAGACGCGCGGCGAAGACCACGTCCATTGCTGGCGTGGATCTCCATAAAAGTGCGAATAAGGAGGCGACTTTTTTTATGGCAACTCAGGTAATGAGAATCACACTGAAGGCGTATGACCACCAGCTGGTGGATGCATCCGCGAAGAAAATCATCGATACTGTAAAAAAGAATGGAGCGCAGGTAAGCGGACCGGTGCCGCTCCCGACGAAGAAAGAGGTAGTGACCATCCTTCGTGCGGTGCATAAGTACAAGGACTCCAGAGAGCAGTTCGAGCAGAGAACCCATAAGAGGCTCATCGATATCATCACACCGACCCAGAAGACAGTGGATGCGCTGTCGAGACTGGAGATGCCGGCTGGTGTCTACATCGATATCAAGATGAAGCAGAAATAATGGGGCAATTGTATTGAGGCAAATCCTATTCAGGTGGAAATAATTCACTCCTTGGACTAGGATGATCGTGTTATGTAGTTTGTCATAGCATTTACGTGAGCCACCGCTGGCGCGGCGGCCTGCGTCATACATTTGCTTCGCAAATATATGACATGATCCGCTGTAGAAAATCAGGAGGAAAGGCAATGAAGAAAGCGATTTTGGCAACAAAGGTCGGAATGACGCAGATTTTCGACGACAACGGTTTACTGATTCCGGTAACGGTTCTTCAGGCCGGGCCGTGCGTGGTGACGCAGGTCAAGACGGTGGAGAAGGACGGTTACAGCGCGGTTCAGGTCGGTTTCGTTGACAAGAGAGAGAAGCTTGTCAATAAGCCGCAGAAGGGCGCGTTTGACAAGGCGGGCGTTTCTTACAAGAGATATGTGAGAGAGTTTCGTCTGGACGACGCAGAGAGCTATGAGGTAAAGCAGGAGATCAAGGCGGATGTGTTCGCAGCTGGCGAGAAGGTTGACGCGACGGCGATTTCCAAGGGCAAGGGCTTCCAGGGCGCGATTAAGAGACATGGACAGCACAGAGGCCCGATGGCGCATGGTTCCAAGTATCATCGTCATGCCGGCTCCAATGGCTCTGCATCTGATCCGAGCCGTGTATTTAAGGGCAAGAAGATGGCGGGACGCATGGGCGCTGACCGGGTAACGGTTCAGAATCTTGAGATTGTCCGTGTAGACGCTGAAAATAATCTGATCCTGGTGAAAGGCGCTGTTCCGGGACCGAAGAAGGCACTCGTTACATTGAAGAATACCGTTAAGAGCGGTAAATAAGCCTTAGGACAGGAAAGGAGGAGAACACAGATGGCAAACGTAGCTGTTTATAATATGGAAGGCAAAGAAGTAGGCCAGATGGAGCTGAATGATGCCGTGTTTGGTGTGGAAGTGAATGAACATCTCGTACACCTCGCGGTCGTGAGCCTGCTTGCAGGCAAGCGCCAGGGCACCCAGAAGGCAAAGACCAGCTCTGAGGTTTCCGGCGGCGGCAAGAAGCCGTGGAGACAGAAGGGCACCGGCCACGCGAGACAGGGTTCAATCCGTGCTCCGCAGTGGAAGGGCGGCGGCGTTGTATTCGCACCGGTACCGAGAGATTACTCGTTCAAGATGAACAAGAAGGAAAAGAGACTGGCTCTGAAGTCTGCTCTGACCTCCAGAGTACAGGAGAACAAGTTGATCGTTCTTGATGAGCTGAAGCTTGCGGAGATCAAGACGAAGAACATGAAGGCGGTTCTGGATGCGCTGAAGCTTGAGAAGGCGCTGGTAGTGATCGAGGAAAATGATCAGAATGTCGTTCTTTCCGCACGGAACCTTCCGGATGTGAAGACGGCGCTCATCAATACGATCAATGTATATGACATTCTGAAATACAACACCGTAGTGGTTACAAAGGCTGCAGTGGAGGCAATCGAGGAGGTGTATGCGTAATGGCTGATATCAAGTATTATGACGTAATCCTGAAGCCGGTGATTACGGAGAAAAGCATGAATTCCATGGCGGATAAAAAGTACACGTTCCTGGTGCATCCGGATGTGACGAAGTCTCAGATCAAAGAGGCGGTTGAGAAGATGTTTGACGGCACGAAGGTGGCAAGCGTCAACACGATGAATCTCGAGGGCAAGCCAAAGCGCCGCGGGATGACGACCGGCAAGACGGCGAAGAGGAAGAAAGCGATTGTTCAGCTGACCGAGGACAGCAAGGACATCGAGATCTTCGAGGGACTGTAATCAGCCGTTTTCTATGACACACGGCGGTGGGACGCCGGACGGATAACATCCGGACCGGGAAGGACACACCCCGATGTGTTGTAAACTATCTGTCAAAAGGCAGGATAAAGAGAAAAGGAGAAACATCATGGGAATCAAAACCTATAATCCATATACGCCTTCAAGAAGGCATATGACCGGTTCTGATTTTTCAGAGATTACGAAGTCGACTCCGGAAAAGGCGCTGACCGTAACCCTGAAGAAGAAATCCGGCCGGAACAATCAGGGCAAGATTACCGTCAGACATCAGGGCGGTGGTAACAGAAGAAAATACAGACTGGTGGATTTCAAGAGAACGAAGGACGGCGTTCCGGCAAAGGTTCTCGGTATCGAGTATGATCCGAACCGCAGCGCCAACATCGCGCTGATCTGCTATGCGGACGGTCAGAAGTCCTATATCCTTGCTCCGGCGGGTATGCAGGTAGGCTGGACAGTCATGAACGGCCCGGAGGCAGAGGTTCGTGTCGGCAACTGCCTGCCGCTCTCCGCGATTGCTGTTGGTACTATGGTTCACAATGTTGAGCTTTACCCGGGTCACGGCGGACAGCTGGTTCGCTCAGCCGGCAACGGTGCGCAGCTGATGGCGAAGGAAGGCAAGTACGCGACCTTAAGACTTCCGTCCGGTGAGATGAGAATGGTTCCGATCGAGTGCCGCGCGACCGTAGGTGTTGTCGGTAATGGCGAGCACAACCTGATCAATATCGGCAAGGCAGGAAGAAAGCGTCACATGGGTATCCGCCCGACCGTCCGCGGTTCTGTTATGAACCCGAACGACCACCCGCATGGCGGCGGCGAGGGCAGGGCTCCGGTAGGACGTCCGGGTCCGAGCACACCGTGGGGCAAGCCTGCGATGGGTCTGAAGACGAGAAAGAAGAAAAAAGCTTCCAACAAGCTGATTGTAAGAAGAAGAGACGGCAAGGCCGTATGATGCATGCGGCCGCGTGAAAGCGGGGCTGCCGCGCAGCCCTGCGGCCGGTGTTAAGGAGACGACGGAAGGTCGTTTGCCATGAATAGTTTAAGGAGGGTAACAATGGCTCGTTCACTGAAAAAAGGACCGTTTGCTGATGAGAGTCTGCTGAAGAAAATAGATGCAATGAACGCTTCGGGAAGCAAGCAGGTCATCAAGACCTGGTCCCGCCGTTCCACCATTTTCCCGCAGATGGTTGGTCATACCATTGCGGTACATGATGGAAGGAAGCATGTTCCGGTATATATCACAGAGGATATGGTAGGGCACAAGCTTGGCGAATTCGTAGTCACCAGAACTTACAGAGGCCATAGCAAGGACGAGAAGAAGTCCCGTGCCAGGTAGGGGAATTTAATTTTCGAAAGGAGACGAATCCAATGGCAAAAGGACATAGATCCCAGATCAAGAGAGAGAGAAATGCCCAGAAGGATACGAGACCGTCTGCGAAGGTTTCTTACGCACGGGTATCTGTCCGCAAGGCATGTTACGTTTTGGATGCCATCCGCGGGAAGGATGTGCAGACTGCGCTCGGCATTCTGACATACAACCCGAGATACGCATCAGAAGTGATTCTGAAGCTTCTGAAATCCGCGATCGCGAACGCGGAGAACAACAATGGTTTGAAAGCGGAGAACCTGTATATCGAAGAGTGTTTTGCGAATAAGGGTCCGACAATGAAGAGAATCAGACCGAGGGCACAGGGCAGAGCATACCGCATTGAGAAGCGTATGAGCCACATCACAATCGTGCTGAATGAGAAGTAAGGAGGACTGGCATGGGACAGAAAGTTAATCCGCATGGTCTTAGAGTTGGTATTATCAAGGACTGGGATTCCAAATGGTATGCAGAAGCAGATTTCGCTGATTGCCTGATTGAGGACCACGAGATCCGCACGTATCTGAAAAAGAGATTATACAGCGCAGGTGTTTCGACGATTGAGATCGAGCGGGCATCTGACAGAGTAAAGGTAATCATCCACACGGCGAAGCCGGGCGTTGTCATCGGCAAGGGCGGCAAGGAGATTGAGGAGCTCAGAAAAGACCTCCAGAAGAAGCTCTCCAAGAAGCTGATTGTGGATGTGAAGGAGATCAAGAGACCGGATAAGGATGCACAGCTGGTAGCGGAGAACATCGCAGCGCAGCTGGAGAACCGTGTGTCATTCCGCCGCGCGATGAAGTCCGCGATGAGCAGAACGATGAAGTCCGGTGCACTGGGCATTAAGACCGCTGCGTCCGGCCGTCTTGGCGGCGCGGATATGGCGCGTTCTGAGTTCTACAGCGAGGGTACCATCCCGCTTCAGACACTGAGAGCTGATATTGACTATGGATTCGCCGAGGCAAACACCACATACGGCAAGGTTGGCGTAAAGGTATGGATTTACAAGGGCGAAATACTTCCATCTAAGAAAGAAGGGAGCGATAAATAATGTTAATGCCGAAAAGAACAAAACACCGCAAGCAGTTCCGTGGCTCCATGAAGGGCAAGGCTCTCAGAGGCAACACGATTTCGAACGGTGAGTATGGCCTGGTGGCTCTTGAGCCGTGTTGGATTAAGTCGAACCAGATTGAGGCGGCCCGTGTCGCGATGACCCGTTATATCAAGCGTGGCGGTAAAGTTTGGATTAAGATTTTCCCGGATAAGCCTGTGACAACGAAGCCGGCTGAGACCCGAATGGGTTCCGGAAAAGGTACCCTGGAATACTGGGTTGCAGTTGTAAAGCCGGGACGTGTTATGTTCGAGCTGGCCGGAGTACCGGATGATGTTGCCCGTGAGGCGCTGCGTCTCGCTATGCACAAATTACCCTGCAAATGTAAAATCGTTTCTCGTGCAGACTTAGAAGGCGGTGATAACAGTGAAGAGTAAGAAGTATGTAGAAAGCTTAGAGAGCAAGTCCGCGGCAGAATTACAGGAAGAACTGGTAGCCGCGAAAAAAGAACTTTTCAATCTGAGATTCCAGAACGCGACGAACCAGCTGGATAACACGGGCAGAATCAAAGAAGTTCGCAAGAACATCGCCAGAATTCAGACTGTTATCACAGAAAAGGCGAATGCGTGATCCGCGTCCCTGGTTCAATGTTTAACATCATATGAATCGGGACATTCCGCGTCACAGATCCTTTGCAGGATTTATGACAATATAAGAAAGGAGAATTTCCGTGGAAAGAAATCTTAGAAAAACCCGTACGGGCAAGGTTGTCAGCGATAGAATGGATAAGACGATCGTTGTAGCTGTAGAGGATCACGTAAAGCATCCGCTCTACAACAAAATCGTGAAGAAGACATACAAGCTGAAGGCGCATGATGAGAATAATGAGTGCAACATCGGCGATACCGTAAAGGTTATGGAGACAAGACCGCTGTCTAAGGACAAGAGATGGAGGCTTGTGGAAATCGTTGAGAAGGTTAAATAACAGAGGAGGTATATCGGCATGATACAGCAGGAATCCAGACTCAGGGTTGCTGATAATACTGGTGCGAAAGAGATTCTCTGCATCCGTGTTATGGGCGGTTCCACCAGAAGATATGCGACTGTTGGCGATACCATTATTGCTACGGTCAAAGATGCAACGCCAGGCGGTGTTGTCAAAAAAGGCGATGTCGTTAAGGCAGTTGTCGTTCGGACGGTAAAGGGCATCCGCCGCAAGGACGGTTCCTATATCCGATTTGACGAGAACGCGGCAGTCATCATCAAGGATGACCTTACCCCGCGCGGAACCCGTATTTTCGGACCGGTAGCGAGAGAGCTTCGTGACAAGAAATTCATGAAGATTGTCTCCCTGGCGCCGGAGGTATTATAAGGAGGACCGGAACATGAATAAGATTAAGACGGGCGATACGGTAAAGGTAATCGCCGGCAAGGAAAAAGGCAAGGATGGCAAGGTCCTGGCGGTAAAGGACGGCAAGGTCCTGATTGAGGGTGTCAACATGGTGACGAAGCATACGAAGCCGTCTGCCGCGAATCAGAATGGCGGGATTGTGCAGAAAGAAGCTTTTCTTGACGCGTCGAATGTGATGTATCTCCACAAGGGTCAGACGACCAGAATCGGCTTTAAGCTGGATGGAGACAAGAAGGTCCGCGTGGCAAAATCCACCGGAGACGTAATTGACTAATCAGGAGAGGAGGGTGCACAAGTTGAGCAGACTGAAAGAAGTATATCAGAATGAGATCGTAGATGCTATGATCAAAAAATTTGGATATAAAAATATCATGGAAGTGCCGAAGCTTGAGAAGGTAGTAGTCAACATGGGCGTTGGCGAAGCAAAGGAGAATGCGAAAATCCTGGACTCCGCGGTCAGCGATATGGAAATCATTACCGGTCAGAAGGCAGTCAAGACAAAGGCAAAGAACTCCGTCGCAAACTTCAAGATCAGAGAGGGTATGCAGATCGGATGTAAGACGACACTTCGCGGTGAGAAGATGTATGATTTTGTAGATCGTCTCATCAACCTTGCACTGCCGCGTGTACGTGACTTCCGGGGTGTGAACCCGAACGCGTTTGACGGCAGAGGAAACTACGCACTGGGCATTAAGGAACAGCTGATTTTCCCGGAGATCGAGTATGACAAGATCGACAAGGTGCGCGGCATGGACGTAATTTTCGTTACGACCGCGAAGACCGACGAGGAAGCCAGAGAGTTGCTGAGACTGTTCAATATGCCGTTTATGAAGTAGGAGGGAAGTTCCATGGCAAAGACTTCAATGAAAATTAAGCAGCAGCGCAAACCGAAATTCTCAACGAGAGCGTACACGCGCTGCAGAATCTGCGGCCGTCCGCATTCCGTTCTGAGAAAATACGGGATCTGCCGCGTCTGCTTCCGTGAGCTGGCATACAAGGGCCAGATTCCGGGCGTGAAGAAAGCAAGCTGGTAAAATAAGAAATAGATGAGGGAAAGCCACCGCCAAAGGCGGCGGGGCGCGTCCTCGATTCATTGTATGAATCGGGACATTCTACGTCGTACATTTGCTTCGCAAATATATGACATGGCATGTAAAGTCTGAGGAGAGACGAGGAGGAAACTTACATGACGATTTCAGATCCGATTGCGGATATGCTCACGAGAATCCGCAATGCAAATACTGCAAAGCATGATACAGTCGATGTTCCGGCGTCCAAGATGAAGATCGCGATTGCGAACATTCTGGTCGATGAAGGATATATCAAAAAATACGAGCTGAAGGGAAATGGTGTTTCGAAGGACATTCATATCACCCTGAAATATGGCGCGGATAAGAACGAGAAGGTCATCACCGGCCTGAAGAGAATCTCCAAACCGGGTCTGCGTGTATATGCAGGCAAGGAGAATCTGCCGAGAGTCCTTGGCGGACTTGGTATCGCGATTCTGTCTACAAACCAGGGCGTGATCACCGACAAGCAGGCGAGAAAGCTGCAGGTTGGCGGCGAAGTGCTCGCGTTTGTGTGGTAAGATAAGGAGAGCCATCGCATGCTTTGTGCAAAGGAGGGGCCCGACTTGCCGGGAAGATTCCTTGGCACTGGCGCGTAAGCGCTGCGATGGCCTGGGTGTTCTCGATTTACTGCGTAAATCGGAACATTCTACGTCGCAAATTTGCCTTGCAAATTTACGACATTTACTGAAAACAGAAGGGGCGCGCAGTCCCTTCCGAAAATCTAAGTAAGGAGGACATACAGGCATGTCACGTATAGGAAGAATGCCAGTGGCAATCCCGGCAGGCGTTACTGTCACGATTGCGGAAGGAAATGAAGTAACAGTGAAGGGTCCGAAAGGAACGCTCGTGCGGGCGCTTCCGAAGGAGATGGAGATTAAGCTTGAGGATGGCCATGTGGTTGTCTCCAGACCGAATGATCTGAAAAGGATGAAATCTCTCCACGGACTTACCAGAACCCTGATTCATAATATGGTTGTCGGCGTCAGCGAGGGCTACACCAAGACGCTCGAGATCAACGGTGTCGGCTATCGTGCGCAGAAATCAGGCAAGAAGCTTACGCTGACCCTTGGCTATTCTCATCCGGTTGAGATGGAAGACCCGGCGGATATCGAGACAAAGGTAGATGGCAACAAGATTATCGTATCCGGTATCAGCAAGGAGAAGGTCGGCCAGTATGCGGCGGAGATCCGGGAGAAGAGAAAGCCGGAGCCGTATAAGGGCAAGGGCATCAAGTATGCGGATGAGGTAATCAGACGCAAGGTTGGTAAGACTGGTAAGAAATAAGTGAGGAGAGTGCGAAGATGATTAATAAGAAATCAAGAACAGAAGTTCGTGTGAAAAAACATAAAAGAATTCGCAACCGTTACAGCGGTACAGCCGAGAGACCGCGTCTTGCCGTATTCCGGAGCAACAAGCATATGTATGCGCAGGTCATCGACGATACGGTTGGACACACTCTGGTATCCGCCAGCACCCTGCAGAAGGATGTCAAAGCAGAGCTGGAGCAGACCGATGACGTAGCCGCAGCTGCATATCTTGGCAAGGTAATTGCCCAGAGAGCGCTTGAAAAAGGCATCAAAGAAGTCGTCTTTGACAGAGGCGGGTTCATCTATCAGGGCAAGGTGAAGGCTCTGGCTGAGGCAGCCAGAGAAGCCGGGCTGGAATTCTAAGAGGAGGAAAGACACATGAGACATGAGATCATTGACCCGAAGCAGTTCGGAGAAGAGCTGACTGATAAGGTTGTGGCAATTAAGCGTGTATCCAAGACTGTAAAGGGTGGACGTACCATGCGTTTTACTGCTCTTGTAGTGGTTGGCGACGGCAACGGTCATATCGGGGCAGGACTTGGCAAGGCGATTGAGATTCCGGAAGCAATCCGGAAAGGAAAAGAAGATGCAATGAAGAAGCTGATGACCATTCCGATGAATGAGGATTCCAGCGTACCGTATGATGTGATCGGTAAATTCGGCGGCGCAAGCGTACTGCTGAAGAGAGCTCCGGAAGGTACCGGTATCATCGCAGGCGGTCCGGTCCGCAGCGTCCTGGAGACCGCGGGTATCAAAAATATCCGTACAAAGTCACTTGGCTCGAACAACAAGCAGAACGTAGTTCTGGCGACACTGGAAGCACTGAAGCAGATGAAATCCCCGGAGGAGGTAGCAAGACTTCGCGGGAAATCTGTAGAGGAGATTCTGGGATAATAGTGAGCCATCGCAACGGAGATCAGGCTTGCGCCTGAAGGCGATGGCCTTCGTCCATGATTTCTGCGAAATCACGGACATATAGAGAGCCATCGCAATGAAGATCAGGCTTGCGCCTGATGGCGATGGGTATAGAGAGGAGGCCAGTCATGGCAGACAAGGTAAAGGTTACACTGGTGAAGTCACCAATTGGTGCTATCCCAAAGCATCGCGCGACGGTGAAAGCACTTGGTCTTACCAAGCTGAACAAGACCGTGGAGCTTCCGAATAACGATGCCACAAAGGGCATGGTTCGGCAGGTTGCTCATCTGGTGAAGGTAGAAGAGGCGTAAAGGAGGACATTATGGATTTATCGAATTTAAGTCCGGCCGAGGGAAGCGTTCACAGCAATAACTTCAGACGTGGGCGCGGACACGGATCCGGAAATGGAAAGACGGCCGGCAAGGGCCACAAAGGACAGAAGGCGCGTTCCGGAGCACCGAGAATCGGTTTTGAGGGTGGTCAGATGCCTCTGTACAGACGTCTTCCGAAGAGAGGCTTCTATAATCGGAATTCTCTGGACATCGTTGTGGTTAATATTGGTGATCTGGAACGGTTTGAGGATGGGTCGGTTGTCACGATCGATACCCTGCTGGAGAACCGGATGATCAAAAAGCCGGGAGACGGCGTAAAGGTACTTGGAAATGGAACGCTCACAAAGAAGCTGACCGTGCAGGTGAATGCATTCAGCGAGGGCGCAAAAGCTAAGATCGAGGAGCTCGGTGGAAAAGCAGAGGTGATCTAATATGTTAGAGACACTCAAAAATATGTTCCGGATTAAAGATATCCGGAAAAAGCTGTTCTATACCTTCCTGATGATTATTGTGATCCGATTTGGCTCACAGCTTCCGGTTCCGGGTGTGGACAGAGACTATTTTGCATCGTGGTTTTCATCATACTCCAATGATGCGTTCAACTTTTTCTCGGCGTTCACGGGCGGCTCCTTTGAGAATATGTCAATATTCGCGCTGAGCATTACCCCGTATATTACTTCCTCCATTATTATCCAGCTTCTCACGATTGCCATCCCGGCACTTGAGGAGATGCACAGAGATGGGGAGGACGGCCGGAAGAAAATTACGCAGATTACGCGCTACACGACCGTTGGTCTTGCGCTGATTGAGAGTATTGCGATGACCATCGGCTTTGGCAGAAGCGGCCTTCTCGAGGAGTTCAACGCACTGAATGCGATTACGGTCGTTGTGGCACTCGTTGCGGGCAGTACCCTGCTGATGTGGATCGGTGAGCGGATCACGGAAAACGGTGTCGGCAATGGTATCTCCATCGTCCTGATGGTCAATATCCTTTCCAGCGTACCGTCTGATTTTGTCAGCCTGTATGAGCTGTTCGTAAAGGGAAAGACCATCGCCAGAGGCGGACTTGCCGCGCTGATCATCATCGCGGTGGTACTCGTCACAGTTGTGCTGGTTATTTTCCTGAATGACGGTGAGAGAAGGATTCCGGTACAGTATGCGAAGAAGATGCAGGGCAGAAATATGGTGGGCGGTCAGTCTACACACATTCCGCTGAAGGTCAACACCGCAGGCGTAATCCCGGTCATCTTCGCTTCGTCGCTGATGTCGATTCCGTCGATGATCATTTCCTTCGCGGGAATCAGCACATCCGGAATTTCTGCTACGCTGGTCAGCATGCTGAGCCAGAACAACTGGTTCAACTTCAGCCATCCGGAGTATTCCATTGGCCTGATTCTGTATATCGTTCTGATTGTCTTCTTTGCGTATTTCTACACGTCAATCACATTCAACCCGATTGAGGTGTCAGACAATATCAAGAAGCAGGGCGGTTTTATCCCGGGTATTCGTCCGGGCAAGCCAACCACCGAATATCTGGATAAGGTGCTGAGCAACCTGGTATTCATCGGTGCGGTTGGCCTGATTATCGTCGTTCTGGTCCCGATTTTCTTTAACGGTGTATTCGGAGCGTCAGTTTCCTTCGGCGGTACCTCGATCATCATTATCGTAGGTGTCATCCTGGAGACGCTGAAGCAGATTGAATCTCAGATGGTAGTCCGCAATTACAGGGGCTTCCTGATGGACTAAAGCGGAATAATAGAATTGAAAAAGTGTACTCTCAACAGATCAGAAGGACTCCCTTGAGCTTATCTGATGAAAGACCATTTATCTGACAGACTGTATGGTAATGAACTGTGTGCAATGCACAGGAAATTGTGGAATCGCTCCTTGACGAAGCACATACAGACCGCTGGAAAATGGTCAGCCGAGAGTACACTAAAATGGGTTATAGGGAAATTTATGGTATCTGTATTATGAACGCGAAACGAACACACGACGCAGTGTATTTAGGAAGAAACGAGAAATGATATATCATACCATTTTGCTGATTCAATGATTGAGTGATACTGAGGTCAAGCCATAAGGTATCATAAAATCGTCTAAATGGAAAGAAAAGAGGACGCGGAAATGAAGATCGTCATGTTAGGCGCGCCGGGAGCGGGCAAAGGGACGCAGGCAAAAATGATTGCGGCGAAATATCAGGTGCCGCATATCTCTTCCGGAGACATTTTCCGGACCAATATCAAAAATGGTACGGAGCTCGGGAAGAAAGCGAAGGAGTACATGGATCAGGGGCTTCTGGTTCCGGATGAACTGACAGTAGACCTGGTGATTGACCGGGTATCCTGGGATGACTGCAAAAACGGCTATATTCTGGACGGGTTTCCGCGGACGATTCCGCAGGCCGAGGCGCTGGATGCGGCTCTGAAAAAGGCTGGTTCAGGTCTTGACTTTGCCATCAATGTAGATGTGCCGGATGAGAATATAGTCACAAGAATGTCAGGCAGAAGAGCGTGCACGGGCTGCGGCGCTACGTATCACATCGTGTACAATCCGTCGAAAACGGGCGATGTGTGCGAGGTATGCGGTGACAAGCTGATTCTTCGCGATGATGACAAGCCGGAGACAGTGCAGAAAAGACTGAGCGTGTACCATGATCAGACCCAGCCGCTGATTGAGTACTATGATGGACAGAATATTCTGAAGACAGTGGATGGCACACAGGACATGAACGATGTGTTTGCTGCGATTGTCACGATTCTGGAGGCGTGAAATGGCGGTATCGATCAAATCCCGGCATGAAATTGAGCTGATGAGAGAAGCCGGAAGATTATTAAATATTGTGCACAAGGAATTGGCAGCCGCAATCCGTCCGGGTGTATCGACCTGGGAACTGAACAAGATTGGGGAGCAGGTTATCCGCAGCTTCGGATGTACCGCAAACTTTCTGAATTACAACGGATTTCCGGCATCGTTTTGCATTTCTATCAATGAGGAAGTCGTGCATGGGATCCCGCACAAGGGTCGGATTTTGCACGAAGGAGATATTGTAAGCGTTGACGCGGGTCTGATTTATAAAGGAATGCATTCAGATGCGGCACGCACCTACGGGGTCGGACAGATTTCACCGGAGGCACAAAAGCTGATTGATGTGACCCAGGAGAGCTTTTTCCGCGGAATCAAAATGGCAAAGGAAGGACACCGGCTGCATGAAATCTCCGCAGCGGTCAATGATTATGTAGATCAGTTTGGCTATGGCGTCGTGCGGGATCTGGTCGGACACGGCATCGGACACGCGCTTCACGAGGATCCGCAGATACCGAATTTCCGTCAGAGGACCAGAGGCATACGGCTGGTAAAGGGCATGACGCTGGCGGTGGAGCCGATGATTACTGCCGGAAGGCCGGATGTGGAATGGCTGGATGATAACTGGACCGTCGTGACCGAGGATGGAAGCCTTGCGGCACATTATGAGAATACGATCCTGATCACGGATGGCGAGCCGGAGATATTGTCCCTGACAGAGTAGAGAACGAACTGCACCGCCAGCTCTCTGCACTTACGAGCGAGGTCACAGGTGGAGCGGGATGGATGATGGTAGTTTCTACGCAGCAGCACAGCGAATTGCCGTGTGGAACGTTTACTGAAAAACGAGAGGAAAGGACGGCCGGAGGATGAAGGTTTGGACGTCAAGGATGCTGGCAGTTTCTCTGGCCGGACATGATAAAGGGAAGCTATACGCCGTGGTTGAAGAGGTATCGGCAGATGGCGTGGGAGTCCCGAAAACCGGGAATCAGGTTCTTCCCACAGGCAAAAAGACTGCAGACTCTGATTTACATGAGAGGATTGTGACAGAAAACTCATATCTGCTCCTGGCGGACGGAAAAAGCCGGACTCTGGAGCATCCGAAACGAAAAAAGCGGAAGCATGTGCAGCTCATTACGCACTTGCCGCAGCCGCTTCTTGCGAGAATGAGCGAGATTACATTGGACGCACACGTGCGAAAAATAGTAAGGCAGTATAGAGAGATTGAATGACGAATGGAGGTAAATATGTCGAAGGCAGATGTCATTGAAGTAGAAGGAAAAGTGATTGAGAAGCTTCCGAACGCGATGTTTCGCGTAGAACTGGAGAATAAGCATGTTGTGCTCGCGCACATCAGCGGAAAGCTTCGCATGAACTTTATCCGTATCCTTCCCGGTGATAAGGTTACAATCGAATTGTCGCCGTATGATCTGACCAAGGGAAGAATCATCTGGAGAGATAAATAATACGAAATGGAAAATGGGTTACAGCCTGGATTGCTGCTTTTTTTCTCGGTATTCGTATGGATCATGTATGGCACTGTGTTTTTATCGGATCCAAAGAACCGGATTAATCAATGGTGTCTGATCTGCGGACTGATTCTGAGTCTTGGAGTATTTAAGGAATTCCTGGTAGGTGCGGGAATATGTGCTGGTATGAGAGTATATGTATTCGGAATCAGTCGTGATCTGGAGGATATGCTTAATTCAATTCTGACCGCAATTTTGTATTACCTGGCCATGCCCTGTGTGATGGTTTTTACATTCTATTTCTGCCGGTTGGATAAGGAAAAGTCGAAGCTGTTTTTGCTGCTTTGTGGAATCCTGTATGTTCCGGCAGTTACTTTTGCGTTTGCTTATTCGCCGCTCCAGACGCGGGAGATTGCGCAGGCACAGCCGGATGCGTTCCGGAATGTGGCGATCTATAACCTGATCTACGGAGCTGCCTCGGCTTTGCTAATCTGCATTTCTCTGGCCAAAGAACGGAATACTCCGCAGTTTGGTCAAAGGCGTATGGTGGTGTTTATCGTTCTGATTCCGGTTGATTACTGGCTGATCACGCTTTTCGGATTCCATCTGTTAAAGCTGGAGAAGCTGTATAAGATGTGGCAGGGAAATATTATCATACTTCCGGTATTATTTCTGTTCTATGTGCGGCAGATGTTTCAAGACGGAGCATGGGGGCTGCGGCTGCAAAAGGAACATTTTGACTGGACGGAGGGGGAAAGCAGTCAGGCAAAAGCTTCCTCTTACCTGATGCATATGGTGAAAAACGAAACTGCGAAAATACGCTGGTGCGCGGATGCCATCCGCGATCCGGAGCTGCGGGACAGTCATGCAGAAGCAGATATTATCAATCGTTCTGTAGATCAGATTGAGGCGTTGCTGCAGCGCAGCAGCAGATATGAGAAAGAAATTGTTCCGCAGTGCCGGGAAGTGATAGTTTATCAATTGTTTCAGGAAATCAGAGAGGAACGTCTGAAAAACTGGAATGGGCGGGTTATTATTAACGTAGAAAACACACAGTCTTCTGTATTCTGCGATTATAGTCTGATGAAAGAGGTTTTGGTAAATTTGGTTGAAAATGCGATGGAGGCCATGGTTCCGGGCGAGGAAGGTATGCTCACGCTTCGATTTACAAAACCTGTTCGGCATCGACCATTACATAGAAGGAAGCAGCCGAGACGTTCGAATCAGAAAACAAACATGGTTCGCATTGAAGTCGAGGATAATGGAAAAGGAATTCCGGAGGAAATACAGCAGAAGGTATTTCAACCATATTATACAAATAAAAAGGATGACATGCATTTTGGCCTGGGACTTTCCTGGTGTCAGAAGGTTGTGCGCAGGCATGGTGGGACAATCGAGGTAAAATCCCCGGCAACAATGGATGGAAAGGGAACAGTATTTACACTTTACCTGCCTAATGAGCGCAGAAAGCAGAGGACACATCATGAGCACAATTCATGAGCAGGAACAAATAAGACTGATGGTTGTAGATGATGATCCGGATTTTCTGTACCTGATTCAGAAAACACTCAAAAAATCCCCGGAATTCGAAGTGGTCGGATGCTGTGGCGATGAGGAATCCGCTGTCAGCATGGCCTGCCGGGATCAGCCGGATGTTGTTTTGATGGATTTGAATCTGGGAAATTCGTTCTCTGATGGCATACGAGCGTCAAGGGAAATCCGCATTATGACAGATGCTAAAGTGCTGATATTGACAGCAATCGATGCACCAGATGTGATTTTGAAGGCCTGCAAAGAGGCCTTTGCTTCCGGGTACATATTTAAAGGACAGCATGAGCTTCTCGCAGCGACCGTAAGGGAGCTTTCACAGGGGTATACCGCGCAGGAATATGTAATAGCACAATCCGCGATCTCCTGTCTTTCGGAGGCGGAAATGGCGGTGTTTTCTAATCTGATGGGAAAAGATGTGCAGCTGCAGTCTACACGGAAAACCATTCAGAATCAGACAACCAGTATCCTGAAAAAGCTGGGTCTTGAGAATAAAACGGATCTGCTTCATGTATTCCGGATTTTTATGGAATAAACGGGAACGACGAAGGGCATAAAGCTAAGAATCCCATAATATTTGGGATTCTTATTTTTTGAAAAGAAACGATGCTATAATTGGTTCAGATATATAAACAGAAGTTTTCCCGGAAGGAGAAATTGGTATGAAAAAGAGAATATTACGTCCGTTTTTTTTGATGATTGCGCTGTTGTTATTTTCTGCATCGGCCTCAGCCGCTACTACACTGACGGTAGGAAGAACTACTACGCTGACCGCATCCCAGCCGGAAACCAGCTATAGCGCTTACGGTGGTGTAAGCTATACCTATGTGTGGTCCAGCTCTGATAGCAGCGTGGTCAGTATTTCTGGAAGCGGGCAATCCCGCACAATCAAAGGAGAATCAGCAGGAACCGCTACGGTATCCTGTATCGTTTCCATGAGTTATTACAGCTATGATTCCCGATTAGGGACATTACAGTCCCGGTACGAGACAAAAAGCGGCGGCGGATGGACGATCACTGTCACGGCAGCTGGCGGGAACTCCAGCTCTAGTTCAGGGACCGCTTCCACATCCTCTGTTGCCGCATCAAAACTCTCATGGTCCTCCAGCCGCGCTGAGATGGCTTTGAACGAGCAGATCAGGTTCACTGTCACGCAGTATCCATCCGGGGCAAATTCGTCCGTTTCATGGATGAGCAGTGATGTATCCGTTGCTTCCGTCGATGCGAACGGGGTCGTCACGGCGAAGAAAAGAGGAACTACGACGATTACGGCAAGTACATCCAACAATATTTCCGTCTCCTGTAAGGTCACCGTAAAGAAAAAAGCAAAGAAAATTGTGCTTAAAAGTACCTCAATATCTTTGAATAAGGGAAAAACAAAACAGCTCAAATACTCATTGTCTCCTTCCGGCTCCACCGCATCACTGACGTTCAGCAGCAGCGATTCGAGCGTTGCGTCTGTTGATTCAACTGGAACAATTACCGCAAATAAAGCAGGAACAGCGACCATCACTGTTTCCTCGTCAGGTGGTCTGACAGCGAAATGTAAAGTAAAAGTAAAGGTGAAAGCAAAAAGCGTGAAGCTTGAGACCTCCAGTCTTAAAATGGGTGTCGGCGGAACCAGAACGCTGACCGCGACTGTGAAACCGCTGGACACCACGCAAAAAATTTCCTGGAGCAGCAGCAATTCCAGCGTTGTATCCGTAAATAAAAACGGAAAGCTGGTTGCCAAAAAGACCGGAACGGCGACTATTACGGCTAAAATTTCAGGTGACGTAAGCGCAACGTGTAAAGTTACAGTTAAGAAAAAGGTTACTAAGATCAAGCTTACTAAATCAAAGCTGTCTATGAATAAGGGTGACACACAGAAGCTGAAATATAAGCTGTCACCGTCTGGTTCATATGGAGATGTCACGTGGACGAGCTCTAATTCATCTGTCGCGACAGTCAGTTCAGATGGTACGATATCAGCAACAGGGGCTGGAACAACAACGATTAAAGCAAAAATATCAGGCAAAATATCTGCTAAATGTGTAGTCACGGTTTCCGTTCCTGCTACCGGAGTTTCTCTTGATAGTACGAGCCTGACGCTCAGCATTGGTGAAACCTGTTCCCTTGGCCATACAATTACACCTGGGGATACCACAGATACCGCTGTCTGGTCGACAGATACAGCCAGTGTTGTCACGGTGGATCAGAATGGAACGCTACATGCAACCGGGCTGGGCACCGCAAAGGTTACGGTGAAGGTGGGTTCATACTCTGCCAACTGTGAGATAAAAGTAGTGTCTGAGATTCCGGCTACAGGCCTTTCCTTTGGAGAGTCAGATCCGGCTGTTATAAAAGGACATTCTCTTACCATCCCTGTTGTGCTGGAGGGCGCTTCGAATATGACGGATCAGGCAAGTGATGTGACCTGGTCGTCCAGCAATCCTGGCATCGCCACCGTAGACGCAAATGGAACGGTCTATGGCGTAAGCGAGGGCGTAACGACAATCACCGCTTCCCTGCGGAACTATACCTCGACACGTACGATTGTAGTCGCAAAAGGTGCGTGGATTGATTTGTCTAAGGGAATCGCATGGATTGAAGGCAACAGAGCCAAAACCGGATCCGGATCTTATTTCGCATATTCGTCAGCCACTGGTCTGACACTGGTACAGAGTGATCCGAGTAAAACCTACAATGTCTACTTTTCCACATCCTCAACAGACATAGACTCCCGTTATATTATTTTAGCTGGGGTCACTATACCGAACAAACTGGATACAGGCCTGGAAACTATTATCATTGAGGCAATGGAAGGAACCGAAAATGTATTTAATAATTCTGTTTCTACATCTTACTCAAAATCAGCCATTACCTTTACGGGGAGCGGAACACTTACCATTAACAGCACCGGAAACGCGATCCAGGCAAAATCTGTTAATTTCGCAGGGGGTGATGTGACAGTCAAAACCAGCAGTAAATCAGCAACTGTTATAAATGCAAAGTCACTCACTGTGCAGCGGGGAGTTACCGTGAATGTCATTGGCGGGGCCAAAGCATATGAACCAGCTAGTTCATCAAATGGATATGTGCGAAATATCTATGGAACTCTGAATTATAGTTCTAACTAAGGAATTGTTGCATAATAACATACCCGGATTTTGCCGGATAACGTATGAAACACAGACCATAAAAAACAGGCGCAGCGGGGCGTAGAGCGTCGAGGTTTTTATGATCTTCGATTCGCGCGTTAGGCGGTGCAAGATGGGCAGGTAATTTCGTGACAGCTCCTACGGATTATTACAGTCTGTGATTCGCACGATAACTGTGTAAGAAGCATAAGGTATTTTGCTGAAGACTTTTGAATATAAGCACGGTAATAATGAAAGAAGCCGTTAAAAGAGGGTGCTATAGACAATAGCACCCTCTTTGCCGGTGTACAGAGAAATGACCAGGAGGTTTATGAGCAATTTAACACTTACGTTCATCCATTAAGGAACTGTCGAAAGGTGCTTGTAAAAATCGTGAATATACCGAAAATATATTTTAATAATCAATTAATAAAATAAATATTGACTAAGCGCATGATATAGGTTAGATTATAGACAGGTATTTATGTGTGTGTTTACAATTTCCCCATATTTCTGCATCCCGGGGTGGTTTGTTGTGTAACCATCAAATGAATGAAGAAAAAAGAAATGGAAAGCAGGCAGCATCTGCGGGTAATATTCTTTCACCCAAAGAGAAGACTGTTAACAGAGAAATTGATGGGAAAATCCCCGGTCAGGGGAAGCCAAAAGATTCTGCGACTTCTGTTATTTTTGAGAATAATGAGAATGTCGCAGATGTTTTCAACCATGCGGTGTTTGCGCCGGTTCCTGTCGAGGCAGCGGATATTTCCGACGATAATATTAAGGAAGTTTCGCTTTTGCGGGTGAAGGAACAGAGCCATACGACGCTTACGAATTACCGCGATGTTATTAAGAAGCTTGGCTCTGAGCAGGTGCTGGCTATTTTAGGAATAGAGAATCAGGAGAGCGATTCTTTCCTGATGCCTTTCCGTGTGATGGAAGTTGATTTCATCAACTATGCGCGCCAGGTTCGAACGATTACAGACCGAAATGCTGCCTTATTGAACAAGAAAAAGGATTCTCTTCCGGGAGAGGATATTCCCGCATCCGGAAAGTCAGGCGGGGAATTCCTTGGAAGGTTTCTGGCAGAGGATCGAATCATTCCATGTATTACTCTCGTGATTTACTGGGGAATGGAACCATGGAAGGGACCCCGGCGCCTGTCCGAGATGTTTTTGGACAGTTCGTGGGCACCATATGCGTCGGATTATGAGATGCATTTACTCGAGGTTAATAAAATCAGCGATGCGGAACTCGAAACATATGGCAAGGAGCTTCGTGCTGTTTTTGGATTTGTAAAATATTCTCGCGATAAGGTTAAATTAAAGCAGTACCTCGAACAAAATGAGGATGCATTTTCTAACTTGCCGGGAGTAATCGTTGACGCGATTTCGGAATTGACGGATTCCAGAGAAATAAAAACACTGATGGCACGAAATGACACAGCACAATGTGGGAAGGGAGATGGAGTGAATATGTGTGAAGCACTTAGAGACTGGATGGAAGATTTGAAAAATGAGGCATTGAATGAAGGCATGACACAAGGGTTGACTGTGGGTATGGAGAAAGGAATAGCGGAAGGCCGGGAGAAAGGAATAATCGAAGGCCGGGAGAAAGGAATGATTGAAGGCCGTGCAGAAGGCCGTGCAGAAGGCCGTGCAGAAGGAATTATTGAGGGAAGGAAAGAAGAACGAGAGAATACGGAGCGGGAACGAAAAAATGCAGAGATGGAACGGCAGAGAGCAGACAGGGCTGAAGAACGTGCATTGCGTGCGGAGACAGAGCTTATGAAACTGAAAGCGCAGCTTGGATATACCTGAACGTGTGAATAATGCCTGAAAGCCGCACGAAAAGTGCATGAGATACATGAAAGCGTGCCCGAAAGGCTGGGCAAAGAAAAGGCAAGAACAGACGGCAAGAGCGGCAAGAAAAGCCAGGAAAAATCCGAAAAGCCAGGAAAAATCCGAAAAACCGCTTGCTTTTCCAATATCTGTATGGTATACTGACAAATGCTTTTTGCAGAGGCACTATCTCTGTGCCTTTTTGTGACTGAAAAAAAATACAGCGCATAGCGAAAAGCCGTCGCTTTTGAGAAAAAAGGCGGCACATGAGCGAAAGGAGGATTGAACATGAAAGTTCGGTCATCAGTGAAGCCCATCTGTGAGAAGTGCAAGGTAATCAAGAGAAAAGGCAGAATCATGATTATCTGCGAGAATCCGAAGCATAAGCAGAGACAGGGGTAACACGAAACAACTGGCGGTACCGACAGGAAACAGCTGCAAAATACAGCGAAGTGCTGTCGAAGAACAATAGAACGATGGAATAAAGAGGGATTCATGCGATAGGATGATCGAATGAAACCGAATGAAATCAAATTTCATTCGACAACAGATTCGGTGTGAATATAAACTCTTACTTATATATAGCAGGTACTGTTTGGCTGGATGGATCTGGCCGGAAGGATGGTGAACGATTTCGTTTTACCGCTGCCACTGTTTTATAAGTCAGGATTGCGCAGATTTATTTCGTTGTGATATTGCTTTTAATACCGGCACAGGAACAGGCAGTGCCTGGTCTCCCCAATGTACACCGCCGGGGAGCAGCGCGCGTTCCGAAAGAGAACGGATGCGCAGGCAGATGCCGCGCAAGGCAAGTTTGTGCGAAGGCGCAGATATCCCTTTGGCAGGAAAGGAATGGGAAGCTTCCGAACAATCGGATTCGGTTTTCGATTGCTTTTGTATGCCAGGGTGAGCGCAGGCAGAATCAGGGCCATGGCTTAATGGGCCGGAAAGGTCGCCGTATGGCGGCTGGGCGTACTGGTTTACGCCCCAGTTAGAAACAACATCAGGAGAGCATCTGCAAATAAAATTGCATCGCAATGGCAGATGCGCAGGTAATACATCCGAAATGTGATCAGGGATGACACCGGAAGAGTGTGTGAGGAGTTAGACGGAGCGCCAGCTTTGCTATGAACACTCTTGAGAAAACGGCGGCAGACTGACAAAGAAGATGTATTACAGGAAATGGAGGAACAAAACACATGGCACGTATTTCTGGTATCGATTTACCAAGAGAAAAGCGCGTGGAGATCGGTTTGACCTACATCTACGGGATTGGCAGAACGAGTTCAAACAAGATTCTCGCCGCGGCGAATGTGAATCCTGACACACGCGTCAGAGACCTGACGGATGAGGAAGTCAGAAGAATTCAGGATGTCATCAGCGAGCATTATATCGTAGAAGGTGATCTCAGAAGAGAGACCGCGCTGAACATCAAGAGACTTCAGGAGATTGGATGCTACAGAGGAATCCGTCACAGGAGAAGCCTTCCGGTTCGTGGACAGAACACGAAGAATAATGCGAGAACGCGCAAGGGTCCGAGGAGGACGGTAGCGAACAAGAAGAAGTAATGCAGTGACAGATTACAGACTGCATTCGTGAAACAATCGTTAAATTCATTCGAAGAAAGCAGGTTAATTCAGATATGGCAGCTAAGAAAGTTACGAAAAAAGTGACAAAGAGACGTGTTAAGAAGAACGTCGAGCGCGGACAGGCACATATCAAGTCCTCCTTCAACAATACGATCGTTACGTTGACGGACGCGCAGGGGAACGCTTTATCATGGGCAAGTGCCGGCGGACTCGGATTCAGAGGTTCGAGAAAATCGACTCCGTACGCAGCACAGATGGCTGCGGAGACCGCGACCAAGGCAGCTCTGATTCATGGCTTGAAGACGGTAGATGTATTTGTAAAGGGACCGGGTTCGGGAAGAGAAGCAGCGATTCGCGCGCTTTCCGCAAATGGTCTTGAAGTTACCAGTATTCGCGACGTGACGCCGGTTCCGCACAACGGATGCCGTCCGCCGAAGCGCAGAAGAGTCTAATCAGGGAGGTCTATCAAAATGGCAGTTAACAGAGTTCCTGTTCTTAAAAGATGCAGATCGCTCGGCCTGGAGCCGACCGTTCTGGGGTATGACAAGAAGTCCAGAAGAGAGCTGAAGAGATCCAACCGCAAGGTAAGTGAGTATGGACTGCAGCTCCGCGAGAAACAGAAAGCAAAATTTATCTACGGCGTGCTGGAGAAGCCGTTCCGCAATTATTATAAGAAGGCTGACAAGATGCAGGGCCAGACCGGTACGAACCTGATGGTTATGCTGGAGAGCCGCCTGGACAATGTCCTTTTCCGCCTTGGGTTTGCCAGGACGAGAAAGGAAGCGCGTCAGATCGTTGACCACAAGCATGTCCTTGTGAATGGCAAGCAGGTGAACATCCCGTCCTACCTTGTGAAGGCCGGTGATACGATTGAGATCAAAGAGAAATGCAAGAGCTCCCAGAGATATAAGGACATTCTTGCATCGACCGGCGGCCGTCTGGTACCGGAGTGGCTGGAGGCAGATCCGGAGGCACTGAAGGGAACCGTCAAGGAGCTTCCGTCCAGAGAAGCGATCGATGTTCCGGTCAACGAGGTGCTTATTGTCGAGCTCTATTCTAAGTAATATGTGCGTGAAAACCCTCAGTCAATTAACCCAAAAAGGAGGGGCTATAGAGTGCTTGATTTTAACAAACCCAAAATTGAAATTGCAGAAATGTCAGAAGATAAACGATTTGGCCGTTTTGTGGTCGAGCCGCTGGAGCGTGGTTACGGGACAACCCTTGGCAATTCGCTGAGAAGGATTATGCTTTCTTCTCTGCCGGGCGCGGCTGTGAGTCAGGTCAAGATCGAAGGCGTGCTGCATGAATTCAGCTCTATCCCTGGTGTCAAAGAGGATGTTACAGAGATTATCATGAACATCAAATCGCTGGCGATCAAGAATACCAGCGAGACAGATGAGGCTAAGATCGCGTACATCGAATTTGAAGGGGAAGGTGTCGTGACGGGCGCGGATATTCAGGTCGATCAGGACATCGAGATTATGAATCCGGATCAGGTCATTGCGACACTGAACGGTGGACCGGACTCCAGACTTTTCATGGAGCTGACCATCACAAAGGGCCGTGGGTATGTCAGCGCGGAGAAAGGCAAGAGCGAGGATATGCCGATCGGCGTGATCGCGGTGGATGCAATCTATACGCCGGTAGAGAGGGTAAACCTCACCATCGAGGATACACGTGTGGGTCAGGTTACCGATTACGATAAACTGACGCTGGATGTTTATACAAATGCGACGCTGGAGCCGGACGAGGCGGTGAGCCTTGCGGCAAAGGTGCTGAGCGCACACCTGGGGCTGTTTATTGATCTCTCCGAGAACGCAAAGTCGGTAGAGATCATGAACGAGAAGGAAGACAATGAGAAGGAGAAGGTTCTGGAGATGAACATTGATGAACTGGAGCTTTCTGTCCGCTCGTTCAACTGCCTGAAGCGTGCCGGCATCAATACGGTAGAAGAGCTTTGCAACCGGACATCTGAGGATATGATGAAGGTTCGGAATCTGGGCCGCAAATCACTCGAGGAAGTGCTTGGAAAGCTGAAGGAGTTTGGCCTGTCGCTGAACCCAAGTGAAGAGTGAGAATCTATACTCTGAACCGGAACAGATAAAAATGTATAGAGCAGGTCACTGCGAAGACACGGAACAGTGATCGGTTACAGTAACAGTATATTCAGGAGGTGCGTGAAAAAACGCTCCTTCTCGCGCCGCCAGTAAGACCGAAGCGCGTGGCGGTGTGTATGCGCGGCTCCGGCTCTGTCAGGAGCGGAGAATCTGCGCCATCCATCTGGCGGGTGAATCGATACGCCCGCAAGCAGGTGAAGGACACAGGGAGGAATACCATATGTCAGGATATAGAAAACTCAGCAGAACATCTGACCAGAGAAAGGCTCTGCTTCGCAATCAGGTGACCGCTCTGATTTACAGAGGCAGAATCATCACCACTGAGGCGAAGGCAAAGGAAGTCCGCAGAATCGCGGAGCATCTGATTGCACTGGCAGTTCGCGAAAGAGATAATTACGAGACCGTTACGGTTACCGCAAAGGTAGCGCGCAAGGACAAGGACGGCAAGCGTGTAAAGGAAGTTCAGGACGGCAAGAAGGTTACCGTTTATGACGAGGTGGAGAAGCAGATCAAGAAGGATAAGCCGAGCCGCCTGCATGCGAGACGCCAGATGCTCAAGGTGCTCTATCCGGTAAAGGAAGTCCCGAAGGAGACTGCCGGCAGGAAGAAGAACACGAAGGACATCGATCTGACGGCAAAGCTGTTCGATGAGATCGCTCCGAAGTACGCGGACCGCAATGGTGGTTACACCAGAATTGTGAAGATCGGGCAGCGCAGAGGTGACGGTGCTCCGACCGTTGTGCTTGAGCTGGTATAATGTTATAATGCACAGAGAGACTGACGCAATGGGCAGATGACAGCAGCTATAAAATAACGGAAGTTGTTTTTTGATAGTTTTGTGATTCGTAGATCCGTCTGCCGGAGAGGGCAGGCGGATTTTTGTCTTTTATGCGCAGGGCTGCGTAAGGAGTTTTCCGGCTGAAGCCGGACGCTGTCTCCGCTCCGCTTCGGTCGTTGCTAAACGTGTGCCACTGGCACACAGCAACCGCGCGGGCGAGTAGGAGCCGACAAGCCGCCTCCTACTCGATTGCGTAGGGGCGCGCAAGGCGCGGCTTTTAGGACCTGCGATTTGCGTATTCGGCGGGGCAGGATGCAGGAGTTCGTTTGTGGCGGATCCTTAGAGGGGAATTTCAGATAAGGGGGAATTTTGATGGAACGAGGAGTTATTTTTCGAAAACGTTTGCTGATAGCCATTTTTCTGTTTTTCATGCTTTCTCTGGCGGGGAGCAGACCGGCGAAGGCGGCAAAATATGTGGACCAGGCGAACACGACGGTCAGCATTACATCCAATAAGACCGGCTGGGTGAAGGTGAACGGCAACTGGTACTATTACGATAAAAACGGGAAGATGCGCTGGGGCTCCATCAAATACAAGAAGCAGTATTACTATTGCTCGTCCGATGGCGTCCGGAAAACAGGTTTTGTAAAACGCGGCGGCTCCCTGTACTATTACTCCAAAAAAGCAGGTAAGATGCTTCATGGGAAATGGCTGGTGAAAAGCGGCAAAACCTATTACCTCTCGAGCAGCGGAAAGGCGATCACCAGCGGATGGCTGTCAAAGTCCGGGAAGAAATACTATTTTGACAGCAATTCCCAGATGGTGACCGGGCTGACGAAAATCAGCGGCAAGCTGTACTATTTTAACTCCAAGGGCGTGATGTATGTCAGCAAGTGGCATACGGATTCGAGCACCGGAAACCGGTATTATTTCAGCAAAACCGGCCGGGCAGTGACCGGCAAGTGGCTGTCGAAATCCGGCAAAAAGTATTATTTTGACGAAAATTCGGTGGCAGTGACCGGATGGTATGAGATTGACGGATATTACTACTACTTTAATAAAAAGGGCGTCATGCAGAAAAACAAGTGGGTCGGCATTTATTATGTAGATTCGAACGGCCGCCGCACGGATCAGACGAAAGAGGGCGTCACAACCGCAAACGAGGATAAGTCGAAATATACCTACACCAGCTCTACGCTGAGTATTACACTGCAGAAAAAGACGAAACATAGTACGTCGTACTGGGTGGCGGAAATCACGACGGCGGATGCCAGCACTCAGCTGAAATCGGCGCTTTCCTATGATTCCTACGGAGGGACCTTGCAGAAGACGTCCAGCGCAGTATCCTCGCATAACGGAATTATCGGCATCAACGGCAGCGGATTTGATTCAACAGGCAAGCCGCGTGCGGACAGTATGTGTATCAAGAACGGCGTCGTATATTCGGACAAGTCGACCGGATACAATGTGATGTGCGTCACCTCAGACGGGACGATGTTTGCCGCGGAGCAGGGACTGCGGGCGGCGGATCTGTTAAAGCTGGATGTGAAGGATACGTATGTGTTCGGGCCGGTGCTGATCTCAAACGGAGTTGCGCAGGGACGACTGGATGATTCCTATGATGAGGTGCTGAAGTATTATCCGCGCACCGCGGTCGGCATGGTGAGCCAGAACCATTATGTCATCGTGGTAACGAACACGGGAAGCTATAATGGGTTGAACGGCTCCGATCTGGTCAGCATCTTCCAGTCCTATGGATGCCAGTTTGCCTACAATCTCGACGGAGGCGGATCCTCCACGCTGTATTTTGACGGGCAGGTCATGAATGCGCTGCTCTCTGAAGGCGAGCGCGCATGCGCGGATTTCCTGTATTTTACAAATTAAGGAACTGTTCAGAAGACCTAACTGTTCAGAAGAGTTAACTGCTCAGAAGAGCAGGCCGTATCTCCGCGGCCGTTGCTCATTGCGGCCGAACAGGCCGGAGCTTAGAAGTGAAGCGATATCCGGAATGGAACTGTGGTTGAGAAGAAATGGAAACACGATTAGAAGAAATGGAAACACGATGAAAAAATGGGATACGCAAGCGGTTGCGCATCCCATTTTTCTCTTGACAGATAGCGAAAATATGAAGAACCAGAACTGTGCAATATGCACAAAAAAATGAAAGCAATACTGTCTAATTAGTATAGTTGACATGAACAAACAGATAGGGTATACTAACGATATGGGCAAAGAATTGCGCAACGGTTGCGCAACATTGAGTCACTGTTCGTGGAACGGTACCTGCGCGGCAAACGCAGGGAGACAGGACGGCGGGCCCGTACCTGTTTATTACTTAATTACCCTACAATACCGAATTAAGGAGGACAAACACATGAAAAGCAAAAAAGTTCTTGCGGTTGCACTGGCAGCGGGCATGGTTATGAGCGTGGCTCCGGTTGCATCGGCGGATGAGATTGAGTATGGCGAAGGCACCATCACAATCTGGGTGGCAGATGAAGTTACAGCATTCACACAGGAGAAGGCAGAGGAGTTCCTCGCTTCGAATGAGAATTATTCCGGTTACACCGTGACGGTTGAGTCCGTTGGCGAAGGCGATGCGGCGAGCAACATGATCACGGACGTTGAGGCTGGCGCTGATATCTATGGATTTGCGCAGGATCAGATGGCACGTCTGGTAAGCGCGGGCGCTCTGATGGAGTTGACCGGCGACTATGCGACCTTCGTTGCTGAGAACAATGACGACGGCGCGGCATTGGCGGCAATGTCCGGCGAGTCTACCTATGCATTCCCGCTGACCTCTGACAATGGCTATTTCCTGTATTATGACAGCAGCGTGATCACGGATGCTTCTACTCTGGAGCAGATCCTTGCGGATTGCGAAGCGGCTGGCAAGGGCTTTTACATGGAGATTAACAGTGGCTGGTATCAGCCGGCATTCTTCTTCGCTACCGGCTGCACGGCGACCTATGAGTCCGATGAGACGGGTGCGTTTGTGAGCTCCGATATCACCTACGCTACGGATGAAGGCGTAGCAGCTTTCAAGAAGATCATCGAGCTGACAAGTTCTTCCGCATTCTATAATGGTTCCTCCGTAGGCGATGCGACCAACGCTGCAGCGATCGTCAGCGGTACCTGGGATTCTTCCGCAGCACAGGAGCTGTTTGGCGACAACTACGCATGCGCGAAGCTTCCGACCTTTACCGTAGACGATACCGAGTATCAGATGAGCGGCTTCGGCGGATTCAAGCTGATGGGCGTAAAGCCGCAGACCGAAGTTGGCAAGGCAGTTGTATGCATGGAACTTGCTGAGTATCTCACCAGCGCAGAAGTACAGCTTGCACGTTACAATGAAGTAGGCTGGGGTCCGTCGAACCTCGAGGCACAGGCTGATGAAGCGGTACAGGCCGATGAGGCTCTTTCCGCACTGGCTGAGCAGCTGGCTTTCACGATCCCGCAGGGTCAGTATCCGGATGACTTCTGGACACTTTCTACCTCTTTTGGCGATGACATCATCGCTGGCACCTACAATGACAGCTCTGACGAGGATCTGCTCGCGGCTCTGACGACATTCCAGGAGACGCTGCAGAGCTACGCTGGCTGAGATTTGCTGGGATCATTTTCGAAAATATTCTGAAATAATCATATGGTACAGACCGTCGATTGGCGGTCTGTACTGATATAGGGGTATTTTTGGAAAAACAACGTTTTACTGAAAGGGAGGGTGAAGGCCGCAATGAGTGAGAAAAAAGGGCTTTCTTCCGGCGTCAGCCGTTTTTTTGCGCAGCTGGGCAGGAATATCGCGGAAATAGGTACGACCTTCAAGGAAGGTGACTGGACCGCAAAGCTGTCCTTTGTAATCATGGGATTTGGACAGCTGGTGCACCGGCAGTTTCTGCGCGGTGTGCTGTTTCTGGCGCTGGAGATTTTATTTATTTATTATATGGTGACATTCGGCGCCGGCTATCTGGCAAAGCTTCCGACACTGGGCACCGTGGAATCCTACATTGACAAAAGCGGCATTGTGCCGATCACCGTATACGGGGACAACAGTTTTCTGATCCTGCTGTATGGTATTCTGAGCATATTTGTCGTGATTGCGTTTGTTTACATCTGGAGAATGAATGTCGGGCAGCAGAGACGGATTCAGAAGGCGCTCGAGGCCGGGAAGGAACTGCCGACCGGTCGGCAGGATCTGAAGTCTCTTCTGAATGAGCGTTTCCACATTACGCTGCTGGCAATTCCGAATCTGGGCGTGTTTGTGTTTGTGATCCTGCCGATTATCTTCATGATCTGTGTTGCGTTTACGAATTATGACGCGGATCATCAGTCGCCGACGAACCTGTTCTGGTGGGTCGGACTGGAGAACTTTAAGAATCTGTTCTCCGTGGGGACATCCGGGTTTGGCTCTACCTTTGTCACGGTATTGGGATGGACCCTGGTCTGGGCGTTCTTTGCGACCTTCCTGAACTTTTTCCTTGGCCTTGGCGTGGCAATCATGATTAACAAAAAGGGGATTAAATTTAAGAAGCTGTGGAGAACAATTCTGGTCGTGACCATCGCAGTTCCGCAGTTTGTATCCCTGCTGTATATGTACAAGATGTTCGCGAATGACGGACTGGTGAACACGTATCTGATAAAATGGGGGATTATACAGAATTACATACCATTCTGGTCGAATGCGATGTACTCGCGGGTGCTGATCATTCTGATCAATGTGTGGATCGGTATTCCTTACATGATGCTGATGACGACCGGTATTTTGATGAACATCCCCGAGGATCTCTATGAGAGTGCCAGGATTGACGGGGCGAATGCATGGCAGATGTTCCGGAAGATCACGCTTCCGTATATGCTTTTCGTGCTCGGACCGTATCTGCTGACATCCTTTACCGGCAACCTGAACAACTTCAATGTCATTTACCTGCTGACGCAGGGCAATCCGACTTCGATGAATCTGTCAGGCGGCGCGGGCTACACGGATCTGCTGATCACCTGGCTGTACAAGCTGACTGTGAACGATACAAACTACCGTATGGCGGCTGTCATCGGTATTATGGTATTTGTGGTAACGGCTGTGATTTCTCTGGTTGTATACCGGATCCTGCCGTCTGTAAGAGATGAGGAGGGATTCCAATAATGAATGAGAAGAAATTGAGATCTCAAAGCGGACATAACCGGATGATCAATACGATTATTTACATCGCGCTTATTCTCATCAGCATTGTCTGGCTGTTCCCCTTTGTAGGGCTGGTGCTGCAGAGCTTCCGTTCCTACGCGACAGAATATGGCGGGATGGTGGCATATTTTGTGCCGAAGGAGTTCTCCCTTGATAATTATACCTGGCTGTTCGGTTCGGAGAGTTCGTTCCCGAAATGGTATCTGAACACGTTGGTGATCGCGATTTTCGTGGCGATTCTGAATACAATTATGATTGTGGGTGTGGCTTATGCGCTGTCCAGATCCCGCTTTGCGGGAAGACAGGCCATGATGCAGCTCTGGCTGATCCTGGGCATGTTCCCCGGATTCCTGACCATGATCTGCCTGTATTTCCTGTTAAAGCAGTTCGGGCTGACGCAGGCGGGTGCGATCCCGGGCTTGATCCTGGTGACGTGCGCAAGCTCCGGCATGGGCTATTATGTGTGCAAGGGCTATTTTGATACGATCCCGAAAGCGCTGGACGAGGCAGCCCGTATTGACGGCGCTTCCAACGCGCGGATTATGATGACGATCATCATGCCGCTGACCAAGCCGATCATCATCTATACGGCTTTGACTGCGTTCATGGCGCCATGGTGTGATTATGTGATGGCTTCCTACGTGGCGTTCGGCTACAGCGACAGCTACAACGTGGCGGTTGCGCTGACGCGCTGGGTATGGACGAACGATTATCAGGGCTACTACACAAGGTTCTGCGCGGGCGGTGTGCTCGTCGCTATCCCGGTGACGATCCTGTTCATGTGCCTGCAGAAGTACTATGTAGAGGGCGTGACCGGCGGCGCAGTGAAGGGCTGACATTTGGCAGTGGCTGTGCGAAGGGGTTACTGTTATGAAGATTCCCTGCTTCAAATGGAAGGAAGGGAGCCAATTAAGAAAGGCAGAGGCCTGGGGAACAGAATGAGAAATCACGCATATGAGATGGCGTCTTCTGCTCTGTCTGCTGCTTTCTGGCGAAAACGGAAAGTGACCGGCAGAGGGTTCAATCACCTGTTGCCGGTTCTGTTTTTGGCAGTCGCTTTGTGCTTCGGGCAGGCGGCTCCGGTCCTGGCAGAGGCGGGGACGGGAACGGCTGCCAGTGAGGACACGGAATTACCGGAGACGGAAATATCTGACGCTGGTATGGCTGATTTGCCGGAGATGAAGCAGGAAGATGCCGAATTATCGGCGGTGGAAACGACAGCTGATAATTACCGCAATTATTACGAGATTTTTGTCTACTCGTTTTATGATTCGGACGGCGATGGCATCGGCGATCTGAATGGCGTGCGGGAAAAGCTTGATTATATCGAAGAGATGGGCTTTGACGGAATCTGGCTGATGCCGGTGATGCCGTCGACGACGTACCATAAATACGATGTGACAGATTATTACGGCATCGATGAAGAGTATGGCACGCTGGAGGAATTTCAGGCTCTGGTGGAGGAATGCCATGAGCGCGGGATAAAGGTTGTGATTGATTTTGTGATTAATCATACCTCCTCGCAGCATGAGTGGTTCCAGGAGGCCTGTGCGTATCTTGCTGCGCTGGAGGACGGGGAAGAGCCGGATGAGAATGAATGTCCTTATGTGGGATATTATCATTTTTCAAGGGAACAGCAGAGCAGCAGCTATTATGAAATTCCTACTGCGAGCGGAGACGCTGCATCGACGGCCGATGCGGAAACAGATCAGGAAGCAGCGGCTGATGAAGAAGCAGCAAAGGAGTCGGCGGCAGAGCTGGAGGACAATGTCTCCGGGACGGAATTCGCCGGGAGTACCTGGTACTATGAGGGCGTATTCTGGTCGGAGATGCCGGATCTCGATCTTTCCAATGAGGCATTGCGCGCGGAGCTGGAAGAGATTGCCGCTTACTGGATCAACATGGGTGTGGACGGCTTCCGCATGGACGCAGCACTGCATTTTGAGGAGAGCGACACGGCGTTTAATACGGAAGTTCTGAACTGGCTGTATTCGTACTGCCTGAGCCTGGATCCGGATTTTTATATGGTGTCTGAGGTCTGGGCCAATGAGGCGACCATCACGGATTACTACGCGAGCGGGACGCCGAGTATGTTTAATTTCGACATGGCGGAAGCGGAAGGAAAGCTGATTAAGGCGGCGCGGGGAACGCTTAAGATCTCCAGCCTGATGGATTCCATGCTCCAGTGGCAGGAGGATTTTTCCGCGGAAAACGCTGATTATATCGATGCCGCTTTTATATCCAACCATGATACCGGACGTATTTCCAACGCGCTGGTCTCGGATGAGAACGATATGAAAATGGCGGCGGGTCTGCTGATGACCATGAGCGGGAACACCTTTGTCTATTATGGCGAAGAGATCGGCATGAAGAGCAAGGGAAGCGCGGATGAGAACAAGCGTCTCCCGATGTACTGGTCGGATGTGGACACCGAAGGGATGACGAATGGCCCGGAGGATGCTGAGGAAGGAATCACCTCGTCCTTTGCGGCTGCGGATGAGCAGCTTGTAGATGAGACATCGATCCTGAATTATTATAAGCGTGCGATTGCGCTTCGGAACGAGAATCCGGAAATCACGCGGGGCACGGTTGAGAAGGTCGAGGAGCTTTGTGACGGGAATGCAAAGGTATCTGTTTCTGCTGATTTAGCAGCAGACGGCGGCGGCTCTGATGAGAGCGCTTCGGAATCTGCTTCAGAACATGCGGATTCGATCGCGGCGATTTTAAAAACCTGGAATGACAGTACGATTGCGATTCTGTATAACACATCGGATGATGTGGTGGATGTCGACCTGACAGGAACTTCGCTCGCCGGAATGGAAATCAGCGGGTATCTGACGCTGAATGGGGAAGAGATCACATTCTCGGAGGATACGGTCCGGATGCCGGCGCAGTCGATTCTGGTGCTGAGGTGAGGAGCTGCGGCAGACACAGGATGGAGCCGCACGGATGATATTTGCACCGCTCGATCTGAAAAAAGGTTAGAAGGAGATACATGAAACGGCAATGTGCTGCCTGAAGAGAAGGTAACAATGAAGAGCATGACAGGATAGGAGAAAATTATGGACAAATTTGTTGTAAACATTATCCACCGCCCGGAGATGGTGCCAGAGTACGCCGAGAAGGTGACCGGCCACGGGAAAGCGGAGGATATCGGGAGCAGGGAGCTGCTGACGGAGAATCTTGATATTTTTAAGACGCAGCAGGAATGTGCGCACAAGAATGGCTTAAAGACGACGATTGAGATGACCTACGCCAGCCTGTTTAATGAAGAGGCGATTGCGCTGGCGAAGGAGCATCATGAAAAATACGGCGACGAGATTGCGCTGACGCTGCTCGGCCTGCCGTGTGAGGAGTTTCGCGAAAAATATAAGACAAAGGATTTTTGCATCTGGATGTTTTCGATGGAGGACAAAAAGGCGATTGTGCAGGATGTGTTCGAAAAATTCCACGACTGCTTCGGCTTTTATCCGGAATCGACCGGCTCGTATTATATGGATGCAGAGCTGACAAACTACATCAAAGAAAAATATCCGTCGGTTAAATGTGCGGTGGCGACCTGCTGGGAGGAAGGCCCGAAGGCCTACCATACCTGCAACAACAGCTGGTATACGTTTATGGACGGCGGTCCCTGGGCGCCGTGGATTCCGTCGAAGCAGAATACGCATGCACCGGCGGCGAATGAGGCGGAGGATTCCGGCATTGTGGCCATCCCGCATTTAAGCCGCGACCTGATCGCGTGTTACGACGGCAACGGCTCGAATTTCGGCACACATCCGCAGAACGTGCTGCGCGGCATGATTTACGATACGGAGACCTGGGAATATCCGTACCTTTACAATCTGGTTGACCAGTACCGCTATCAGGCAAAGTTTAACGATGGCTATTCCTACAATATGATGTTTGTGGGACCGGGCTGGATGAATAAGATGGGGCGCTGGGAGGCCCCGTACGAGCTGCTGCTCAAGTCCTACGAGGACGGCTGCGCGTACTATGGCAAGCTGAAAAAAGAAGGCAAGCTGATCGATATGACGATGAGCGAGTTTGCGGATTATTATCGTCAGAAAAAGTCCTACACGGAGCCGGAGTGCGCGCTCTGGAGAGATATTCTGTACGGCAGCAAAAAGCAGGTGTTCTGGTACTGTGATCCGTATATGCGCGCAGGCGTGAATATGGATCAGGGCGGCGCAATCGTTGACCTGCGCCCGTATGTGGCAAAGCTGAACTGGCCGGTTGGCATCGGCACGCCGCACATTCAGGACGCGAGCTATCCGTTCCTGATTCAGGAAAAATACCGCGCGGGTTACTTCACTCATTATGCGGGTGAGGGTACCGTCCGCAGCGCGAAAATCTGCCACAACGGCGAGGAGGTGGATCTCTGCCTCTGCCGCACGAAGGCACATTTTTCGGAGGAAGTAATCGCTGATGATGGCGCAGCAGCTGCAGGATTGGTTTCCGATGCGGGCTGCGGCGCGGCGAAGAAGGCGGCGAAGAACCGCATTCTGACGCTGGATCCGGTGGACATCGAGTTCTCCGACCTGACCGTGAAGCTTCAGACGGTGATGACGTTTATCGAAGGAACGGGCCGCATCCGCATCGACCGGAAGGTGCTGTCCATCACACCGGCTGACGGGGCAAATGCAGGCGACCAGGATATGGATGGAGCGGTGGCAGACATTACTATCAATGAGTATATGGTGGGCTGCTACGGCACGACCGAGTACACGGAGGATATGTCCAGCCTGACGCTGAGCCTGACAAAGGGCGATGAGAAGACGGAGATTCCCTATGAATATAAATGCCGTGAGGCATCTTTGGCGGGAGCGGATCAGGCGACCTGTGTTGTACCGCCGATTGAGACGGTAGTTTCCATGACCTGCGAAGGCCGGGACAAAGCGGGATATATCAAAGAGGGCTATGCGTTCAGCCCGATGTTCACGATCGGTTACACCGGAAAATTATGTGAGAAGGAGGTCTTCACGACATGGCTCAATCTGGAAAAGGCAAATTAAATTATCGCTGTCCGTCCTGCTTTATGCGAGACCTGGATCTGGATATGTTTTACGATAAGGAAAAGAAGGAATATTACTGCATCCGCTGTCAGTACCGCGGCAGTGAGGAAGACGTGCTGGAGAAAAACCAGATGGCACGGTTCCGCTACGGTGCGATGATGAGGCGCTTTGAGGAGAAGGATTTTGAAGACTTCTCGGAGGGCTGAGGATATGTAATTCTATATAAAGACCGGGGCGTTTCATGCCCCGGTCTTTTGTATATAACTCACAAATCTCAAAAATATTTACATATCATATTTACAAAATAAAATTCTGTGATATAATCGTTTCTACAACACATCAAAACATCATATAATGCATCTTTTTAATATATCAGATTTGTTCTTAATCGAATCGGTGCACATACCAAAGATAATGAGACGGCGAGAGCCGACAAGGAAAAAACGGAAAAATAGAGAGAGAAGGAACGGAAAGCGATAATGGCAAGCGGAAACAGAAAACAATAACGATAAGCGGAAAAGGCGGGGAGAACAGCATTAAAAACAGGAGTCTGGTTGTAAGACAGAGAAGGGAGACGGAAATGAAAAAAAGCATTTTTGCGGTTTGTGATCTGGATGCTTCGTATGCGTGTAATCTTACGGAATATCTGAATGAGCGAAAAACGACGCCGTTTGAGGTGCAGGCCTTTACGAATGTAGAGAGTCTGGAGAAGTTTGCGAAGGAAAATGAGATTGAGATTCTGCTGATTTCCACGCGGGCGATGTGCAATGAGATTCGGGAGCTGCCGATCAGCCGCACGATTATTCTATCGGAGGGCGAACCGATTTCGGATCTGGGATATCCGCTTGTTTACAAGTATCAGTCTTCGGACGATATTCTTTCGGAGGTAATGGAATATTATGTGCAGGATCACCCGCAGCCGCATATTCTGTCGCTGAATAAGAAGAAGACGAAGCTTTACGGGGTTTATTCGCCGATAGGAAGAACACGGAAGACCTCGTTTGCAATTGCATTGGGAGAGATTCTGGCAGAGACAAAGAAGGTACTGTATCTGAATTTTGAAGAGTATTCGGGATTTGAGGAACTGTTTCAGGTTCAGTACCGGATGGATATTTCAGATCTGATTTACTTTTCCAGACAGAAGGAGAGCGGCCTGATTTACAAAATGAATTCCGTGATTCAGACGTTCTATGAGCTGGAATATGTTCCGCCGGCCATTTCGCCTGCGGATGTAAGGGATGTGACAGGCGAGGAATGGCTGGCTTTTCTGCAGCAGATCATGTCGTTTCGGGAGTATGATGTGATGATTCTGGATCTGAGCGAGCAGGTAGATGATCTGTTTCGGCTTCTGAAGGAGTGCGACCGCATTTATATGCCCGTCCAGGACGATATGATTTCTCAGGCCAAGCTGAAGCAGTATGATCACCTGGTTCATATGCTCGATATGGAAGCAATTCAGGAGCGAACATTCCGGATTCATCCGCCGGTACAGCCGCTGGTGCGGGATGGCGGCGACCTGACACAGCAGCTGGTGTGGGGCGAGATGGGAAGCTTTGTCCGCAAGCTGCTCTGGGAGGAGGACGGGCAAAATGGATGAACGAAGATTTACGGCGATGCGCAGAAGGCTTCTGGAGAGCCTGGAGGGCTGCCGTGAGCTTCAGGATTCCGATATTTATCAGCGCATTGACGAGTTGATTCTCGAAACCGGGGCGGAGCACTATATCCCGCTTTCGGAAAAAGTCAGTCTGCGCCAGGAGCTTTTTAACTCCCTCCGCAGGCTGGACATTCTGCAGGAGCTGATTGACGATGATTCCGTCACAGAGATTATGGTGAACGGCACAGATGGCATTTACATTGAGCGTGGCGGAAGGCTGAGCCTCTGGAGCAAGTGTTTTCACACAAAGGAACGGCTGGAGGATATCGCGCAGCAGATTGTTGGCCGGTGCAACCGTATTGTGAACGAGTCGGTGCCGATTGTAGACGCGAGGCTGGAGAATGGAGCCAGAGTAAATATTGTCATGCCGCCGGTGGCGCTGAACGGGCCGATCATCACGATCCGCCGCTTTCCGGATCATCCGATACTGATGGAGCAGCTGATCCGGTGGGGAACGATTACACAGGAGGCGGCGGAATTTCTGGAGCTGCTTGTGCGCGCGGGCTACAACACGTTTATTTCAGGTGGAACGGGAAGCGGAAAGACCACGTTTATGAATGCGCTTTCCAACTACATTCCAAAGGATGAGCGGATTATCACCATTGAGGATAATGCGGAGCTGCAGCTGCAGGGCGTTTCGAACCTGGTGCGTATGGAGGCGCGGAATGCAAATGCGGAGGGCGAAAAGGAAATCAGCATCCGGGATCTGATCCGCTCAAGCCTGCGGATGCGGCCGGACCGGATCCTTGTCGGCGAGGTGCGCGGAAGTGAGGCGATTGATCTGCTGCAGGCGCTGAATACCGGGCATGACGGCTCCATCAGCACCGGTCACGCGAACAGCCCGCGGGATATGCTTTCGAGACTGGAAACGATGGTGCTGATGGGGATGGAGATTCCGCTGCAGGCCGTGCGGCGGCAGATTGCATCGGGGATTGATGTGATCGTACATGTTGGAAGGATGCGGGATAAGACACGAAAGGTGCTGCAGATTCTGGAACTGACCGGGTATGACAGAGCCAGCGGGGAGATTCAGACGCAGACTTTGTATGAATTTGAGGAAGAGGGGGAAGACGGATGCCAAAGAGTGACTGGAACATTGCGGAGAATCAACCCGCTGCGAAACAGACAGAAGCTCGAACGGGCGGGTATTTCACTGGAGGATTGAGCGGACTGCCGGAGGAGAACTCCAGAAAAATAAATGCAGGAAGAGAAGGAAAATCCTGGTTTTATAATAAAAGCAGCCGGGACGTATTGAAAAACCAGTCAGGGAGATTGGGAAACGGGAAAGCAGCGGGGAATCGGCCTGGACGGATGCGGCGAAGAGAAGCGGCATGGAATCAGCCGGAGAGAATGCGCCGTGGAGGCACGGCGCGGAAGCTACCTGGAGGATTGAACGAAAATGGCTTGGGAAGGAATTCGCCGGGGAGGGTCAGTCGTAAAGAGTCGGAGCGGAAGCTTCCCAGAGGTGTGAACGGACAAAATAAGCCACGCGATAAACCGGATGATTATTCGGTGTATTCTTTTTCAAATGGAGAACGGGCGAAATATCTGGTTTTGTACGCATTGCTGGACGCCTGCGTGAGTTACCTGTTTTTTTGCTCCGCGATTGCGTTTCTGCTGCTGTTTCCCGGAGCTGCGCTGTTTTTTCATGAGCAGAGAAAGGTGCTTTTGCGGAAGCGAAGGAAGGAAATCTCACAGCAGTTCCTGGATGGGATTCAGCTGATGCTGGCTGCTTTGCAGGCTGGTTATTCTCCCGAAAATGCGATTGGCGAGGCGGCGGCAGAGCTGCGGAAGATTTATCCTTCGGATGCGGTCATTGTGCGGGAATTTTACTGGATGGATGCGCAGGTACGGATGAGTCGGCCGCTGGAGGATCTGATGCTGGATTTTGGGAGGCGCACGGATATTCCGGATATCGTAAGCTTTGGCGAGGTCTTTCAGACTGCGAAGCGCACGGGCGGGGATCTGATCGCAATCATCCGGAACACCGTTTCCTGCATCCGGCAGAAGCAGGAGACTCTGCAGGAAATTGAAACCTGCCTGGCGGGAAAGGTGATGGAGCAGAATATCATGAGCGCGATCCCGATTCTGATACTGGCTTATGTGAAACTGTCTTCACCGGGATTTCTGAGCATTATGTATGAGACGACTGCGGGACTGACCGTGATGGTGATCTGCTTTGGCGTGTATGTGCTGGCATTTTTCTGGGGACAGAGTATTGTGCGTATCGAAGTGTGAGCGGATCGCCGGAGAGATGCAGGAGAAATGACATGGTTGGGAGAAGAATCAGAACGGTTTTTAACAGAGCGGGTGTGCTCCTGGTGAATTGGCTTGGGCTGGATCGGCCGGGGAAGGGGAAGCAGGACCTGCAGCAGGAGCTGATTGCCCTGTCAGCGGGCAGTAAATCAGCGGTGACGGATTTTTATGTCAGGAAGGTGGCATCGGTCCTGGCAGTATTGGTCATCGGGGCGATGCTGACAATCCTCTGTTTGCTGGTATACGGTCCAAACAGAGGACAGACGACATTGGATTCTCTGCTGCGGCCCGGCTATGGGGAAGGCGACAGAACAGAAGAATTGACGGTGCAGATCGAGGATGACGACGAGGCGCAGACACTTGAGGTCACAATTCAGGAAAGAAAGTACACGGATGAGGAAAAACAGCAATTCCTTGATCGTGCACTGGAAGAACTGGACGAACTTCTTCTTGGCGAAAATGAATCGCCGGATGCGGTGCGGACGAGTCTGGTGTTCCCGGAAAGCTTGCAGGATGGGGCGGTGCAGGTTGACTGGATGAAGTCCCCATATGGGATTATCGGGCAGGATGGAAGCATTGTTCTGGCAGACAATGAAGAAGGAACTCTGGTGGAAATACAGGCGACCCTGGAATGTGATGGCCTGGAAGCAATGTACCGTGTCTCTGTGATGGTTTATCCTCCAAATATGACTGAGGAGGAGCAGCTTCTTGCCGCGATCCGCGAGGAAGTGATACGGGCGGATGAGGAGAGCAGCTATGAAAGCGAACTCGTTTTGCCGACTTTGGCGGCGGGGAAGGAGCTGCTGTGGCTGGACGAATCGGACAATCCGTCATTCTATGTTCTGGCGCTGACACTTGTTCTGACCGTCTGTGTATACCTGCGGATGGATAATCAGGTGCACGAAAAAGCGGAGGAGCGAAAAAAACAGCTGCTTCTGGACTATCCGGATCTGATGTGGAAAATGACCATGCTGCTGGGGGCGGGGATGAGCCTTCGCGGGGTGTTTTCCAGAATATCGGAAGAGTATGAGCTTGAGAAAAACAAGGAAGCTGCGAAAGGAAAGAGAGCAGGCCGGATTCGGTATGTATATGAAGAGGTTACCTGCACCTGCCGGGAGATGCAGAGCGGAATCGGTGAGGCTCAGGCCTATGAACGGTTTGGGAAACGGTGTCAGCTGCCGGAATATATCCGCATCGGTTCGGTGCTCTCCCAGAATCTGCGCAAAGGCGCCAAGGGGCTGACGGAGCTTTTGGAATCGGAGGCGGAGACGTCATTGATCGATCGCAGAAATCACGCCAGAAAAATCGGGGAGCAGGCCGGGACCAGGCTTCTCCTGCCGATGATTCTGATGCTGGGAATCGTGCTTGCGATTCTGATGGTGCCGGCGTTTTTGTCCTTCTGAATTATTGTAAAAACAGCCTGTGTCCACGATTCATAAACGAAACATGGACAGAATCGTACGATGCAAAGATTTTCGCCGCAGTTCGGACGGATCAAGCGGGGTGCAGAAGCCCGGAGTGCGAATACTGGTGGTGATTGAGCCCCTGCTGAGGGAGAGGAAGATTCAGGAAAGGTTCAGGAAAGGTTCAGGAAAGGAGATGTTGCGAAGATGGATCATATCAAAGCATTTCTGCGGGAAGAGGAAGGCGTTGGAGTAGTGGAAATCATTTTGATTCTTGTTGTGCTGATCAGTCTCGTACTGATTTTCAAAGAGCAGCTTACGAGCATCGTGAATTCCATTTTCAGTAAAATCACAAGTCAGAGCAATAGTGTGTAAAGGCTTGTCAGAAGACAGATTTATGAGAGGAAAGGTCGCCGGACGGAGGAGAGCGTATGAACAGGAACGCGTACAAAGGGTCAATCACAATCTTTTTAAGCCTGGCATGCATATTGTTTCTTGCTCTGATCTGTGCGGTGACGGAATCCGCAAGAGTTCAGGGGGCAAAGGCGCAGTCGGCCAACATCACTGGCATGGGGACCGTTTCTCTGCTGAGTGAATTTGAACCAAAGCTTCTGGAAAAATATGAGATTTTTTCACTTGACGGGGCTGCCGGAGGGAGCTTTCGCATTCAGACGGTGAACAGTCGGTTTGAAGAGTTCATCACCCGAAATACGAACCCGAAGAGAGGGCTATTGATGTCGCTGACCTTTGACCCCTGGTGTCTGGAATTAAAATCGTGCGAAATCACAGACTATGCACTTCTGACGGACGACAAAGGGGAGGCGTTCTATCAGCAGGCGGTTTCTTACATGAAAGCCAATGTCGGGGTCATTGCGCTGGAAGAGCTGCTGAAGCTGGCGAACAGCACGGATGAGATTGAAGAGAAGCAGGAGGCATATGAGACAAGCCAGAATAGCAATGACGGGCAGATGTCCGGACTGGAGGAGGAAAAACAGGAAAAGCTGGAGGCTCTGGAATCGGAAGCGGCGGATTCCGGAAGCGATACATCGAATTCTGGAAGCGGCGCATCGAATTCCGGAAGCGACGCATCGGCTTCTGACCAGGCAGCGGGGAACCCGCTTACAGAAATCGCGAAGCTTCGAAAGAAGAGTACGCTGGAAATTGTAACCTGGGATAAAACCCTTTCCGAAAAGAGTGTAACACTGAACCAGCAGCCGTCGAAAAGCAATCTGCGTTCCGGAAGTCTTGATCTTGAGGCGGAACACAGCGGTCTGGTATCGAATGTGCTGTTCCGGGAATATCTGGTGCGCTTTTTCCCGAACTTTGTAAGTGGGGAGACAGGTGCGGGCCTTGACTATCAGCTCGAGTATATTCTCGGAGGAAAGGCAACGGATAAAAACAATCTGAAATATGTGGTGAACCGGCTTTTGCTGCTCCGGGAAGGTATGAACTACGCATTCAGTGTCAGCGACCAGACCATGAACAGCCAGGCAGGAGCGCTTGCAACGACACTGACCGGTTTTCTGGGAATCCCGGCTCTCACGGAAGCGACAAAGCACGCTCTGCTGCTGGCCTGGTCATATGGGGAAAGTCTGATAGATGTGCGTGTCTTGCTGGATGGAGGTAAGATTCCGCTTGCCAAGGATGAAGACTCGTGGTCGCTGACCCTGGAAAACCTCGGAAGGGTGACGGAGGTGTTGCAGGCCGGAGCTGAGGAAAAAGAGGATGGATTATCCTATCAGGAATATATCCGGATTCTGCTGAATATGGGGAGTCTTCCAAATCAGAAAATGCGCGCGCTGGACCTGATTCAGACGGCGATGCGTGCGGAGGACGGGATGAGCGGATTTCAGGTACAGAATTGTATAGTGGGAGTCAAGGTTCGCGCGACGTATCAGTGCGGGCAGGTTTTCTGGGGGCTGTCAGCTGCAGTTCTGGGGGCTTCCGGCGGTAACCCTGCCTTTACACAAACAGCAGGGCTGGCATATTAATCGGAATTTGCGTAAATGGTGGATGTGTATCGGATTGGGGTGCGTGTAAATGATGAGTGTTTGTCTGGATCGGGTTGTGCGCAGCCGACATATCTGGAAGCGAATCAGGAAAGCGGGGTGAAGAAGAGTGCTTTTGTGCCGAAAGACTGGAAGTTATTTTAACAGGGAATTATATGACTTTCGTTGGAGAAAAAAAGAACACACACACATGCATATGAATAAAATTGCGGATCAATGGATCAGCAGGTTTGAGAATCGATTCTATAGAAAGGAGAGAACGACCCCGGGGATTAAAATATTCTGTTTAGAGAGTGCAAAAACACTCCTTTTTGCCCCGCTTCGGGCAACACTCACCGTAGAAGCGGCGCTGGTTCTGCCAATGTTTTTGTTTTGCATGGTCACAGCGCTGCAGTACTGCCGTGCGATGGAGACCGCGATTGGGCTCGGTACCGCTCTGTCGGAGACCGGAAAGAGTATGGCGGTGGCTGCCTATGCGACTGCGTATACGGGAGAGACCGGAACCGGCGCACAGCTTGCGGTGAGCGCTCTTTCTCTGGCCTATGCACAGAACAGTGTGACAAGCCGGGCAGCGGACACGTCTGTGATAAAAAATACGAATCTGGCCTTGTCCACTCTGATGCAGGAGGATGAAATGATTGACCTCGTTTTGACGTATCAGATTTCATCGCCGTTTGGTGTGTGCAATCTGCCGGGAAGCTTTTTTCTCCAACGCGCGAGTGTGCGGGCCTGGGTTGGGCGGACGGAGGAAGAAGAATCGGAGGAGGAGAGCGGGGAGGACGATGTCATTGTTTATGTAACGCCGACCGGTACGGTTTATCACACGACTACGGATTGCACATACCTGAAACTGTCCGTCCATACAATTGACTGGAACACGCTCTCGACGTTGCGGAATAACAGCGGAGAAATCTATCGGGCGTGTGAATTGTGCAATGCACAGCCCGGCGGCATCGTGTACATCACGAATGATGGCAACCGTTATCACAGCTCACTCTCATGCAGCGGTCTGAAGCGAACCGTGACTGCGGTGAAGCTGTCGGAGGTCGGGGACAGGCATGCATGTTCCAAATGCGGATGATACAGGAACAAATTAAGTAATGAACATTGGGAAAGAGGAGGAGAATGCAGCATGATAGGTCAATATATTCTGACAGGGCTGGTGCTGGTGATCAGTGCGTATACGGATATCCGGTACCGGAAAATTTACAGAAGCGTGATTGTAATCCATCTGATTGCGGCTCTCGTTTTGCATCTTGTGATGCAGGACTGCGAAGCATGGGCTGCGTTAATGGGGCTGGTGCCGGGACTGGGCTTCCTGCTGTTGGCGGTTATCACACATGAGTCGGTGGGACTCGGAGACGGTTTTCTGATGTTGTCCTGCGGCTTTTCTCTTGGAACATGGAAATGGCTGGCTGTACTGTTTACCTCGTTCGTCTGTGTGGGGTTGTGGGCGCTTTATCTGATTTGCTTTCGGGGCGGAAAGCGAAAAACAGCAATCCCGTATGTGCCATTTTTGCTGATGGGAGCCGTCATACAGGGAATTATACAGGTTATACAGGGGATTATGTGATAAATGGCTGGGAAGGAGGCGTGTTCAGACAGGATGGGAATGATAAAAAATGAGTGGTTACATATTGGCGGCGTGAATCCGTCGGGAATGGGAGGGGCTGACAGGGGAGAGGAATGGGAAAGCAGAAGAACTTCTGCGGAAGCTGTCAAGAAAGGGAGAAAGCAAAATGACGCCTGGAAAGGGAGTTATACGGTAGAGGCGGCTATGGTTGTATCCATTACCGTTTTTGTACTGGGAGCATTGATGATTGCGACATTTTATGTGCATGATCGGGCAGTTTTTCAGAGCCTTGTCTGTGAAATCGCAACTGCGGGAAGTATTCAGGCCACCCAAAGTGAAAACGCGGACGCAGCGGATGCTGGTAAGGCACAGATGACCGCGTCGAGATTTCTGGGAAGCAGGAGCCTGTCGGGAAGTGTTACCTCCGGGGCTGAGGAGGCGACGGCGAGCTGGAGCGCGGTTTACCCGGTGCCAGGATTTGCGATGCGCTATCTGGCGGATGGTAATCTTTCGATAGAAGCATCCTGGAGCAGCAGGATTGTAGATCCTACGGACACGATCCGTCTGATTCGGGGAGCGGGCGAACTGATTACCGGAGGAGATGACTGATGTGAAAATAGAATATAGAAGCGATCTCCAAAACAATTATCTGGTTTTGGAAGTGCCGGAAATAAGCGAGGAAGAGGATTATGGGCTGCGGATGGTACAGCAGAACCGGGTGAAGGGATTGTTGCAGGTGCACGAGTCCGGAATGGATGGAAAACGGTATTTGAACTATGAAATCACATCCCGGCAAACGCTGGAGAGCCTGTATGAAAAGAAGGTGATGGGATATCAGGATATTCTTTTCATATTCTCCGGCATATACGATACACTGGAAGAGATGCGGAAGTATCTGCTTTCCTGGCAGCGGCTTCTGTTCGCACCCGAGTTGATCTATGTCCTTCCGGAGCGCAGAGGATTGCTGCTGTGCTATTATGCGAAGGAAGACGAATATCCGGTTACGGCATTGGCGGAATTTATTCTAAAGCGGCTTGATCACAGAGATCGACAGGCGGTTGCATTGGGCTATGGTTTTTACCAGCAGATATCCGAAGCAAATTTCAGTCTGGCAAAAACGCTGAAAGAGATTCTGGCCGGGGCGCGGGAGAACGGACAAGGGAAACATGGTTCCGGCCGTCAGGCCGCGCCGGACGGCAAGGGCGGAGCGGGTGCTGCCTGGGAATATGGCCGCAGTGCCGCCCCGGATGACAGGGGAAGAGCGGGTGCTGCCTGGGAATATGGAAAGCAGTCTTTGCCGGACGGCAGGGGTGGAACGGATGCTGCCTGGGAATATGGCCGTCAGGCCGCGCCGGACGACAGGAACAGACCAGGTGCCGCCTGGGAATGCGGTCGGCAGGGGCTACCCGATGGGAGGAGGGTATCGGATGCAGATGAAGAGCCGGAAAATGAGTGGATGGGGTGGGATCACCTGGAAAACGGGAAATGTGATAATAGTCAGCCCTTTGCTCAAAAGAGAAGCCGTAAAAAGAAACGGGAAAAGGATCTGGCGGACTGGCTCTTTTCAAAGGTGCATCCGGTTATTATGATTACCTTTCTATGCTGCATGGTTGTTCTTGAAGTATTGCTCGTGTTTGGTCTGCTTGGCATAAGGGAGGCCGGAGGCTGCTTTTTCCTGATACTGTCGGCAGAGGCGCTGATGAACCGCCGCATATTACATAAGAACAAGAATGAAACTGAGGAATGGGAGGAGGAAAACGAGGAGGAAAACGAGGAGGAAGAATATCAGAAAATCCTTCAGGAAGTATATCAGGCGGAACCGGAGGCGGAGCATGAGCCTCTGGAGGAGACATGCTATCTGAATACGGAAAAAGAAGAGGAACCATTGCGTCTGGTCTGTGTATCAAACGAGAACTTCCCGGATATCTATCCCGGGGAAGCCCCGCTTTATATCGGAAAAATCCGGGGAGATGCGGATATTCTGCTGAACGTATCTACTGTGAGCAGGATACACGCCAGACTGGAGGTGAGGGAGAAGGCTTGCTATCTGAGAGATATGAACAGTAAAAACGGAACCTTCATTAATGGCAGACGGCTGCTGCCGCAGGAGGAGTGTGAGCTTGGGGCAGAGGATTCGGTCGCATTTGCGGAGGTCGAATATCGGGTGGTGGCACAGCGTTAAAAAATTGCATCATTAAAATGCAATCGAGGGAGCGCCGCAAGTATGCGAAGCGAAGCAGAACCGCAGGTCGATCGGGGGTGAAGCTGGTGCGTGTGACAGGAGGCGGATTAATGCGAAGCGAAGCAGAACCGCAGGTCGATCGGGGTGAAGCTGGCGCGTGTGACAGGAGGCGGATCAATGCGAAGCGAAGCAGAACCGCAGGCCGATCTGGGGTGGGTCTGGCGCAACGTGACAGGAAGAGGTTCATCCGTCGATGAACGGAGGATTGGCGTGCACACGGAACCAGTAGGTATACAAATCCTCAAACCCAAGGGAGGTGTAAAGATTTTTGGCGATTGTATTTCCCTGGACAACCTGGAGATATGCATGGTTCGCCCCCTTTTTATGTGCTTCGGTAAGAAGCGTGCTGCAGATTGCTCGGGCGTAGCTTTTGTGACGGCAGCTGACATCCACATAAATGGCGTACAGGCCGACATGCCCGCGATCCAGAATTCCAAGTCCGGAAGCTACCATACGGCCATCGATTTCAATACTCGCAACAATGGTTTCCTTAGGGATGGCTTTGAACATAGAAGGCACAATCCGGCGGAGGGTCGGATTGGTGGTGCCGTTCAGACGAAACAGAGACTGTATCCATTCGTCTGTGATGCGGTCCTGAAGCATGACGATGATATCCTCTGGATATACAACAAACGATGGCAGGCCTGAATTCCTGCCATAATATTCATACTCCGCCGATTCGGCAGGCCAGGGATGAAAATTCTGAAAATCCATGGTCATCACTTCGGTGGTATGCTGAATTTCATAGCCCTTTTGTGTCAGAAGCCGGTCGAAGGACGGGTCAATCAGAGGGCTGATTTTAAAAATCGAAGGTGTGTGATAATTCTGATATATTTTTTCACAGTAAGCGATTTTTTCTTCCACCGGGATCGAAGACGTGCCCACTTGCGTGACGCTGTTCGTGCGGTGTGTGTAATTGTGGGAAAAACGAATCAGCCAGCCGTCATAGAGCTCCATTTTATGGGATGGCCAGGCATTCAGGGAAATCTCCTCAATCAGTTTAATATATGCGGTGTTATTCATAATAGTACTCCTGTAAATGGCAGAATTCGGTTGTGTGTTTGCGGCACATTACCTGTTCATACATCACCAGCTCATCCATGCACAGAGGGCATGGATGAAGACAAGGTCCCAGTTTCAAGAGGAGACCGTAGAGGTTCTGCACGAAATCGCGCGGCGATTATCAGCTGCACGGCTTTCAATGTATCATGAAACTGCGGTAGAATGCAAGAGGAAACAAAAAGGAAAACAGAAAGGACCAGGAAGGAGACCGAAAGGGACAGAAAGGAAATAGAAACGACCAGGAAGGAGACCGAAAGGGACAGAAAGGAAACAGAAACGACCAGGAAGGAGACAGAGGGGGGAGAGAAAGGAAACAGAAACGAAAAGACAGCGCCCGGTTGTTTTCAGCCGAAAAATATGTTATCCTGTCAGCATTCTAACAAACCGAATCGGGAAGCCTGCGAAAAAGAGCGGTCTATTGTGGCAATCTATATACGATTGACCGAATACGCAGTATACGTTGCGCTGGTGAATAGGTGCAGGTTCATTCGTGGCAATTCACACAGAGCTGTGAATCGCAGGAGCAGAGGCAGGAGGATAGAAATGCAGGAAGCAATTGATTTTTTGAAAAACAGACAGCCGGTCAATCTGGCGCTTGTTCTGGTCAATATTATTGTGTTTCTGGTGCTGAGCTTTATGGGCGATACGGAAAATGGTTATTTTATGCTGCTGCATGGAGCGGATTATGCGCCGTATGTGGTGGAATACGGACAATATTATCGGCTGGTCACCTGTATGTTTCTGCATTTTGGAATCCAGCATCTGTTCAACAATATGCTGGTGCTGATTTTTCTTGGGGATGATCTGGAAAGACTGGCCGGGAAGCTTCGGTTTCTGCTGATTTATTTTGGGGGCGGGATTGTCGGCAATATAGTATCCGTCGCTTACGATATGCGCACCGGGGAATACAGTGTCTCTGCGGGGGCTTCCGGCGCGGTTTTTGCCGTGATTGGTGCACTGGCTGCGGTTGTGCTTCTGAATCGAGGGAAAATTCCGGCGTATACCAGAAAGCGAATGCTCCTGATGGTTTCCCTGTCGGTGCTGCAGGGACTGACCGCATCCGGTGTGGATAACTGTGCTCATATCGGAGGACTTGTCAGCGGCTTTTTGCTGGCAATGCTGTTCCATCGGAAGCTGACATTTGAGGCCAGAATACCGGTGGAGGATTTTCGGGACTGAAAGGGTTACACGTAATGTAACCTTTGACCAATACCGGCGGATTCGAAATGCCTGATTGATATCGGTGCAAGCAGAACATTTGACTTTTGTTACCTGAATCGGAATATTTGGTTGACAAATTTCGACAATTTTTTTAATATGTCTATATAGTATGTAAAGCAAGCTTGTAACACAAGTACCTGTATTCACGCAATGCAGTCCGGAAACTGTATTGCAGCAGCCTGAGGAAAGAAGGGATTATTTTGGAAGAAAACTGTATTTTCTGTAAAATCGCGAGGGGAGAGATTCCGTCAGCGACATTGTATGAGGATGAAGAGTTTCGTGTGATTCTGGATCTGGGGCCTGCCTCGAAAGGGCACGCGCTGGTGATTCCGAAGATTCACGCGGCGAACCTGTTTGAACTGCCGGATGAGACAGCGGCGAAAGCGCTTGTGATAGCGAAGAAGGTTGCCACTCAGTTAAAAGAGGGTCTGCAGGCGGACGGATTAAATGTGGTTCAGAATAATGGAGCGGCGGCCGGACAGACCGTAGACCATTTCCATATTCATCTGATTCCGAGGTATGAGAATGATACGGTTAATGTGAAATGGGTGCCCGGAACCCTTGGCGAGGCAGATAAGGAGGATATTCTGAAATTATTCCGATAAGCATACTTGACGAAAGATAAAGGTGGATTATGAAAAAGCGCTTTGAAGGGTGTTTTCGGAAATATCAGGATTTACTTATGTTTATTGTCTGGGAACGGACATCGGATTATGAGCTTGCGCAGGATATTCAGCAGCAGGAGTTTTGTGAGTTTTTGGTACACATGGAAGATGTGTCGCCAGAGTGGGAGAAAGCCTGGCTGATACGTTGCACGAAGAATGCCGTGGTCGATTACCTGAGAGAAAAAGAGCGGTGGGGAGAGCTCCTGGCGGGTGATGAAAATGGCGACTGGATGGCGGCAGATTTTTCGGAGGACCTGAGCATCGAGGCTCTGGAGCTGAATCTCGTCACTAAGGAAATTGTCCAGCGCCTTCTTCACACGGTGAAGCATGTCAACATTCATTGGTATGAGGCTCTGAATCTGTATTTCATGGAGGATTTTACCTATGCGGAAACGGCAGAATACCTGAATGTATCTGAGCAGCTTGTGCGTTCGTGGGTATCCAGGGCAAAGGCATATGTAAAGGCAAAACTCTGGAACGAATATTTGAAATGGAAACAGTAAATGCAGCCCGTGCGGGCGAGCCGGAGCCGTCAGGCTCCGGCAATTTCTTCAATCAGAGCAGTGATCTTCGCGACGGCATTGCTGGCGTCGCTGTGTTCCATAGCACTGATATAGGTCTCACGGTTCTGATAAAGGGTTTGGATTCGAGAGAGCAGAAGCTCGGGCGTGATATCCTCTTCCATTAATACTTCGCTGAACCCCTGCTTTTCAAACGAACGGGAGTTTAATATCTGATCGCCGCGGCTGGAGGCTGCGGGCAGCGGAATCAGAAGATTTGGCTTGCGCAGATCAAGAAGCTCGCAGATGGCGTTGGCTCCTGCCCGGGAGACAACTACGTCAGCGAGTGCGAACAGATCCGGAAGCTCTTTCTGAATATATTCATATTGCACATATCCTGCGGTGTTCTCCAGGCTTTCATCCAGATTCCCTTTTCCGCAGAGATGGACGATCTGGAAGGTTTTCAGCAGCCCCGGTAGAATTCCGCGGATCGCCTGATTTACCGCCACCGAGCCAAGGCTGCCCCCGATGATGAGCAGTACAGGCTTTTCCTCCGTGAAACCACAGAAACGCATCCCGGCGAGACGATTGCCGGCGTGAAGCTCTTCGCGGATAGGAGAGCCGGTGACAATAGCCTTTCCCTCGGGGAGAGAGGAGAGCGTCTCCGGGAAATTACAGCAGATTTTTGTGGCTGCGGGGATAGAGAGCTTGTTTGCCAGCCCGGGTGTCATGTCCGATTCATGAATAATCACCGGTATATGCTGACTTTTTGCCGCCTGTACCACGGGGACCGCGACAAAGCCGCCTTTTGAGAAGATAATATTTGGCTGAAGCTTTTTTAACAGCTTTTTTGCCTCGGAATATCCCTTCAGTACACGGAACGGATCGGAAAAGTTTTTGAGGTCGAAATAACGGCGCAGCTTTCCGGAGGAAATACCGTAATAAGGAATGCCGAGATCTTCAATCAGCCCCTTTTCAATTCCATCATAGGAGCCAATGTAATGAATATCATAACCCAGTTCCCTCAGATGAGGCAAAAGTGCAATATTAGGTGTTACGTGTCCGGCAGTGCCGCCGCCGGTAAGAACAATTCGCTTCATTGAAATCCAATCTCCTTATTTTTCTCTTTATTCAATTCTGCCTGTTTATAGCAAACGACGTCAGTCGTTTTACTTTGCGGCATTGCTTTCGTGCTATCTTTCCAGTTTACCCGTTCTCATAAAAAAGTCAAGAAAAGAATCGTTTGGCAGAGACTTAGCTGAAAAAACGTTCGGCAGCTGTTTGAAAATAACGCCAGGAAAATCGCCTGAGGAAAGATTATCAGAAAAAACTATATGAAAAAAATTGTGAGAAAATGACAGATTTTTACAACAAATTACAAAAGTGGTGGTATGATGGCGAGTGACAATAATATTTTGTCTGTAACTATCATTATTGCGCATGGCCATCCGGAGGACGACAGTCGCCTGCATTCGTCCAGTCCTTCTCTGGAGATCGTTCGAGGTTCTGCTCATCACTTTTATGGCTGGCGCAATGGCAAATGCTGTAAGACTGTTTGCCACCCTGATACAGGCGGATAGAAAGGGGGAATGGGATTCGGACGTCTGTAAAAGGGAAACTATTTCGTGCGGCAGAACCCGGTTTACTGTTGACTGATACGGGGACCTTGAAAAGCATTTACATACTACGCAGCAGCTGTTTTTCCGGGCGGAGGCTGGAATTCGGACGTACAATGATAAGATACAATGAAAGCCGCACAATGGAAAATCGCTTCGCGATTGGTGCGGCCTTCGTCCATACTCGCTTAGCGAGTACGGACATAAGATGCGTTACGTAAAACAGAATAGGAATCGATTAGGAAGGAATTTGTTTGGGGATGAACAAAAAAGCCTTCTTTTGCGCATTGAAATGTGCAGAATAGTAAGCGGAATATGCGGTATATTGGCGGGCCGGCAAGAATCCCCGGCCCGAACCATTCTTGAAAAAATATTTCTGCCGCCCGCAAGCGGATGACTGGTGCAGATACCGGATGGCGCAGCTATGATGGTGTACAGAGCAGCAGATACCGGTTGGCGCGGTTAGGATGATGTACAATGTAATTCTTTGTGGCTATTTTTGTGGGATGATGGTAGAATGGCATAAATGGAAGGAACATACAGCGATAGACAACACGTTTGCTGCTTTAACGTATATGGATAGGATCGAACGCTGGAAATCGTTCGAAAAATGTTTCGACAGGCCAAAGATGAGAACGTATTAGAAGAGAAAGCGTCAGATGAGAAGGTATTAAATTGAGAAGACGTTAGAAGAGAAAGCGTCAGACGAGAAAACATTATTTGAGAAAGCATTACCTGAGAAAGTGTCGAATGAGAAATAATCAGATGAGAAAAAAATCAAAAACAGAATTTGATGATCAGAATATGCCGCGCGGGCGCTGGCTGCAGACGTTTGCGAGCATTCTTGTGCTGTGCGTAACGGTGGTGATCTGTGCATCATTGCTGTCGGGATATGGAATTGTGACGCGTGTGAAGTATCAGTTGACCGGCGGGGAGTCGACGTGGGAGCAGGCGGCAGAGGAGGAAGGATATGCTTCTGCAGCGGAGGAGTATTATTATGATAACCTGCCGGAGGAGCTGCATGAAGCGTACAGGGAGATTTATGTTCACCTGATGCGCTATGAGGATTCTGGAGATTTCCTGACATCGGTGTCGGTGGATGATTTCTGGAGGACATATTATGCGGTTCTGGCGGATCATCCGGAGATTTTCTGGACGGATACGAGTGCGCAGGTGGAGGAATCGGGTCTGACAGGGACTGTGGTGACGTATCATTTTGATGTGACGGTGGAAGTGGAGGATCGGGAGGCCATGCGCTCGGAGCTCGAAGCAGCGGCGGATGAGTGTATTGCGCAGATTCCATCTGATGCAACGGATTATGAAAAGATTAAGTCGGTCTATGAGTATATCATTGATACGACGGATTATGACGCGGACAGCGTGGATTCACAGAATATCCAGAGCGCTCTTCTCTATCATTCTTCGGTCTGCGCCGGATATTCGAAAGCGTTTCAGTATATTCTTCACCGGATGGGGTTGTTTTGCACGTATATTACCGGAACGACGACCAACGGCGGAGATCATGGATGGAATATGGTGCGCATAGTGGATACGGAGCAATCGGAGGAGACGCTGGCAGGAATACCGGCGATAGAAGCGGAGGAAGCGTACTATTATGTGGATGTCACATGGGGCGATCCGGTCTTTGCGAGTGGTATGGGAGATTATGACACGGAAAGCACGATTAACTACAACTATCTTTGCTGCACCGAGTACGACCTTTTTAAAACGCATGTACCGGATGGCTCAATTGCATTGCCGGAGTGTACTTCTGACGCTTATGACTACTACAAACGGAATGGATGCTACTATGAGCGCTTTGACTGGGATACAATCTACCAGGCGCTGATGGAATCGGTTCAGGCGGGTGAGTCACGCATCATGATGAAGTTTGGAAGTGAGGAAGCTTATCAGGAGGCGCAGACCGAGCTCTTTGAGGGAACGCTGTTAAGCGACGCGGGACAGTATCTGATGCGCCAGAACGGCGTGACCAGCTGGAATTACCGATACCATACGGATGATAACTTCTACCTGGTCACGATATATTGGAGCTGATAGTTCGTATCGTCATTCCACTTACATTCGGCTGGGCAGATTCACCGATAGGGATTCTGGTCTGCTTCGGCCAGCCAGGCGAGGATCCCCTCCACCAGCCGGACGCAGTGCCAGGCGGCTTCCCGTTCGAATGTTGGATAGTCCATGGAAGCGCTGTCATCTGCTTTATCAGAGATGGCACGCAGAATCACAAACGGAAGGTTGTTCAGGTAAGCGGCCTGCGCGATGGCTGCGCCTTCCATTTCCGTGCAGCTGCCGCCGAAATTCGTGATAATGCGGTTTTTCGTCTCTTTATCCGCGATAAATTGGTCTCCGCTGGCAATTCTCCCATGAAATACGGAAATCTCCGGGTTCACCTCATGGCATACGCTCTCGGCCAATGCGGTCAGGTCCGGGTCTGCCTTGAAGGAAAAGACATTCATCTGTGGGATCTGTCCGAGCGGATATCCGAAATCCACTGCGTTCATATCATGGTGGAGGACATCCGTAGAAATCACAATGTCGCCGATATCGATCTTTGCATCGAGCGAGCCGGCCACGCCGGTATTCATCACACAGTCCACACCGAACTCGTCCGCCAGAATCTGAGTGCATACGGCGGCGTTCACCTTGCCGATGCCGCTGCGAACGACGACAGCCGACATCCCGGACAGCGTGCCTTCACAGAAAACCATCTGTGCTTTTGTGACCTCGCGTGTGACTGTCATATCTGCTTTCAATTGTTCAACTTCGATTTCCATCGCTCCGATGATTCCGATTTTTGTTATGGTGTTTTTCATTTGAATGTCCTCTTTTCTTGATGAGTTAGTATATCATATTGTAAAGAACGCTGATGCTGCTTTTTAATCGTTGTTCTGCTGTATTCCGGATATTTTCACAAATCCATTACATCTCATATCCGCTGCGCCTGCGAAGCTTCTCCTGTACGTTGCGTGAGCCGGTCCGGGAAGGAAGCGAAAACATGCAGTTTCAGGATTGCATGGATGGAAGGTATTATTCCCGCAAAACAAATTAAGGCTTGAATATCCCGGAGAAAAAGGATATACTCATAGGAAAGAAAAATCAGAAAGGAGACTTTCCTATGGATTACAGGCCAAAGGGTGTCTGTTCCCAGAACATTCATATTGACATGGATGGAGAAACCATCAAACACGTAGAATTCCTGGGTGGCTGCTCCGGCAATACGCAGGGTGTGGCCCGTCTTGTTGAGGGGATGAAGGCGACGGATGCGATCGCAAAGCTTGAGGGCATTCGCTGCGGATTCAAACCGACGTCCTGTCCGGATCAGCTGGCACAGGCTTTGAAACTGGCGCTACAGCAGTAATCTGCTGTAGCTTTTTTGATTAGAAATCTTTGCATTTCCTCTTTGGACATCTCTTCCATAAGTCCTCTTATCATTTATCCCTGTAAATCCTCTTCTAAATCCTTGAGTAGTTCGGTGATTTTTTTATCCGTATTTTCTTTATCAGGCTCCTCTTTTGCGTCCTTTAGCCCTCTGATGATTTGCTTTATCCAGCTTTTGAACTGTAAATCAGTCATTCCCATTTCTTCCATGGCTCCTCCTCTCCCATATTCCCAGTCTGCAACTCCGAAAGGCTGTACTGTATTTCCATGTGTATTCTGCCTGTATGTCCGAAAGTATATGGAAAGATTCTCAGTACGGGTGGAACTGAACTGGTGACATGATTATAATATATAGCGCACTATATTTCAACTGGCAATTTACACAAGGTTAGCGCGCTAACTTTGGCTATTCTGCCGATTCCTTTTTCTGCAGCCGCTCTACCTTTTCATCCAGAGCTTCTATATAGAACTGCCGCATGCTCGGATAGCCGGCTTTCCTTGCCGCTGCCTCGTATTTTTCGTATTCCTCGGGCTTTACGCGAAAGCGGATCTCCTTAAGCTTTTCGAGGTATTTCATCAGATACTCTTTTTTCTTAGCATCGTAAGCCATGTCTGCGTCCTCCGTGGGAAAAGTATAGCATGACTTTTGCCTCTGCGCAATCCCTTTTTGCAAAATTAGCGCGCTATTTCTGCTCGCAGGTGAAATGCCGCTTCCGTGCCTGACACAACATGCCTGGCACAACATGTCTGACGCAACATGCCTGACACTATATGCCTGACACTATATATCTGACACTGTCAGGATCCGTAATGTTCACAATTATTTTCCGCCTGCTGTTTCTGAACTTCACAATAGATGCCATGGAGAAAAAGTCGAACGATTTTGCTTTGCAAATGCCTGATTTATGGCTATAATGGCGGCACCTGAGCGAACGCGGCAAAAGGCGCCTGGCCGCTTCCCGGGAAGAAACTGAGATAAGGAGGGACCCGCTTGCGGGAGGATTCCTTATCTCCTACGCAAAGCCCATCCGAACGAAGTGAGGATTTTGTTGGCTTTGCTCCATTATAAGGGGGAAATCGTTATGTTACAATTCATCATGGAAAAAAATGTGTTGCTTTACTTGCTTGCGGCGGCCTGTGTGGTCGGGGTGGTCAGCCAGATGATTCTGCGGCGGATTTACGATGGATTATTGAAGGATACACGGAGCGACGGAGGGCCGGAAGGACGATTTTTGCAGCAATTGCGGCAAAGGTTTCAATATTGCAGTCATCTGAATGAGCGTGTGGGCGATGTGCAGGCATTGATTCAAAAAAGCCTGATTGAATATCGGGTATTTGGGTTCAGCCTGCATGGATTTGCCCGGCTGGGCGGCGGTTGCCTGGCGGTCAGCCTGCTTTGCGCGTTTGCGGGGACGATGGTGCGCGTGCAGGGCGGTGCAACGGTCGTGACGGGAAATGCTTATTTCTGGCTGGGAGCCGCAGCTGTTCTGCTGATGGCTGCCGCGTATGGAATTGCAGATACGGGGTACCGGAGCCGGACACTGCTGATCTGCCTGACGGATTATCTGGAAAACAGCGGCATTCTTTCGGTCAGTGAGGAGGACGAGCTTCCTGAAATGGAATATGAGACGACGGTGGAGCGGACCCCGATTGTGTCTGTAGAGGAGGGACGCCGGGCGAAGCGGCGGATGAAAGCGGAGACGGCAACAGCTGCGTCTGTACGGGGACAAAAAAGCAAGGCAGAGCTGCTGCGGCTGCAACGGGATGGAGGAGATTCCCTGCGGGCACAACGAGAGGGAGAAGATTCCCTGCGGGCGCAGCGGGACAGGAGCGAGGGAAAGGAGCCTCTGACCCGCACGCAGCGGGATAAGAATGAGACCAGGGATAACCTTGCGCGGGTGAAGGCCGGGATGAAGGAGAGCGCCGCTTCGGACGCGGAGCAATCGGGAGCGGATCTGCTTCGCCAGATGGATCCGAAGGATCAGGAACGTCTGGTGCGCGAGGTATTGAATGAATTCCTTGCCCGCTGAGGATGCGCGAATGGCGGCGGAGTTTCGGCTAATTCCAAGACGAAATGAATTTCCTGCGCATTAACCCTTGCGAAACTGCGGAGGGTCTGCTAAAATAAATTTCAAAGCGCTGTCATCCCGGAGCCGCTTCATGGTCTTCATGACTTTCATGGCTGCATGAAAGGAAACCGGTCACAGACAGAGGCTTTTGTAATGTGAGTGAAGAGCGAACCAAAGTGGAGACTGACCGGCAGGAACAGGACCGTGTCAGCAAAACAAACAAAGATAAAAGGAGATGTGGACATGAGCAGTAAAGTGACATTTGATTATTCAAAGGCTGCCGGTTTTGTCGCGGAGAATGAAGTGGCATCCATGAAAAAGATTGTGGCTGCCGCAAAGGACGAGCTGACCTCCCGAACGGGAGCAGGCAATGATTTCCTCGGATGGGTGGACCTCCCGGTGAATTATGACAAAGAAGAGTTTGGCCGTATCAAAAAGGCGGCGGAAAAGATTCAGAGCGACAGCGAGGTTCTGCTGGTCATCGGAATCGGCGGCTCGTATCTGGGTGCGCGGGCAGCGATTGAGTTTCTGCGCCACAGCTTCTACAACAATGTTTCCAAAGAGATCCGGAAGACTCCGGAGATTTATTTCACGGGCAACAGCATCAGCAGCACCTACGTGCAGCATCTGATCGATGTCATCGGGGACCGCGATTTTTCTGTCAATATTATTTCCAAGTCAGGGACGACGACGGAGCCGGCGATCGCGTTCCGCATTTTTAAGAAGATGCTCGAGGACAAGTATGGCAAGGCTGAGGCCGCGAAGCGGATTTACGCGACGACGGATAAGGCGAGAGGTGCGCTGAAGAATCTTGCGACAGAGGAGGGCTACGAGAGCTTCGTAGTACCGGACGATGTCGGTGGACGTTTTTCCGTACTGACAGCGGTGGGGCTTCTGCCGATCGCGGTCAGCGGTGCAGATATCGACCAGCTGATGGAGGGCGCTGCTTCCGGAAGAAAGCGCGCGCTGGAAGCGGATTTTGAGGAAAATGACGCCCTTCAGTACGCAGCCATCCGCAACATCCTGCACAGAAAGGGCAAGTCGGTCGAGGTGCTGGCCAACTACGAGCCGAGCCTGCACTATGTATCTGAATGGTGGAAACAGTTGTACGGCGAGAGTGAAGGAAAAGACCAGAAGGGAATCTTCCCTGCTTCGGTAGATCTGACAACGGATCTCCACTCCATGGGTCAGTTTATCCAGGACGGCAGCCGTATCATGTTTGAGACAGTGGTCAATGTCGAGGAGTCCAGGTGCACACTTACGATCGGCGAGGAGCCGGTGGACCTTGACGGACTGAACTATCTGGCGGGAAAGACCGTGGATTTTGTAAATAAGAGTGCCATGAATGGAACGATCCTGGCGCATACGGACGGCAATGTACCGAATCTGATGGTGAGCATTCCGAAGCAGGATGAGTTCTATCTGGGCGAGCTGTTTTATTTCTTCGAGTTCGCCTGCGGCGTGAGCGGGTATGTTCTGGGCGTGAACCCGTTCAACCAGCCTGGTGTGGAGAGCTACAAGAAGAATATGTTCGCGCTTCTTGGCAAGCCGGGCTATGAAAAAGAGAGAGAAGAGCTGCTGAAGAGACTTTAAAAGAGCTTTTCAAAATCGATGCGGGATATAGAAGGGGAGGGATGTTGTGAAAGCACGCTTGCGTTTCATAATATCTCTCCTTGCTATATGTCCGGCGGTGATTCAATTATGGAGGCCTTTTGACAGAAAATGTCTGTACTGACAGAGAAATTCCGCCTGCTCTCTGAGAAAAAGCGTCTTTTCAGGGCAGTGCCGATTTTATTTACACTGGGTATGCTGATTTATTATTGCGCCCATCCGAAGCTGTATTCATCAGACGGAACAAAATCCATCCTGACGAGTGTGCGTACTTATGAGATTATGCTTTTATCCGCAGCGCTGATTTCGCTGTGGCTGGTGACAAATGAATTAAGCGACCGCATGAACCGCATCCTTTCCTGGGTTTGGTTTCTGATCGCACCGTTTGCGGTTTATTTTTCACTTCTTTATTTAAATGCGGATAAGTACAACATCGATTTTTTTGCGTTGGATAAAATCGCGCTCGCTCTCACGTTCGCGTTTCTGTATCTGGTACAGGGGATTTTGTTCGGGCTGACGGGCAGCATTCGATTTTCCGTCATTATCTACGCCGTGGCTGTCGCGGTGCTGGGGATTGCCAACTGCTTTGTCATTTCCTTCCGCGGGATGGCCATTTCCGCCGGGGATCTGTTTTCACTCAGTACAGCAGCGACGGTGGCTTCGGAATATACATACAGCCTCGACTGGTATATGATCATGGAGATTCTGTTTACATTTCTGATCTGTACGGTCAGTCTGAAGCTCCGGAAGGGGCGGATGCTGCCGCTGGCGGCGCGCGGGGCGTTTCTGGCGGTTTTTGTGATGCTGGCGGGCGGCTACTACTATCTGTGCGGGAAGACGACGTTTCTGGAGGACCATGATATCCGGTCTGAAGGCTTCACGCATCAGCTGCGGTATAAGAAGTACGATATGCTGTTCACAACGCTTGTCACCTGTTTTTATATGGTCGTGGATAAGCCTGACGGTTACTCGCTGGAGGCTGTGCAGGAGATCGCGGCGGACTACGTGATGGATGACACGGCGGAAGGCGCGGACGGCAGCGCAGCGGAGGATGCCGCGACCCCGAACCTCATCGTCATTATGAATGAGTCCTGGGCGGATTATACGGATATTGGAAATGGCCTGGAGCTCTCGGAGGACTATATGCCCTTTATCCGCAGTCTGACGGAGAATACGATCAGGGGAACTGCGTATGCCTCTATTTTCGGCGCGAATACGCCGAATTCGGAGTATGAATTTCTGACGGGCAACACGAGGGCGTTCCTGCCGGCCTCGTCGGTCGGATTTAACCTGTTCGTCCGCGGGAATCTGCCGTCGCTGGCCTCGCAGCTCAAAACGCTCGGGTATTATACGCTGGCGATGCATCCGTACCGGGGCACGAATTACCGCAGAAATATTGTTTACCCGCAGATCGGATTTGACACGTATTATACGCGGGATGATTTCAGCTATCCTTATAAAATACGGAATTACATTTCGGACCGGACGCTGTTTGACCGGATCATACTGGAGTATGAGGAAAACCTGGATTCCGGGCAGCCGCTTTTCTCCTACAATGTTACGGTTCAGAACCACGGCGGATATTATACGTCCAACACAAAGAATATGTCCATGTCAATCAATGTGCTGAACACGGAATTCAGTACGACGCGGGCGGAAATCTATGTGAATCTGGTCAAGGCGACGGATGATGCGTTCAAAAATCTGATCGAATATTTTGAGGATGTGGACGATCCGACCGTTATTGTGATGTTCGGCGATCATCAGCCGGATATCGGCGACGGCGCGTATGAATATCTGCTCGGCGGCACGGAGGAGGACCTGACCAGCGAGGAGCTGATGGAAAAATATAAGGTGCCGTTTATCATTTGGGCGAATTATGATATTGAGGAGGAGACCATCGAGGCGACCAGCCTGAACTATCTGTACAGCATCATGGCGGACCGGCTGGGGCTGTCAATGACAGGCTACCAGGAGTATCTGCTGGAGCTGAGCGAGGAGATTCCGGTGCTCAATTCCGTCGGCTACTGGGGCGCAGATGGGAATTTCTACGAGCTGGACGACGAGGAATCCCCGTACTATGAGCTGGTAAATGAGTATAACATTCTGGAATACAATGATATTTTCGGCGGAGATAACCGCTATTATGAATTCTTTACGCTGGATGACGACGAGGGCGCAGCGGGATGAGAAGGGATCAACCGCTGCAGGATGGAACCGCTCTTTTGCAGGAAATACGGGAAAAGCGGAGAAACGTTTATCTGACAGAAGATGAAAATGCGCTCGAAATAAGTTGTGACAGTGGAAAACCGCGAAACGGAGACTGGCTGGATTTGCCGGCATGGGACGGAGGCTTTATGGAAAAATCACCGCGAAAAAAGAAAAAAGGAGCCGGGATTCCGGTAAGGCTGTATTTGCTTGCGCTGCTGGCCGCCGCCGGGGTTGGAACGGGCTCTGCTGCGGGCACGGCTGGGGCGCTGCGGGCTTCTGCTATGGAAAATGCTGCAGACGAAACCACTGCCGATGAATCTGAGGCGGAAACGGAGTCGGAGAAAGGTATCGCAGACGAAACCTTTACTGATGCATCTGAGACGAAAACGGAGTCGGAGAAAGGTATCGCAGGCGAAACCACTGTCGATGCATCTGAGACGGAAACGGAGCCAGAGAAAGGTATCGCAGGCGAAACCGCCGCCGGGGACGCGTCTGGGACGGAAACCGAGACGGAGGAGGGCACCGCAGGAGAGGCCGCTGAGACCTCTGCGCTGAGCGTTCCGGATTTTTTGGGGCTGCAGATCGCGCAGATGATCGGCATTGAGACGGAAGCGGAGACCGAGACAGAGAACGAAACGGAGACGGAAATCGATCTCACAGATGAAATCCATCGCGCGGTGCGCAGTCAGATCTGGGAGATACAGATGGGAAGCGAATTTCAGATTCCAATGGCTGCCTCGGAAACGGATCAGAGGCCGGCGCTCCCGGTGGTCTGGTCGTGCGGCCGGCTCTTTACCTGGTACTCGGGCGGGCTTTACCCGTGGCAGCAGGAACGGTCGATGGAAAGGCTGGAGCAGCTGGTCCGGGCGACGGTGGAGGATTACGACGGCAGCTGGTCGGTCTATGTGAAAAACCTGGACACCGATGAAAGCTTTGTCATCAACGATGAGCCAATGAAATCCGCGAGTGTAATGAAACTGTTTATCATGGGAACGGTGTATGCTGCGTTTGATGAAGGGGAACTGGAGCGGACGGACGAAATTATGTCTCTGATGAACCTGATGATCAGCAACAGCGATAATACCGCCTCCAATCAGCTTTTGTATATTCTCGGAGATTCCAGCTACGCGGACGGCATCGCGAAGGTGAATGAATTTATACAGAGCCACGGCTACAGCGAGATGACCGTGGAATACAATGGCTTCAGCAATTCGGCGACGAACTCCGGTGAGGGCATCAATCAGGTGGCCGCAAAGGATGTGGGAGCGCTGCTTGAGGATATTTACCGGCGTACCTGGATGAACCGCGCAGACAGCAATGAGATGGAGGAAATGCTTCTGGCGCAGAACACACGCTACAAGATTCCGGCGGGGCTGCCGGACGGAGTGCTCTGCGGAAACAAAAGCGGCGAGATGAGCGATACACAGAATGATGCGGCTATCATCTATTCGGACGGGTGCGATTATATTCTGGTCGTGCTTTCGAATGGATGGAGCAGCTCTGACACGGCAATTCAGAGGATAAAAAACATTTCCGCTCTGGTGTATGAGTATTTTAACTGACAACAGGAGAATCTTATGTTTAAGCTTTGGGGAAAAATGTGGAAAGACAATCATATGCTGCGGGATACCGTGTATGAGGAAGAGAGCGGCGATACGCGCACACACAAAATCTTCCGCGGGCTGGATGAAATCTGCCATGAATTTGATCTGGAGCGGCCGATCTGGCTGGATAAAACAATATCGGAATTTCAGCGGCACAGCAAGACGCGCTTTTATCAGGACAGCTTTATAGAGGAGATTCCATTTGATTACCTGGAAATACAAGTGCTCGAGGAAGGCTGAGAAATAGCCGCGAATGAATTGGGAGAGAGTATGAATGAACAGCTCAGTAAAGTAAAAGATATCAAAGACCGTTCCGTAGACCGGGGCAAACGGGGCGTGCTGCAGGTCATTTTCGGGCGTACCGGAATCTTGCTTTTCTGCCTTCTGACAGAGCTTCTGCTGTTATTTTTGATGCTCCACTATGTAGCGCAGTATATCTATGTATTCTTTGGGGGACATCTGGTCTTTGCGTTTCTGGTGCTTCTACTGATCATCAATCATGTGGAGCATCCGGCATTTCAGCTGGCATGGGCCTCACTGGTGCTGCTCTTTCCGATTTTCGGCGGGCTGCTCTACCTGTATCTGAAGCTTCAGCCGGGCATGCGGCTGATGGCCGGCCGGATGCAGGAAATCGACCGGCAGACGAGGGAACTTCTGCATCCAAACGCGGAAACGATGCGGGAGCTGTCTTTTGAGGATTCCCGTGTGGCTCAGCTGGCCTATTATATTCAGGAGAGACAGGGGTATCCGGTCTGCCGAAACACGGAGGTCACTTATTTTGCCAGCGGCGAAGAAAAATTCGAGGAGCTGAAAAAGCAGCTGCTCGCGGCAAAACACTACATTTTTCTGGAATACTTCATTATTTCGGAAGGATATATGTGGGACAGCGTACAGGCGATTCTGGAGCAGAAGGTACAGGAAGGCGTGGAGGTGCGTCTGCTGTATGACGGAATGAACGAGCTGAATAACCTGCCGCATGATTTTTCCAGGAGGATGAAGAACCTTGGGATTCGCTGCAAGGTCTTTTCACCGGTGTATCCCGTCATTTCCACCAGCTACAACAACCGCGATCACCGCAAAATTGTCGTGGTGGACGGGCATACCGCATTCACCGGAGGCGTCAACCTTGCGGATGAGTATATCAACCGGAAGGAACGGTTCGGACACTGGAAGGATGCGGCAATTATGCTGCACGGCGAGGCTGTGCAGAGCTTTGTCGTCATGTTTTTGAAAATGTGGGATACGACAGAAAATCTGGAAAACATTGCGGTTTATCTGAAGGAGACGCCGGCAGTGGAAACGGCAGGACAGGGTTTCGTACTTCCCTACGCGAAGAATCCGCTGGCTGAGACACAGACTGCGGAACGTGTTTATCTGGAAATTCTGAACAGTGCGACCAGATATGTCCATATCATGACGCCCTACCTGGTTCCCGACCATGAGCTCATGCAGGCGTTGATTTATGCGGCACAGCGCGGTGTTGATGTCAAGCTCATCCTGCCGCACATACCGGACAAAAAATATGCATTCGCCCTGGCTCACTCCTACTATAAAATCCTGGTTCGCTCCGGCGTGCGCATTTTCGAATACACCCCCGGCTTCATTCATTCCAAGGTCATGGTCAGCGACGACGAAAAGGGTGTCGTCGGCGCCATCAATCTGGATTACCGCAGCCTGTACCTGAACTTCGAGTGCGCGGTTTTTCTGTACAGGGTGCCGGAAATTCAGAATATCGAGGCGGACTTCAAAAAGACAGTGGTGGAGAGCCAGCTTGTAACGGAGTTTGATATCCGCCATGACAAGATCTCGCGCAGAATTGCCGGACATGTCCTGAAGGTGATGGCGCCGCTCATGTGATCCACCAGTTTCGCACATCAGAAAAATAGAAAGGCAGCCCATGCAGATTTATCTGCAATGGGATGAGTTTCTATTTTTGAATGGGCGGAACGCCCATTCAGCCACAAACATATGACGCGCAAGCGGCATATAGCCTGCGAAGCAGGCGGTTTGCGGCCTGATGCGCGGGACCAGCGAAAAAGCTAAATGCACATCAGAAAAATAGAAAGGCAGCCCATGCAGATTGATCTGCGATGGGCTGCCTGCTTCCCTTTTTCCTCTATGAAATCGCCCGCAGGCTGTGCAGTGCATGCTCCGCGAGTATCGTCTCAAAATGCTCCTGAAAGTACGCTTCCATGCCGACTGTGGAGTGGCAGGGAACGGCGTATTCGGAAAGAATATTGCACACCTTATTGAATTGTGTCGGCGAAACGGAGTCGTTTTTAAGCACAAGATAAAACATGCCATCTTCACTGCTTTTATACAGGGAATTCGGTCCGTCGTAAACAGAATCCAGGACGCCGGCCGCGCGAATCGCATCATCCAGTGTCCGGAACGAATACGCCCGCATCAGCTCCGGAATATTCTCCGAATCAATGGCGGCGTCCGTATCCTTCGCAGAATCCTCAAGCTCCTTTACAGGAGAATCCTTTTCGGAAGAATGCTTTCGTCCTTCGGAAATCCGACGGATCAGATCCAGAATATCGTCGGCTCCCTCAATATGCTCCCGGAGATCCGCAAACGAAAATCCGCTCTCCAAAGAGGAATTCTCCGGAGAAAATCGTGAAAAACGGGTATCCAGCTCCTCCGGATCCTCCACCTTAGTAACAATCAGTATAATCGTATCCATCGAAACCGGAATTGCTTCTATCACGAGAGGGATATTGTCCACCTCAAACCCGAAATCCTGAGCGGCAACCGTCATCATATCCTGAAAAAGCTCTCTTGCCTTGTCAGAACCGTAGGCAAATTCTTTCAGATTAATATTTCGACTGGCCAGATCTTCTGTGGTCAATGTACAGCGAAGCTGCCGGTCATTAATTTTCTCAATCCTCATCCAATCACATCCTTTACATAGCTGCCAGGATATCCGCAAAAGAATTATAGTATGCGATATCCTTTCATACGTACCTCACAGCAAGTGCGAGATACGATCCTGAAGAGCTAAGAATTATACTACATTATACGCATTTTGCTCCAAATGTAAAGTGGTTAAATTTCACATTGCCCTGATTCGGTCTCCGTGAAGCACCGGAAAGGAATCGAAAAAATACATGGTTCGTGAAGACTGCAAAAAAATGGAGGATAAACAGGTTGCATTTTTCGTAAAAAATGGAGAAAAACAAATCAAGTGTTAGAAAACACTTGCAAAGCACACTCTCATTATATATAATTTACAACAGAAAGGATATACAAAAAAGAAAGGAGGGAAAACCAGGACCATTGCTGTGCTTCCCGGTCGTAAGAATGTATCGTATACCCTTTCTGTGAAAGAACTGGGCCAGAGTGCGATTCTGGCATTCTTACAGTTCCTTTGAATGTACATTTTCAGTATAATAGACTTTCCTTAAAATTGCAACAGAAAATGCAGGCATAAAAAGTATGGAAATATATCACAAGCATCTCCGGACTTTTCTGTCTGTGAAATGAGGGAAAAACAACAAATAATTAAGCCCAAAATCATGAAAAAGGAGGAGAGGTCTGGCCGCTGTTTCCCTGACCTGGCCGGATCAGCAGGGTCCGATGGCGTTACTTCTTAATTTTTAGAGAAGAATCGCCCAAAAATAATGACGGATTTTGCGGAAACTGATATACTATTTGTCATGGATTCTTTGAGGAACCCATGACAAAATAATGAGAGCCGCACAATGGAATCGCGCAAAGCGCGAGGTGCGGCCTGCGTCCTGGATTCCTTAGGGAATCCAGGACAAAATAAGGGGGAAGTACAGCAATGAATGATAAGAATAAACGATTCCGGAGGCTGGCGCGTTTGATTGCCATGGTCGGGCTTTTGTCCATTGTGGTTGTCTGTGTCCGGAAATTCATGCCTGGCTCGGAGAGGATGAGCTCGGAAACTTATTTTGGCTTTGCAGAGGGAACCACTGAGCCGTCTCTGGGAGTAGAGGGTGAGACGGTGGCAGCGGTGATTATTGACGACCATATCGCGCAGGAACGTGCGCTGATCGTCAGCGGGAATGTGTATATCGACTATACCCTTGTCCAGAGCGAGCTGAATTCCCGTTTTTACTGGGATTCATCGGAGGCACTGATGCTTTTCACGACGGCGGATCAGGTTTTTGAGATCGGGGTGAATACATCGTCCTACGCCATTGACGGCGAGAGCTTTGATGCCGGCTATGAGATTGTGAAGACCACCTCGTCCGGTATGTTTGTGGCGATGAACTTCCTGCAGCAGTATTCGAATCTGCATTTTGAGACATACGAATCGCCGGCCCGCGTCGTTATCACATCAGGCAGCGAGACTGTGACGACGGCCGAGATCCGGAAGGATTGTGTTGTGCGCTACCGCGGCGGGATTAAGAGTGAGATCCTGACCGATGTGGTGGCCGGTGCGCAGGTGACCGTGCTGGAGCAGCTTGAGAACTGGTCGCAGGTCGTCACCTCTGACGGATACATTGGCTACATTAAAAATAAGTATCTTTCTAATATAGAAGAAACGGTGCGTGATACATATTATCAGGCGGATTACTCAAGTATTCGTCTGGAGAACAGGGTGAATCTTGTTTTTCATCAGATCAATTATGCTGCGATGAATGAGAACCTTTCCGAGGATATTGCGGATGTTTCCGGTGTGAACGTGATTTCTCCGACCTGGTACTATCTGAGCGACAACAGCGGTTCTGTGCTGTCCTACGCAAGCGCTTCTTATGTGGAGGCAGCGCACAACGCCGGACTTCAGGTCTGGGCTCTCGTCAGCAATTTCAGCGAGGATGTCAGCACATCGACGCTCCTTGCCACCCGATCCTCGCGTCAGACGGTTCAGAATTATCTGATTGAGCAGGCGCTGGAGCTGGGCTTTGACGGCATCAATATCGACTTCGAGAGCATCGCGCAGGAATCCGGCTATGACTATGTCCAGTTTTTGCGCGAGCTGTCAGTCCTTTGCCGTAAAAATGGGATCATCCTTTCCGTGGACGTTCCGGTGCCAATGGATTACTCGACCTATTATGACAGAGAGGAGCTGGGAATCGTCTGCGACTATGTGATCATGATGGGATACGATGAGCACTATGTTGGCTCTGAAGCCGGCAGTGTGGCTTCGCTTACATTCGAGGAGACCGGCATCCAGAATATGCTGCTCGAGGTGCCGAAGGAGAAAATCATCAGCGCGATTCCGTTCTACTCCAGAGTATGGTACACCGAGACATTATCCGACGAAACCTCGACGGTCACGAGTGAGGTCGTTACCATGACGGAGGCACAGGAGCTGCTCGCCGGTCTTGGCGTGACCTCCGCTTACGATGAGAGCACCGGCCAGCAATACGCCGAATGGACGGATTCCGAGGGGCGGCTCTGTCAGATCTGGCTCGAGGATGCCTCCTCTGTCGCTGCGCGCGCGGCCCTCGTCAGTCAGTATGAACTCGGCGGCATTGCCTGCTGGCGGCTCGGCTATGAGACCAGTGACGTGTGGAGCGCGATCAGCGGGAACGTTTCCTGACGATGAAAAAGCAGACGAATGCGGATTGGAGGAAAGGACATGGAAGGAGATTATATGACAGATAAACAGTTTCGGACGATTTTCGAAATGTTTGACATGATATTAGATGGCTGTAAGGATCTGGATGAGGCAAAGGAGAAGGTGCATAAGCTGATCAAAGGGCAATCATCTGAAAAAACAGTGGATCAAACGGAAAAAGAAGTAAATCGGTAGCTTGTAATGAATGAAGAAAATCCGGGGGAAATGTCAGCTGATTTGAAAAAAAGCTTGCATTTCCCCGGAAAGAATGATAAGGTGTAATTGCTCATACAACTGACGGAAGTGGGTGACCACAGGGGAGTATGAGTGAAGAGGAGTCGACCGTCTGGGCAAATGAGAAGATTTTTTGCCGGGCGGTTTTTTGCTGTAAAACGGTAATTTGTTTTTGAGAGAAGGAGGAATGCGCGGATGGAATTGCTTAGCCTGGAGAAGGAATTGAAATCGAACAGCTACCCGGGAAGGGGAATCGTGATTGGCCGGACGAAGGATGGTGCGAAGGCGGTCACAGCGTACTTTATCATGGGACGGAGCGGGAACAGCCGGAACCGTGTATTTGTGGAGGATGGCGAGGGAATCCGCACGCAGGCGTTTGACCCGGCGAAGCTCGAGGATCCGAGCCTGATTATTTACGCACCGGTGCGGGTGCTCGGAACGAAGACCATTGTGACGAACGGTGACCAGACGGATACGATTTACGACGGAATGGGCGCGGGGAAGCTGACCTTCGAGCAGTCGCTGCGCTGCCGTGAATTTGAGCCGGACGCGCCGAATTATACGCCGCGCATTTCCGGTGTTCTTACGGTAGAAAACGGGCAGTTTGGGTTTGAACTGTCGATTTTGAAGAGTGCGAACGGCAATCCGGAGGCATGCGACCGCTATACGTACTCGTATGAGAATGCCGTTGCCGGGGAAGGGCGGTTCATTCATACGTATATGAGTGATGGAAATCCGCTGCCGAGCTTTGAAGGCGAGCCGAAGCGCGTAGCGATTCCGGATACGATTGACGCGTGCACGGATCTGCTCTGGAGCAGCCTGAACGAGGGCAATAAGGTGTCTCTGTTTGTGCGGTATATCGATATTGCGACCGGCGCGTATGAGACGCGGATTGTGAATAAAAATCAAAATGAATAAAACGGAACGGTCTCAATCGCAATGGAACTCATAAAAAATAAAATCGAAGAAAGGATGAATTTCCATGAAAGAACTTGCTTTGAAATATGGCTGTAACCCGAATCAGAAGCCCTCTCGCATTTATATGGCAGATGGGAGCGATCTGCCGATTCAGGTGCTCTCCGGCCGTCCCGGCTATATTAATTTTCTGGATGCGTTTAACGGCTGGCAGCTGGTGCGCGAGCTGAAGGCGGCGACCGGGCTTCCGGCAGCGACTTCCTTCAAGCATGTATCCCCGGCGGGCGCTGCGGTCGGACTTCCGCTGACCGAGACGCTGGCAAAGATTTACTGGGTAGAGGATTATGAGAATCTGTCCCCGCTGGCGTGTGCGTATGCGCGGGCAAGAGGCGCGGATCGGATGTCGTCGTTCGGAGATTTTATCGCGCTCTCGGACGTCTGCGACCGCGACACCGCGCTGCTGATCAAGCGCGAAGTGTCCGACGGTGTGATTGCGCCGGGTTACACGCAGGAAGCACTGGATATTCTGGCACTGAAAAAGAAGGGCAATTACAACGTCATCCAGATTGATGAGAATTATCGGCCGGACCCGATCGAGCATAAGCAGGTCTATGGTGTGACCTTTGAGCAGGGCCGTCAGGAGCTGCCGATCGACGATGCACTGCTTTCGAATATTGTGACGAAAAATAAGGACATCCCGGCGGAAGCGCTGGCGGATATGAAGATTGCGCTGATCGTGCTGAAATATACGCAGTCGAATTCGGTCTGCTATGTCAAGGGCGGCCAGGCGATCGGCATCGGTGCGGGCCAGCAGTCGAGGGTGCACTGCACGCGGCTTGCGGGTCAGAAGGCGGACAACTGGTTCCTGCGTCAGTGCCCGAAGGTGCTGAATCTGCCCTTCTCCGACCAGATCACCCGCGCGGAGCGCGACAACGCGATCGATGTTTACATCGGCGCGGAATACATGGACGTGCTCGCGGATGGCGCCTGGGAGAAGGTGTTTACCGAGAAGCCCGAAGTCTTCACCGAAGCAGAAAAACGCGCGTGGCTTGACCAGATGCAGGGTGTCACGCTTGGCTCCGACGCGTTCTTCCCGTTCAGCGACAACATCGAGCGCGCGCACAAATCCGGCGTGAAATACATCGCTGAGCCGGGCGGCTCCGTGCGCGATCAGGACGTTATCGAGACCTGCGACAAATATGGAATGGCGATGGCCTTCACCGGGATCCGGCTGTTCCATCACTGATTACATCGCATATGAGCGTAAATTTACAGAAAAAAGGACAGAGGGAAGCTTATTCTCTCTGTCCTTTTACTCTTAGCTTTTTATTTTCAGCCTGTCAGGGCGAAGGCTGTGCTACGCCTGCCCGGGCGCCTGTCAGCCGAAACTCCTTAACCGAAATATCTCTTCAGCAGTCCCTCGAAGGCCCGGCCGTGTCTCGCCTCATCGCGCGCCATCTCGTGTACGGTGTCATGGATCGCGTCGAGGTTCAGTGCCTTTGCGCGCTTCGCCAGGTCAAACTTGCCTGCGGTCGCGCCGTTCTCTGCGTCAACTCTCATCTCAAGGTTCTTCTTCGTGCTGTCGGTGACTACTTCGCCGAGGAGCTCTGCGAACTTCGCCGCATGCTCTGCCTCTTCGTAAGCAGCCTTCTCCCAGTATAGACCGATCTCCGGATAGCCTTCTCTGTGAGCAACTCTTGCCATAGCGAGGTACATGCCGACTTCGGAGCACTCGCCCTCGAAATTCGCGCGAAGGTCTGCCATGATGTCTTCCGGAGCGCCCTGCGCAACGCCTACTACGTGCTCTGCTGCCCAGGTGCGGTCCTCAGCCTGATCCTGGAACTTGGAGGCCGGTGCCTTGCAGATCGGACAGACGTCCGGTGCGGAATCTCCCTCGTGTACATAACCACATACGGTGCAAACATATTTAGCCATAAGTATATTCTCCTTTTCTTTTTATGTTTAAATTAATAATAGTAATTATTACTGAAATTAATATAGCATTGTATCTCTGTTCTGTCAAGCACTTTTTTAAAAAATCTGTAATTTTGTTCGGATGCCTTTTCTGCGGGTTCAGACAGAAAAATTGATGTCTTATTCCTTCAGACAGTTCTCGCAGATTCCATAAAAATTTGCTGTGAAGGTATCGATTCGACCGGGACAGCTTTTGACGGCGGAGCGGATGCGCGCGCCCATATCCTCGGTCTCGATATCGTAGACGCCTCCGCAGCGGGTGCAGATGAAATGCTGGTGCTCGGCGGCGTTCCCATCGTAGCGCTCCGGGCCGCTTCCGGTGCTGATCCTAGCGATCTCACCAGTGTCGGTCAGCAGGGCCAGGTTGCGGTAAACGGTCCCCAGGCTGATGTTCGGATACTCTTCACGCAGATTTGTATAAATTGTATCTGCGGTCGGATGGTCCTTGCGACCGGCCAGAAATGTTTTGATGGCGTCGCGCTGGCGGCTGTGTTTGTGCATGGTAGTATTCATAGGTCGGCCTCCCTGATAATTTGAATGGACGTAACTGTTCGTATCTTCACAGTTGCGAATGGACTTACTATATGTCAGGTTTCGTACTTGACAGGACAAAAAAGTATTTGCAAACGAATCGATAACAGTAATTATTACTATGTTTAATATATAAGAATTTTTTTCCGTTGTCAATACCTGATTGCAGGAAATCGAAAATCGCGCTATACTGAGAACAGGAAATCCATGACCTTGCAGACTGAAAAATATAAGAAGGAGCTTTTATGGAAATGATAGTCAGAGAGTGCCGGGAAAAAGATATCCCGGCCGCGGTTCGGATCTGGAATGAAGTAGTCGAGGACGGCATCGCGTTTCCGCAGGAGGAACTGTTGACGGAAGAGACGGGAAAGGAATTTTTCCGGGCGCAGACGTACACAGCGGTTGCGGAGGAGACGGAGTCTGGGGAAATTTACGGAATGTATATTCTGCATCCGAATAACATCGGCAGATGCGGGCATATTGCGAACGCGAGCTACGCGGTGCGGTCGGACCTGCGCGGTCTGCATGTGGGGGAAAAGCTGGTGAGCGACTGTCTGGTGCAGGCGAAAGCACACGGCTTTCGTGTGATGCAGTTCAACGCGGTGGTAGCGACGAACACGCATGCGCGCCATCTGTACGAACGTCTGGGATTTGTGCAGCTGGGCGTGATCCCGGGCGGCTTCCGGATGAAAGACGGGCACTATGAGGATATCTGCCCGTATTACCATGAACTGTGAACGATTCATATAAGAAAGAAGGGATACCATGATTTATGACGTAATCATTGTCGGCTCCGGCCCGGCCGGATTGTCGGCCGCGATTTACGCGGTTCGCGCACAGCTGTCGGTTCTGGTGCTGGAAAAGGAATACATGAGCGGCGGGCAGATGCTGAACACGTATGAGGTAGACAATTATCCGGGACTTCCGGGGATCGGCGGCTTTGAGCTGGGCGTGAAATTCCGGGAGCATGCGGAAAAGCTGGGCGTGAAGTTTTTTAATATAGAAGTAAGACACATCGCAGAGGAAGAGGATGGCCGCGTCAAGGTGCTGCATACGAGCCGCGAGGAGTTCCGTGCGCGGACGGTGATTCTGGCGATGGGGGCGCACCACAGTACACTTGGAGTGCCCGGAGAGAAGGAATTTTCGGGCATGGGCGTCTCTTATTGCGCGACCTGCGACGGCGCTTTCTTTAAAGGACGGACGGTCGCTGTCGTGGGCGGTGGCGACGCGGCGGTTGAGGACGCACTGTTTCTGGCGCGCGGCTGCGAAAAGGTCTATGTGATTCACCGGCGGGACGAGCTCCGTGCGGCGAAGCTTTTGCAGGAGCGCCTGAAACAGTGTAAAAATGTCGAGTTTCTCTGGGATACAGAGGTGGCGGAAATCCGCGGCGACGATCAGGTGGAGTGCGTGAAGCTTCACAATAAAAAGGACGGCTCCGAACGGATACTGAGTCTCGAAGGCGTATTTATCGCGGTTGGCATGAAACCAAATACCGGAATTGTTACCAATTTGTTACATCTTGATAAAAATGGTTATATTATTGCTTCGGAAGACGGCATCACAAATAAACCGGGGATTTTTGCCGTCGGCGATATCCGGACGAAGCATTTGCGGCAGATTGTGACGGCCGTTTCGGACGGTGCAAACGTGATTTCCTCGGTAGAGGAGTATTTGAACCGGCAATAAGCGGGATTGCCTGTTTTAAATTATGCAAATCTTAATCAGGCTGGTAAGGCGGGTAAGCGCGCTTTGCCAGCCAATTTTTAACAAATATTAAGAAAGGAAAATAAAAATATTAAAAAGTTGTTGAATGCACTTGACAATATCCCTGTCGTTTGTTATTATAAAGCCGTAATAAATGTAATAAATTCGTAATAAGTTTTAAAAATTGTTTGGAGGCGGGGATAGATAATGAAAAAGGCTGTAATGCAGTTCACGGCCTGCTGCCTGGCAGTTGGAATGACAGTTTCGAGCTTCGGGGCAGTGGCTCTGGCAGATAAGAATAGTAGCAGCATGACGTTGGCAGGCCTAAGCGAGAAAAGCACCGTCGTGACCAGCACGACGCTGGCTGGCTTAAGTGAGGCGAATACCGTAGTGGTTTCCAGGGGAGCGGAGAGCACAGCGGCGGTCGCAGCGGACACAGAGGCCGAAACGGACGAGACGGCTGCGGGGACTTCCGAAGATACTGAAGTGATTGAAGGAACGGAGGTCTCAGAAGAGACGAATGCAGCGGACACGGAAGCGGTCGACGAGACTTCGGCTGAAGCGTCTGATACAGACTCGGAAAGTGACAGCTCGGCGGATGAGGAAAGCACTTCTGACACATCGGACAGCGATGACACAACCGATGCAGCCGATTCTGAAACAGATTCCGATACTTCGGACAGTACGGCAGATGACGCAGCCGATTCCACAGAAGCATCTGAAACAGATGCGGACGATACAGACGCGACCAGTACCCTGGCTGGTGTGAGCGGAACGGAAAGCACTTCGGAAACGACAGAAGAAACGGAAGCGGAGACAGAAACCGAGACGGAACTGGTATATGACTCCAGCATGAATGGCGAGCTCGCGTTTGCGCAGTGTGAGAATTACATCAATGTCCGCGCGGACGCAAGCGCTGACAGCGAGGTAGTCGGCAAGGTTTATAACAACGGCTCCGTGACCATTCTGGGTCAGCTTGGCGATTGGTATGAGGTACAGTCAGGCAACGTGACCGGCTATGTCAACGCAGAATTCTTTGTCACCGGTGAGGAGGCAGACGAGATTGCAAGCGCGGTAGCCTACAATGTAGCTACGGTAAACGCGGAGGGCCTGTGGATCCATACAGAGGCTAGTGAAGATTCTGAGACCATCGGCATGGCGTATTCCTCTGATCAGCTGGAGGTTGTTTCCTATGAAGGCGACTGGATGAAGGTAGTTACCAGTGATGGTACATACGGCTATATCAATGCATGGTATGTAGATTACGATACTTACTATTCAACGGCGGAGACGCTGGAGGAGGAGCAGGAAAGACTGGATCAGGAGTGGCTTGCGTATCTGGCTGAGCAGGAAGCAGAGCAGGCGGCAGCGGAAGCGGCAGCAGCGGCAGCAGCCGCGGAGGCAGAAGCGGCAGCGGCGGCTCAGACCGAAGCGACCTACACCTACGCAGAGACCGAAGCCACTTATGACACCTACACATCCACCACGACGACGGATGTGGACGCGGCTTATCAGGCTTACCTCGAAGCGCAGGAAGCGGCGGATGAGGCGACGCATCAGGCGGACGAGCAGCTGGTATACGATACCTACGACGCAGCGGTAGCGGCCTATCAGGATTACCTGGATGCGGTAAACGCGGCGAATGCGGCAGCGGCTGCTGAGACGGAAGCGACTTACACGGAAACCGAAGCTACCTATACTTATACAGAGACCGAAGCGGCTTATGTAGAAACCGAAGCGACCTACACGGAAACCGAGGCGACCTACACAGAGACCGAAGCAACTTATACAGAGACGGAGGCAACGACAACAAGTTCCTCTTCTTCCTCGACAGGACAGTCCATCGCGAACTACGCGGTACAGTTTGTCGGCAACCCGTATGTATACGGCGGCACGAGCCTGACAAACGGCGCGGACTGCTCCGGATTCACACAGTCGGTATTCGCGAACTTCGGAATCAGCATTCCGCGTACAGCGGCTTCACAGGCGTCCAGCGGTACATCGGTATCCCTGAGCGATATTCAGGCCGGAGATTTGCTGTTCTACTCGGACGGCAGCGGCATCAGCCATGTAGCACTCTACATCGGCGGTGGTCAGGTGGTACATGCAAGTACCTCCAGCACCGGCATCATCATCTCCAGCTACAACTACCGCACACCGGTATGCGCGAGAAGATATTGGTAATAAGAAAAAAATATATGAGAAAGTTTGGGGCCGCGCCGAAAGGCGCGGCTCTTTTTTATGCGCAGGGCTGCGCAAGGAATTTTTCCGGCTGAAGCCGGACGCTGTCTCCGCTCCGCTCTCCGCTGCCGCTCCGGTCGTTGCTAAACGTCTGCCACTGGCAGACAGCAACGGTCGTTGCTAAACGTGTGCCACTGGCACACAGCAACCGCGCGGGCGAGTAGGGGACAAGTCTCCCTGCTCGATTGCATCAGGAAACAGGAGCAGGCACGAAGCAAGAATAAATTCGTTGATTGTGAATGGCTTTTGTGTTATCTTAAAGAAAAAAACGGGAGGTGGGAAGATGGGGATTTACCTGAACCCGGATAACAGTGATTTTCAAAGAGCAATGAATTCGAGAATATACGTGGATAAGAGTGAATTGATTGCATTTACAAACAGTGTATTGATGACAGAACAGGAATATATCAGCGTAAGCCGTCCGAGGCGTTTTGGAAAGTCAATGGCGGCGAATATGCTGACTGCGTATTATAGCCGCGGCTGTGATTCGGAAACGATGTTTCGTCATTTGAAGATTGCCGGAGCTGCAGACTTTAAGAAGCATTTGAACCAATACAACGTGATTCGCCTTGAAATGCAGAGCTTTTTGACGGATGCGGAGGACATGGACGATATGCTCCGGATGATTCAAAAGACGGTATTATTTGACCTTACCTCCGAATTTCCTGATGTGAAATATTTTGACGATACAAAGCTGATACGATCCTTAAAAGATGTTTTTGCGAAATACAGGGTGCCGTTTATCTTTATCATTGACGAGTGGGACTGTATCTTCCGGACACATAAGAACGATGAGGAGGCGCAGAAAAAATATCTGGATTTTCTTCGAAACCTGCTGAAGGACCAGAGCTATGTGGCGCTTGCCTACATGACGGGAATTCTCCCAATCAAGAAGTATGGAAAGCATTCGGCTCTGAACATGTTTTACGAGTACTCGATTCTGAACGCGAAGCCGATAGAGGAATTTACCGGCTTTACCCAGGAGGAGGTAAAATCACTTTGCGGGCAGTACCATGTATCCTATGACGAGATGAAAAAGTGGTATGACGGATATACGGTTAATGGGGTTTCTGTCTATAATCCGAAATCTGTGGTGGAATCCATCATGAGAGGAGTTTTCAGTAATTACTGGACGCAGACAGAAACCTACGAGGCTTTAAAACCGTATATTCAGATGAATCAGGACGGACTGCGGGCGAAAGTGGAGCGCCTGATAGCCGGTGAAAAGATTCCGGTAAATACAATGAAGTATCAGAATGACATGACCACCTTTGAAAGCGCAGATGATGTGCTGACGCTGCTGATTCACCTGGGGTATCTGACGACAGAGCAGAGAGCGGAGGGAGATTGTGATGAAACTGCTTCTTCCGGTGACTGTAGTTTTCCGGTGGAGGATCTGAGTTCCGTGAATTGCTCGATTCCAAACAGCGAAGTGCGCCAGGAGTTTATTAATTGTATTGAGGATGGCGGCTGGGAGAACGTGATGGATGCAATACGCAATTCGGAAGAATTATTGCGGCTGACAATTGCCGGAGATGAAGAGAAGGTCGCACAGCGGATTGCAAAGGTTCATATGGATAATGCCTCCGTTTTGCAATATAATGACGAGACCTCTCTTTCCTGCGCGATCTCGCTGGCATATTATTCGGCGAAAAGAAACTATACCATCGTTCGTGAAATGCCCGCAGGAAAAGGCTTTGCCGATCTGGTGTTTGTGCCGGACCGTAACTGCAGCACTCCCGCAATGATTGTCGAGCTGAAATGGAATAAGTCTGTAACCACTGCGCTTGACCAGATACGCAGACAGAATTATACAGCCTGCCTGGAACGGTATACCGGTGAACTATTGCTTGTGGGCGTGAATTATGATAAAAACAGCAAAGAGCATACATGCAAAATTGAGAAGATTAAGAAGTAGGTAATTCAGACGCACACTGGTATGCGCGAGAAGATACTGGTCAGAAAAAAGAACCGAATAAGAGGGCTAGGGGCCGCGCCGAAAGACGCGGCTCTTTTTATGCGCAGAGCCGGAAAAGGTGTATTGCGGCTAAAGCCGCCTCCTACTCGATCGAAAAGCTCTCGAAAGCTGCAAAATCCACGAAAAAATTACGAAACTGATAAAAAAACCTTGACTTTATGTATAGAATATGCAAAAATAAACTTTAAACTTTAGAAAAAATGTATATACATATATAGGAACGTATAAGGGATTAGAGGGAATAGAAATGAAGGGAAGCATGAACTACGAGAAGTGGAAACGAAGACTAGCATGGCTGCTTGTGGCTGTTATGATATTTGGGAATCAGTCGTTTGGGACACTCATGGCAATAGATGGCCAGGCGGCGGAGCTGGAAGTCAGTTCGGATGCGGAGACGGCTGCGGTTCAGGAAGAGACAGCAACCCAGACGGAGACCACGGCTCAGACGGAAACGGCGGCCCAGACAGAGACCACGGCTCAGACGGAAACGGCGGCCCAGACAGAGACTACGGCTCAGACGGAGACGGCAGCTCAGACGGAGAGCGCAGCCCAGACAGAGACCGCGGCCCAGACGATGGATAGCGACGCAACGGCTTCGTCCGGCGCGGCGGAGGGTGACGCGGCTGCATCATCTGATACGACAGAGAGCACGTTAGAATCTTCATCGGATATCACCGAGAGTACCGCAGTAGCCTCCGGGACATCGGAGAGCGAGACGGAGGCACCTTCCGGGAGCGCTGCGGACAATGCGGATACTACTGCGGCGGATACGGAGACGCAGCCGGAAGAGACCGATACGGATGCCGCCCCTGAGTCGGAAAATAGCGAGGCGGGGGGGGGTGGAATACGCCCTAAATACAAGGATTGAACAGGAAATTTTCATCGACGCGGATGAAGATGATATTTTTGCGGTCAAATATACCATTACAATAACGAATACGACAGCGGATGCGGACGCGGAGGCTGTGACGGTAAAGGCGGTGCTTGGGGAAAATCTGTCCTGGTACGAGAAGGACGATGACACAGAGGCACTGTATTTTATTGGGGATATTTCGAATCTGACGGACGTTCCGCAGGGGTATGACCTGGACGAGCTGACAGAGTACGTGGAAAACCATATAGCGTCTGCAAAGAGTGCAGAGGAAGTGCTGGAGCCGTATGCTTCGGCTGTTGTTTGGGCGGATCAGACCATCGCCGCTGGGGAAGAAAAGGAGTATGTCTTCTATGCGATGGCCGCGGAAGGGATCACCACGACAGACGAGCTGTCGGCTCTTTATTTTGTGGACGGGGAGCAGGTCGAAAACACGGCGGAAGACCAGACGATCATTGAGTGGAAGAATGAGGAGCTGCTTGCGGAGAACGAGACGGAGGCCGAGACAGAGACGGAAGGCGAAACCGAGACCGAGAATAAAGAAGAGACAGAGACCCGGGCAGAGACTGAGACGGATTCTGAGATAGAAACAGAAGTTGCTGCGATAAAAGCCGAGTCTGAAGAGGAAACCGCGATTGAGACTGAGAACCAGACAGAAGAGATAACGGAGTCTGGATTGGAATCAGAAGCAGAGACGGAGTCTGTGCCAAAGACCGAAACGGAATCAGAAGCAGAATCGGAAACCGAATTAGAAACAGAAACTGAGATTGGCACCGAGCCAGAGCTAGAAACGGAAACCTCCCTGACATATGACGGTGGAGACTATACCGTTACAGTTACATACGGATCGGACGCGCGGCTGCCGGAGGGCGTGGAACTGCTTATATCGGAGTATGCAAATGATTCGGAAACCTGGCTGGCTCGATATGCCGAGGCGGCGCAGCTTTATGCGCTGGAAACCTTCCGGCTTTTCAGCATCGGACTGTATGTGGATGGTGAGGAAACAGAACCGGCCGCTGCGGTCAGCGTCGCCATCACCCTTCCCGGCGATCCGGCTGATGCGGAGGATCCCGGAAATGAAGCTTCCGCGGAAACTGTTTCAGCCGAAGCGGAACAGACAGAAGCAAATGCGGGGAACGGGGATGCGTCAGAAATAAACACAGCAGATGCATATACATCGGAAGAAGAGTTCCTCGAAGGTTCCATTGGAGCTTCCGTTGAGAATTCCATCTGCGTCATTCACTTTGGCGAAGAATCCGGAGAGGAGTCTGCCAGTGTCCTTGAGATCGAGACGGAATATTCGGACAGTGAGCAGATCATCACGTTCTCCTCGGATAGCTTTTCTGATTATGGCATCGCTGTGATATCGGACGAGGCTGCGGCCGTCAGTGAGACAGAGGAAGAGAACGCCGAGGATACAATTTCTACAAATCTGCAGGCTCTGATCAATCTGGCCGCGACTGCGACGGCAAATGTGCAGCTGGTCAGCAGCATGGAAGATGCATCCGGGGAGGAGACAACGACGGCAATCCTGACTGTGGAGACGGAGACTAATACGGATACGGCGGTGATTACTCTGTATGCAGATTTTACGGAGAACCTGGAGATTCCGTCCGGCACGACGGTCACGATTGATTTGAATGGGCATACGATTGCTCCGGCAGAGACGGGAAGCGGCTCCGCAATTACTGTAAATGGAACGTTGACACTGACAGATAGCAGCAGCCCTGGGACGACGAATTCGTCTGCATCCGCGGGGACATTGGCGAATTCTGGGAGCCTGTCCGGCATTCGCGGCGTCCTGGTCGCATCCGGCGGTTCCTTTACGCTGGATGGCGGCACGATCAGTGGTTTTAGCACAAGCGGCAATGGCGGCGGCGTTTTGGTGAACAGCGGCGGCTCCTTTACGATGACTGGCGGCACGATAGCGAACAACACTGCTTCCGGATATGGCGGAGGAATTTATCTGGAAGATGCCTCGAATATTGCTGCATTTACGGGCGGTACGGTCAGCGGGAATACCGCGAGTCGCGGCGGCGGAGTCGCGTTCATGACCGCGTCGGACGGCATGGCAATCGGTCCGTCCGGATCGGACGATGATTCCTCTGATCCTGCGGAAGTGGATACGGCGGATAAAGTGCTGATTACAAAAAATACGTCCACAAGCTACGGCGGCGGTATTTACGCAGTGTCAGCGACGAAAAATGCAGTGATACAGAATACGGTCGTCTCTTATAATACCTCTGCGGCGAGCGGCGGCGGCGTCTATTTCCCGGCCGGGTCGAGCGTGAGTATTTATTACACGAATGCAGACAACAATGTCATCTATGGATCCGGATCCATGACCGGCGGCGGTATTTGTGTGGAGAGCAGCACTGGTTCCAGGAGCACACTGGTTATGGTGGGCGGTACTGCTTCTTCTAATACAGTGACCAGTACGGATGATGCGGTTTGCTATGGCGGCGGAGTCGGCATGGGAACCTGTGCGTCGGCCACAATAACAGATGTCACCGCCGATGGGAATTCAGGTGTCTGCAAAGGCGGCGGGATTGCGGTCGGGGAATCTTTTACCAAGGGGGAATTTACGAATCTGACCGTGACTAATAATATTGCTAATAGTTGTGCAAGCCAGGGCGGCGATGGCGGGGGACTTTGGACCGGACAAGGCAATAGTACAGCTGTGATTTCAGGCGGAATTTACGCATATAATTGTGTTTACGGATTTGGCGGCGGCGTTTACCTTTTTACAAACGGAAAAATCACCGGAAACGCAAAATTTTATGGAAATACATCAAAGTCCGGTAAAGTTGGCAGCCAGGGCGGCGGCGTCTTCTGCAGGAATCTGACAATTGAAAATGAGACAGCGGCCGGAACGGTAGAGGTCTATGAAAATACCGAATCCAACGGCAGCGGCGGTGGTATCTGCGCATATAATACAATTACTGTCGAAGAAAGCGCTAATCTGAAAATACATGGTAATGAAGCGTCCTCAAATGGCGGTGGTATTTATATTGGGAGCTCTTCGGGTACTATCAGTGCCAGCATTTGCGGTTGTGTTGATATATATGATAATTCAGGATCGAATGGAGGCGGGATTTATATCGGTAGCAAGGTTCCCGGTGTGTCTTTATCAGATTCGGTTTCTGTCCATGATAATACTGCCACAGGCAGCGGCGGTGGGATCTATGTGTCCGGTGAGTCTGACAATTCCTATATTTTTTCTATGACCGGCGGCAGCGTTTATAATAATACTGCTGTGAACGGGGGTGGGCTTGCAGCGGGCGATTATTCAATCGTGAAAATGACCGGCGGCACTGTAACAGAAAACACAGCGAGCACCTACGGAGGAGGCGTGTGGGTATCAGGAAATTCGGCGTCATTTGAGCTGGCAGAGGATACGGTTGCCGGGACGGTTGGACGGATTTGCGATAACATTGCCAGCCTGGGGCAGGACGTGTATGCGGCTTATACCGCGAGCTACGCGAATACGGCACTGACACTGATCGCGGCTGCGGATATGTTTGATGACACTGATAATGTGACGGAGATCGGCTGGCTGGATGAGACGACAGAGCTTACCACGACAGAGATGATTGCCCATAATCCTGTGAAGAGGGTTTATCCGCTGACCCTCAGCTATATATCGACGACAACTGTGGCGGTGGTGTGGAATCATTCAGATGATACATACGATGAGTTTACCACAGTCCAGGCGGCGGTTGACGCTATATACGCAGATAAAAGTGCAGAACAGCAGGTTTATTACAGTGACACGGTCACAAGCCCGGAGATCATACTTGTCGACAACGCGCGGGAAAGTGTGGAGGTGTCAGGCGGAACCGTCCTCACTCTGAATCTGAACGGCTACCTGCTCAAAGGGAGTCCGACGGCTATTGGCTGCTATGGGACGCTTACGATTCAGGACATGCAGTATACGACCGGAGCCGACTCGGGCAGCGAGACCTACTGCGAACACTATGATGCTCTTGTGGAGATTAATAAAAAAGTACACGAGGACGAGACAGACGAAGATGGGAATGCCCTGATCACCGGTGCGGGCGCGGGTGAGGATTCGATCGGCACGATTACAGGCTCCGCATCGATGGCGGGCGGCGGCGTCCATGTGTATTCAGGCGGCTATGTGACGATGATAAGCGGCCAGATTGCGGACTGTGTAGCAGGCAGCGCTTCGAATACCAATTATTATGGCGGCGCGGGCGTATGTGTTGAGAGCGGCACGTTTATCCTTGGCGGGACAGCCTCGATTAACAATTGCACAACGAAATCCTATGGCTCGGCAGTCTATATCACGGCCGCGTCCGGTGTGTTTATCCTGCAGGATGACGCAGTCATCGAGGAGAACAGCGCGTATCGCGGTACGGTTGCTGTGATGAACGGCACGTTCCAGATGACGGGTGGCACGATTCAAAACAATACGGTAACACAGTATGGCGGCGGTGTCTATGTGACGGGCGGCACATTCCGGATGTCTGGCGGTACTATAAGCAGCAATACTACGCAATATGGCGGGGGTGTTTTCCAGAGTTCCGGTACGGTCAGGCTGACCGGCGGTACGATTTCCGGCAATACGGTTACGAATCGCGGAGGCGGAATCTATCTGAGCTCCGGCACGATGACGCTCAGTGGCGTTACAATTTCGGAAAACGTAGCCACATCCGACACCAGCGCGACAAATATTCTTTATGGAACCGGCGGGGGAATTTATGTCAACGGCGGTACGCTCTCAATCAGGAGAGGTACTGTCATTTTCCAAAATACAGCGAATCGCGGCGGCGGTGTTTATCAGTACAATGGCACAATTACCATGAGCGGCGGACAGATCACGCGAAACAGTGCGGAGCATGGCGGCGGACTCGCGCAGTATCCGACCTATCCGGGAACCTTCACGCTCTCCGGCGGAGTACTCTGTGACAATACATCTACCGCCGATGGCCTGGGTAATGATGTTTATTCCATGGAGGAATCGGGCTATACCTATAGTTCCAGCGGCGTGGGTTATCCATCCGCGACCCTGATGCGCGCGGCGGATATGGACTACACGGATGAGAGCTATGCCGCAGACTATAATGTGTGGAGGGATGACAACTACAGCGGAGACGATGATGACAGCGAAGGTGAGACCATCAACAGCGGACATTACGTGACCGGGACGATTGTTTCCAGCCATAGCCTGCAGCTGACGGCAGATAAGCACGGGGATACCACAGCGACAGAAGCGGAAACAACGACCTATTAAGTAAAATCCCTCGAGCTTACAAAAATTGTGGACGGGACATCTTACTGGGACTCGTCTGACACGGGCGCCGTGACCGCATATAAGAAGGACGCTGAAACCGATGAAACAGATACCAGTCTCACATGGAACAGTACTTCCGCGGATAATCCGCTGGCGGCCGAATGGACGGCCGGGAATGACTCAAATGCCTCAAATGGCCTGGTGCGCACGTATGACAGGCTGTCATATAGCTTTACCGCATACCCCGAGGACAGTGCGGCAACGGAAACCGAAAGCGAGAGTGAGACCGAAGGCGGGAGCACCGGCAGCACGGAAAGCACCGGAAGTGCAGTCGCGGCATCTGACAGCGCGGATGACAGCAGCAGTGCTTCTGCTTCGAAGACAATTCGTGTCTATGTGGAAGTGACGCTTCCGCTCTCAAGCGCGGAGGCGGAGTTTTACTCGAATACGCTGGATTCTTCTGAGGTTATCGAGTCGGATGACGGAGAGTCACAGACGCTTCTGGGATATAAGGAAACGACGGCGGGAGGAGGTTCCGCAAGCTTTACGGTTACATTAAATATCAAGGCAATGCAGAATGGGGACCTGGTGGAGCCGGTTTTCCGGTCATGGGTGGAAGGAAATGAAGAAAATGAAAAAGAACCGACAGAGTCAACGCCGACTGCTGTGACGGTATCTGCGGCCGGTATGTACAACCTGACGCTTCTGCGCAATACCGAGCTCTCCTATACGGGGTATTTTGATCTTGGCACAGGCCAGGAAACGACAAAGGACGCGTATGAGGCGGCGAAGGAAAGCGGAGATGAGTCCATTGTCTACGGCACGATGCTCGGCTACGGCGTCACGGTCTCCATGCGGAACACCATTACATCGAAAGGCAAGAAAGGGATGGAATCGCCAGTCGGAGAGATCGAATTTGACCTTTCGATGACCGGCGCCCTGTATCTGGACGGAGTTGCGGTGACAGACACCGATGGAAGTGAAGTATATGAGGCTCCCTATATATGGGCTTACAAGGCAAATGAAAATACGGAAAGCGGAAGCAGCCTGAACGATACGCTGCGGAACGTCAACATGAACTGGAACGATGAGGATGATGCGTCCAGCACGACACAGTATGCGTACGACGCGGCTCCGTATAATGTCGGCGGAAATAGTACAAGCTGCTATTCCGGCGGCGCGTGGTCAGCGGCCGGCAGTCAGCCGTCTTCCACGGACACTGAGACGACGGTGCATTTTTCCGTCAGCGGCTATACGATCGACACGAGCTACAGCAATTATTACCCGAATGCTGCCTCTAGCGGGGACACCACGTATTTTACAGGCAGCTACATCAAGCCATTTTCCGCAGGCTATATACAGGTGATTTTCCCGATTGATACGAGCGTGATCGGGGATGACACCGGGTATCTGTCCATCAGCATGAAAGGGATCGTATCGGACCTGGATATTTCCGATTCACGGGGGACAGCAAGCGGCAGTGATACGAGCGATTCGGCAGCGGATGACCTGAAATTTATGGTGGAGTGGTATGAGACAACGGAGTATGCGGAGCATTCGACCTGTGAGGTTACCTATCTGGACAATTATACGTCCACGGTGACGGGGCTTTATGTGACAAATGGGTCCGGAGAGGTCATCATAAAGACCAATTATTTTAATAATGAGTCGAACAGCACTCTGTCCGGGGAAAATGGCAATGGCTCAACGCCAATTGATTCAACGGTGTATATCGGCAGCGATATCAATTTTGACAGCAACGAATATACAACAACGGACGAAACTTCAATACATTATAATAAAGATTTTGACAGCGCGACGGACAATATCATTGAATATGATTACCTGACGGCTGTGAACCTGCTGCAGAAGTTTGACGCTGAGGCGTATACGCCGTCCAGCACCTCGCTTGAAATTGTGAATCAGACCTATACGCTTACATCTGCAACGAATAATATTACAGATGCTAGCGGAAACACGATATTCCGGATTACGACGACGGAGAGTGCGACCTTCTGGTCGACCAGTAAGACGAGAAGCTATACGCTGACTATCCTCTACGCGGCGAAGTCGGATGGTTCAAACTGGACGTATTCTGCAGATGAGCAGGGTTACAGCTCGCCGGTGGCTGATATGGATGCGGCGACCGAGGAGGATCTGATTTATTTTACAACTCTCCAGGCTCTCTATGACTATTTCGGCGGAAAGGGCGTGTGCGTGGGCATCCTGTATGAATTCCGCGACTGCTGCATCCGCAATGACAGGAGCATTTCCGTGACCGCGCGGATGGATGTGACGGATGATTTTGAAAAAGCAGGCCTGACCTTCTGTATTACCAATGACGTCCTTGGCTGGACGACCTACCGTCCGGAGTATAAGTCCGCCTACGCCGCGGGGACATTGAGCGGGCAGCTTTACAGCTTTTCGTGGGCGAACGTGGACAGTGGAAATGGATATTACGGCACCGGTGATGGCACTTTTCCGAAAAGTTATTATGACGCATATACAGCATACGAGGACGCGAGCGGGGGCTATGGGTACAGAGGAAAGGCGAAAATTGAACGATATGATAATGACTACGTAAAAACAGAGTATGAAAGCGGCTGGATGGTCGGGAGTACGCACACCGGCTGGTGGTCAGGGAATACATTGCTTCTGTACACGATGGACAGCAATATCGACATCGAGGTCGCCGACATTATCGAGGGTTCCAATGATACGCCCAAGACGGAGTATGATCTTGGGAAAGGGGAGCGGACAGCCAGCTTTGTCGTGACGCCGACGATAGCGACCTCCAGCAGTGTGAGCAACGAGCTCGTGACGAACGGAACGCAGTCGGCAGAGGTGGAGATTACGATTACCCTGCCGAAGCATCTGAATTTTGACGAGGGAAGCCTGACATTTGACTACAGTGATTCCGATTATGAGGACGGAGGCCTGTCCTGGGAAATTACCTATACGGAAAATGAAGACGGAACGACTACCATCGTCCTTTCCACGAGCGTGACGGACATCAGCAAGACGTTGCCGACCATCGAGTACACCTGCACGATTGGAAAACCGGGAGCGGCGGAAAGCGATGAAGATGAAGTGACGAATGGAGAAACACTGACTTCTACTGCGACGATTAACACGACTTATGAAGAGAACGGACAGAGCAGTACCTATGCAAAGGAAGACTCTGTGACCATCTCCGTAGTCAGGACGACAGCGGACAACATCTGGATTGAGGCAGACGGCAGAGTGGAGCTCGGAGAAGATCTGGTCTACACGCTGCACTATTCCAACACTGCGGTTACTACATCCTCCATCTTGATTGGCGATGTGCTTCCTTACAATGAGGATGGAAGAGGGACGTCGTTTAGCGGCGGTTATCAGGTGACGCAGATCACTCTGACGTTTGGTGATGAAACAACTTATCAAGAGTTTCTTTACAGCGGGGTGATCTCCTTTGCGGCCGGAGTGACCTACAGCACGGAATCGGCTGATCAAATTGCAATACTGAATGCTTTGGCGGACACTGACAGCGGTAATAGAACTGTCATTTATACGAGCGACAGCTCGACAGGAGTTACGACGAAGAATGATTCGGAAAGTAGTACCTGGACGCTCACACTTGACCTGACAATTCTGGATGATGATACGCAGACGGCACTGACGCAGCTTGCAAACACAGAGACAGGAATTGCGTTTTATTTCGGCGTGCTGAATGTCTCGGGACAGTCTTCTGTGCAGATCGACTTTACGCTTTCACCGGACGTAACGGTTGAAGTGAATAGCGCTGCATATTCGACCCTGATCGGTGACGGGGATGGTTCCGTGCAGGAGGGCGGAGACGTATATCAGGACAATATGTTCTACAAGCTGTCTACCGGTAATATTGCGGTAATGAGCAATTCCGTGAAAATCACCGCGGTGGAGCGCACCCTCTCGGGCATCGCGTGGCTCGACCAGGATCACGACGGGCTCTATAATACCGTATCAGGAAGCACGGACAAGACGATGGAAGGAATTGACGTGTACCTGTATACGACAACCGCTCCGAGTCAGTCGGATTTCTATACAGGAGCCCTTGTGACTGAGACCACGGATAGCGAAAGCGGAACGATCTGGACACAGACAGTGACGACTACGACGAGCAGCACGGATGGAGAAGGTAATACAGTGACCACAGAAACAACAGAAACAATAGAACTTGGCACGCTGACGATCACAGCCGCTGATGGAACACCTGTTACCCTGTATCCCGCAATCGATGTCCTCGGGAATCTTGTCGCATCGCGGACAACAGGCTCAAATGGCGCGTATTCTTTTGGGCAGCTGGCGGAAGGAACCTATTATGTCATATTCCAGGATGATAGAGATAATTACACTCTGGCAGGGAGCAGCGGCAGTGCCCCACTGTCCTTCGGGCAGCTGAGCGTAACAGTAAACAAATCCTCCACGTCAGTAACCGGTGCTTACAACCGCGCATCGGCGTACTATGGCAGTAATTCCGACGCGGATGGCAGTCCTGCAAAGCTTGTGCTGGCGGACATCCCCGGCATCAGCCTGCCCGCTCTTGCAAGCATCTATGGCAGCTCCTATGAGAAAAACAATCAGAACGCTGGATTCTACTATATTGAGCTGAATCTTGAAAAAGTGTGGGAGAATATCATAGATGAAGTCAGTGCGGGGGCGACTGTGGAATTTACCGTGACCGGTACGTCACAGGGAACATATTCCTCTACGGATACCGGGACAGGAGAGACCGTAGAGACAGCTTATGAGTATGAGAACAGTTATGTTTTGTCACAGGAATCAAATACGACATCCACAGCCGAAGGAGAGGTTTCAGGAAAAGTTTCCGCAAAAGCAGAGGAGACAGAGAGCAGTATAGCGTTTGAAGTAGTAACTGTCAGTGGGACAGGAACTAAGACAGCGGCGCAGTCTGCGGGTTATGCTGCCCCGTCCCTGACGGTGTCCGAAACCACTGATTCCAACACAAATCTGAAGACAGTTACCTGGACGTTGGGAACCATCGCGCTGCAGGCAGAAGATACTTTCGGCGTGATCGATTACAGCGCAGTTGAAGCGGCTTATGCCGACAGCAACAAAAAAGAAGAACTGGTCGGCTTTGTGACAGCAGTGGCTGCCGAGACAAAGGATTCGACGATTACCTTTACGGCGACAAACACCCAGGTTTTGTATGAGCTGGAGCTGTACAAAATCAGCATAAGCAATAGCACTACATCGTACCTTTCCAATGCGACGTTCACGCTGTACAGCGGTCCGAATTGTACTGCAGGTACTGAGGTGACATCCATTTCGGGAAGTGCGTCCGCCGTATCCGGTGCGGATGCTTCAAGCGATGCGACAAGTGCTGATACGGAAAATGGAAAACTCTATATCGGAAAGCTCGCCGCGGGCACCTACTACCTGAAAGAGACCGTCGCGCCGTCCGGATATACGCTGAACCAGAGCGTGTGGAAGATCGTCATCTCGTATAATAAATCTACTCCAACGACACCAGTGATTACAGTGACGCTGGTGAAAGATGCGGACGGGAATGAGATAGCGAATCCGACTAAATTCCAATCGTCCACTGTAACAACGGGCGGTACGGAGAAAGTGTATGTGACGCCTGATACCAGTACGTCTGAAGGCACCGATACGTTATACACCATATCATTCCAGATGGCAAACGAGATTATCTACGCTCTGCCGCAGACCGGCTCCATCGGCATCGCCTGGCCAACACTTGCCGGCATTGCGCTGATGCTCGCGGCCTTGGTGATGAACGAAAGAAAGAAGTGGAGGATAAATGCGTGAAAAGCATAAATGCGTGAAATGCGGATAAGGGAAAGAAAAATCTCTGGAAAATACATAGATGAGAAGCAGGTGTATGAAAAACAAATAAAAAAGTGAAAATGGGGGTGGATGACGGATGAATAAAAAGCAAATACGGAAGGAACAGGCATATAAAAAACATACCGGGAAAATTCGCGACGGATAAGAAATGATGGAATCTGATAAAACAAGTAAAGCAATGGTAATGGTGGCGGATAGATAACGGCAAAATTTAGAAAAGAGAGGTAATAAGCATGAAGAAACTATTGAAAAAAGCGCTTCCGCTGCTGATGGCGGCGGCATTTGCGCTCGTGGGGGGGGGTGACAGCCGGAGCGGCGTCGTCTATAACTACATCAAATACTGAGGGCAAAACAACGGTTGTGACCAATTCAACACAGGTTACGATTTCAAATGTCCCGAGTGGCTATGATACAACAAATTCGACGGAAAACACAGATGATGATTTGACCTACGTGACCTATCAGGTGATCTATGCCACGTATGATTCCACGACAAACGTGGTAAGCTGGCATCTGACCGATTGGGCGAAAGCGGCATTGGTTGATACATCTGACACACCTGCCAGCGGTACATACACATCAGAAGAAGCCGCACTGGCGGCCATTTCCGCTATGACTGGTAAGACCGGATCAACAGGAACCACAAACCCAGAGCAGAATACAATCGTCAATACGCTGGCGGCTTACATTGCTTCTACGGCGAATAGCACGAAAGCAACGGCGAATTCCTTTGAATCGGGTACCGAATGGACCGGTTGGAGTACAGCCACAGCAAGCGGTGCCAGCAGTGCGACATCTACCGCGACGCTCGAAGTGGGCTCCTATCTGGTAATTGCGTCCGCAGCGGATATGTCCTTTTTAAACATGATGGTGAGCGTAGACGTGAGCAGCACGCCCGACGGAACCGGAACAGGCGCAAGCACAGCGACTGATGGATGGGTACTCAAAGCGAAAGATGCCGTTTTGAAAGGAAACGAGTTGACCATCACGAAGACGGTAAACGATACAGGGACAGCAAGTACCTATACAGAATCCGCGTCTGCACAGGTCGGAGATACCGTGTATTATTCCGTTCAGGTGTCCGTGCCTCATTTTGCAGTCAATGACAGTAAACACATATTTGTGGTGACCGACGTTGCAAACAATCTGGATATTGTGGAAAACAGCATAACCGTGACAGGGTATAAAACCGGCAATACGACTGGTACACAATTAACAAAAGAAACTTCCAGTGAATCCGTTACTGCAACAGCTGGATACAAAGCTTCTGTATCAACATCCAGTGATGGAAATACCGATACTCTGACGGTTACGTTCACTGATTATTATCATAATACAAACGTGTTTTACACAACATCAAATGGCGTGACGACTTACTATTATGATTATGTAATCATCACTTATCGGGCTACGCTTCGCTCATCGGCTATTGTGGTTTCGGAGAGCAGCAGCACCGGAAACAGCAACACAGCTACCATGACCTATAATTACGATAACCACAGTGAAGAGAGCATTGCCGACGATGCAACGGTCTACACCTATGGACTGAACCTGACGAAGTACAATGATAAAACAGGCAGCGATCAGACCGCACTGTCCAACGCTACCTTTAAAATCTATTATTTTAATGCTGGCAATAAAACGTACCTGAAGTTCACCGGCTCGAACGGTTCGTACGCAGTGAGTACGACGAATGATGCTTCAGAGGGAGTGACGACTTCAAGTAGTGGAACACTTTCCCTGACAGGTCTCGATGCAGATAAGACCTATTATCTGGAAGAGACAACGGCGCCATCCGGATATACGCTGAATACGGACACCCTGGCGTTCCAGATCACGGATTATACGGATGCTACTAATTTGACATATCCGAATGGCACGATTGATCTCTTATCGCTGGCAGAGTATTCTGGTACGGTATCGTCTGATAGTAAGATACTGGTGTACGCCTGGACAGACGCGAGTGGCGGAACCAACACGATTGCTACAAATTCGGATAGTTCGGCAGAAGTTGACAGAACCTGGACTGCAGCGCGAAATTCAAATACGAGTGCGGATTCAAATGATACATCATATACAGGTACATTCAGCACAACCGTAATCGATACAAAAATCGCCGCCCTTCCGGCGACGGGAAGCATCGGCATCATTGTATTTACGATCGCCGGTGTGATCATCATGATACTGGCGCTGGTTCTGATCAATTCAGGCAAAAGCAGAGAAAAAGCAGGACAGGGAATGAAAAGATAAAGAAGCTTTCATTTTGGTTCTGATGTAAATCAATCCTTCGATTTTCGGGGAAGCTGCTTTTGTCGTGTGAAGAAGAACCGCATATATCAGCGCAGGCCCGCTCATAAAAAACGACGGGTTGCACTGACAAAAGCAGTGGAAACCGCCTTAGAGCAATCTGAAAGCGGTTACCGGAAACTAAAAAATGGCGTGTCCTTCCCGGACACCTTTGTATTCCCGATTTCTTGATCAAAGAGCGGGAATCCAAACGGTGCCGGATGGACACCGCCAAAGAAAAGGAGAGATTTACATGAAAAGAATGTGGAAAAAGATGGCAGCATTGCTCATGATGATGGCGATGGTGCTGGTTATGGGGACGGCAGCAGGAGCGGAAACGCTTTCTGTTGACAGTAATGATGGTAACAAGGTTACAAACACGACAAGCGTATCAATCACAAGTGTGCCGAATGACGCGGCAAATTTGTCTTATTCCACCTATCAGGTAATCTATGCGACCTATGACAGTACGTCAAATTCGTTTGAGTGGTATCTGACTGATTGGGCAAAGAGTGCATTGGTTGGTGATAGCGGTAAACTTTATACAACGGAATTAGCTGCACTTACGGATATTTTTGCTCTGACCGGCTCAGATGGAACCGGGCTTGAAGGCCAGTCCCAAGGAACATCCACGACAGAACAGAATACGATCGTGAATACGCTGGCGGCGTATATCGCAGATTCTACTAATGCTGTCAGTGCCATTGGTACGATTTGGTCTACTTCCGGAACGACATCATCCGCGACACTTGCCGTCGGCGCTTATCTGGTGATTCCGTCAGCGACAAACATGTCCTTCTTAAATATGCTGGTGAGTGTGGACGTGTCCGGAACAACAGAAACATCCGCTTCTGATTGGACGCCGACATCCCACGGTGCGGTATTAAAAGGCAACAAGCTGACAATCGAAAAAACTGTGAGCGACACGGAGAACGGAACATACGGTGCATCAGCGGATACACAGATTGGGGCGACCGTATACTATCAGGTCAAAGTGAATGTCCCGAAGTTTGCTGCAAATGACAGTGAGAAAAGCTTTACTGTAGTGGACGTAGCAAACAATTTAAAGATTGATTCTACATCTGTTGTGGTGACACCGTATGATTCAAGCGATAAAGCAGGAACAGCGCTGACACTTTACAATGGAAAAACAGATTCAGACAGCAACGCTTTAACAGCAGGATATGCTTTGAATGTTTCGACATCCAACAATACGGATACGATGACTGTTACTTTTACAGGATATTATGATAATGTATTCTATAATAGCAGTGCAAAAACATATCCTTATGAGTATGTCATCATTTCGTACGAGGCAGAACTGCTTTCTTCTGCGGTGACTTATACCAGTAACGGAAATGACAATACAGCGACGTTGACCTACGATTATGACAACCATACCTCAAATACGGCATCTTCAAAGGCAACGGTATATACGTATGCTTTGGATCTGACAAAGTATGGGGCGAATACATCAGGAACAACACTAGCCAATGCGTCCTTTAAGATTTACTATTATGACAACAGTGGTACTGCTAAATATTTACGTTTTATAAAGAATACAGATGGTTCTTTCAGCGTGGCAGACAGCACGGATGAAGCTGATTCTACGGTTACAAAATATGATGCAGTTACAACCACGTTAACCGGCACGCTTACCCTGACCGGCCTGGATGACGATGTGGATTATTTCATCGTTGAGTCCGTGGCGCCGTCCGGATACTCGTTGAACACAAATATTTTGAACTTTAAAATTGCAGAATCATCGACAGCAGCAGGTACGATTGATGCAGTTACTTCATATGAGTATGCGGCCTATACATATAGTGGATCGAATACTGCTTTGAGCTCCGATAAGACAACATGGACGGCAGCTAAGGAGACAACAACAACCAACAGTGCGAAACTCACTCTGTCCGTCACCGATACAAAAATCGCCGCCCTCCCCGCGACCGGCAGCATCGGTATCATCGTCTTCACCATCGCGGGTGTTGCGATCATGATCCTGGCTCTGGTGCTGATTAATTCGGGGAAGAACAAAGCAAAAAAGGCTTGACAGTAACTTTTCGGAGACAGTACTTCGTAATTGCAGCGATGTAAGCCAGACAAAACAATGGGGGAGATAGTGTATGAGTAAAGCGGGAATTCCGTTTGAAGCAGTAAAGGCTGACCTGATGACAGACGGTGAATTTAAAATGGAATACGAAGGGCTGCGGCCAGAGTATGAAGCAATTCAGCGGACTGTTACGGACAAAAAAGAGCGGAATCTGATTCAGACGTAGTTCCCGGGGGCAGAAAGAATGAGTGAATTTCAGGATTTTTTACAGGAGCAATTAAAGGATGAGGATTTTCGCAGAGAATACGAAAATATCCAGCCGGAGATGGATGTCATCCGGGCAATTGCGGATGCACGAATTTCACAAAATCTGACACAGAAAGAACTGGCCGCCAGAACCGGAATTAATCAGGCAGATATCAGTAAACTGGAAAATGGAACCAGAAATCCTTCACTGAATTTACTCAAACGCCTGGCAGATGGGATGGGGATGGATTTGCATCTCGTTTTCACGCCTAAACATACCGCAGAGAATCAAGGATGATTCATGTCACAAACTCAAAAAATTAATAAGTTTGTGGAACGAATGCAACAAAGTTTGACTTAGATAACTACGAAGGAATCGCGATTGCAATGGAATGTGATATGCCCAAGCCGCAGGAGGGCATGAAAGTAATTCGTGCAATGGATTTTCTTCTCGGGAACAGACCGGGTGCCAGGTTCACGAAAGGCTGTTTTGCCCGACTGGAAAGGGGGCGTGAAACTTATGGGATTCTATTTGAACGGAACAGGCGCGTACCGCCTGTTCCGGGAAGATTATTCGCTCACTTATTATGTGGATAAATCAGGTATTTTGAAGGAGCTTGTGCCGATTCTGGAATTAAAGAACCCGGCGGAGATTGACGAGGTAAAAGGGAAGGAACCAAAGTACGTGTGTATTACCAGACCCCGCTGCTTTGGAAAGACGGTGATTGCAAATATGATTGCTGCCTATTTCGGAAAAGGGATTGACAGCAGCGCGGAATTTGACACGCTGCAGGTCGCGTCGTTTGACTGGTATAAAAAGCATCTGAATACGCATAATGTGATCCATATTTCGTTTCACGAGCTGCCGGAGGAACCTGTGACCTACGCAAGCTACATGGCAAGGATAAAGAACCGTCTGCTTGGGGATTTGAGAACGGCATTTCCGGAAGCGGGGATTGAGGAAGGGGATGCCGTCTGGGATGCGCTGACGGCTGTTCATGAATATTGCGGCGGGGAGAAATTTATCTTTGTTCTGGATGAGTGGGATTCTATGTATCATCAGGAGTTTGGCACAGACGCAAATCGGGAAGCTTTTACGAGGTTCCTGAGCAATCTTCTGAAGGATAAACCGTATGTGGAGATGGCTTATATGACGGGGATTTTGCCGATTGCGAAGTTCTCCGGCGGTTCGGAACTGAATATGTTTTTCGAATATACGATGGCCTCGAAAGCGAAATACAGCGGGTACTTTGGTTTTACCGATGTGGAAGCAGATGAGCTTTATCAGAGATACCGGAGTGTACAAAAGGAGCAGGGGCTGTCCAGAGAAGATCTGGCAGACTGGTATGGCGGATATCAGACGTATTCCGGCATACGGCTGTACAATCCACGTTCCGTGGTCGGAGCGCTTGGTGATAATCAGACGGGCAGCTATTGGACGAGTTCGGATCCGGATGAGGAATTTTCTTATTATGTGAATGAGAATATCGGTGAAATCAGGGATGAGATTTCGCAGATGATCGCCGGAGGCCAGGTTTGCGCGCATGTGCAGGAATCTGCGCCGACCTCTCTGGAATTAAGCACCCGGGATGAGATTTATTCCGAGATGGTGGTATACGGCTTTCTTACCTGCGCGAATGGCTGTGTATCGATTCCGAATAAGGAACTGGCGGAAACGTTCGCTGATATGATAAAGTAAAAATCAGAGCCTGGATATAGGCGCAGGCTTGCGGCCTGGCCGGGCAGGATGCCAAATGGTGAAAGCCATATAGGCTGCTAAAGGTATTTTTGGATGAGAAGGATCAGACAGAGCGAAAAGACAACTGAGGGGCGAAGAAGGAATCCGGCCCTGCTTCTGCTGTTTGCGGCGGGATTTCTGCTGGTGCTGTATCCAGTGGTCGGCAACCTCTGGAATTCCTACCGGCAGCATCGGCTGGCGAATACCTATGAGACAGCCGTGGAAAGCCTGGATGAGGATCAGTATGAGGAGCTGTGGGAGGAAGCCAGGGAATACAATGCTTCCCATACGCCTTACTCGGTGCCGGACGCGTTTGCCGTGAGCGAAGTGCTTGCTGAGGAGGAGGACGAAGAATATCTGGTGTATGAGAGTCTCCTGAATGTAGCAGGCGACGGCATTATGGGTTATGTGGAAATTCCGAAGATTGACATAAAGATTCCGATTTACCACGGGACGGAGGATGAGGTGCTGGCAAAAGGAGCCGGTCATTTGTACGGATCCTCTCTGCCGGTCGGCGGCGAGGGGACGCATGCGGTGATTGCGGCGCACCGGGGATTGCCTTCGGCCCCGCTTTTTACCGATCTGGATCTGCTGGAGGAGGGAGACCAGTTTTATCTTTACATTCTGGATGATATCCTCGCCTATGAGGTAGATCAGATTCTTGTGGTGGAGCCGGAGGAGACGGAGTCTCTGGTGCAGACGCCGGGCGAGGATTACGTGACACTTGTGACCTGTACGCCTTATGGGGTGAATACGCAGCGGCTGCTGGTGCGCGGACACCGGGTGGAGTATACGGCAGAGCGGTATGAGGAGGAGGCGAAAAAAAAGACCTCTTCGCTGGTGACGAATTATGTGTTGGTGGCGCTGCTTGGTTTTCTGATCGTGGCGGTGGCGGCCGTGCTGATCCGTATGTATTACCGCAGGAAGGCGGCGGCTGCGGGGAATAGTGATAGTTTGACCGGAAAAGACGGAGACTTTGCAGGAGATCGTGATGATTCGACCGGAAAAGACGAAGACTCTGCGGGAGACAGTGCGGCTTTGACTGGAAAAGGTGAGGATTCTGCAGGAGATCGTGAGACTTTGACTGGAAAAGATGAAGATTCTGCAGAAGATAGATAGAATGGAAGGGGCCGGATAATGCGTTCAGAGAAGGGGCAGAATAAGCACCGGGAAAAAGCGCGGACAAGGAAGATTAACCTGCGCATTTTGCTGGGTGTTCCGGTTTTCCTGTTGGGGTTGGGTGTGGTGCTTTACCCGGCGGTGAGTAATCTCTGGAACCAGTACCGGCAGTCGAGGCTCACGCAGAGCTATGAACAGGCAGTCGAGGAGGCCGCAGCGGAAGATCTGTCCGCAATGTGGGAGGCGGCACGGGAGTACAACGCGAACCTGACCGGGAATCTGATCGGCGACGCGTTCGAGGGAGTTTTGGAGACGGAAGAAACGGCGGCCCTCTCCGGAGCGGAAACAGTGGCAGACGAAGAAACCGAGACGGAGGCACTTTCTGCGGCGGAGGCGGACACGCTTTATCAGTCGCTTCTGAACCTTGCGGGGGATGGTATCATGGGATATCTTTCCATCCCGAAAATCGATGTTTACCTGCCGATCTATCATGGTACGGGTGTGGAGGAGCTGCAAAAAGGAATCGGACACCTCTACGGCACGTATCTGCCGGTCGGCGGAGAGGGTACGCATACGGTACTTGCCGGGCATCGGGGCCTGCCGTCCGCAGCGATGCTGACGGATCTGGATTTGCTGGAGGTGGGAGATTATTTTTACCTGTATATTCTGGACGATATCCTTGCCTACCAGGTGGTCGGGATTGAGGTGGTGGAGCCGGAAGAGACGGACAGCCTCGCGGCGCAGGCGGGGGAGGATCTTGCCACGATTGTGACCTGCACGCCGTATGGAGTGAATACCCAGCGGCTGCTGGTGCACGGGTCGCGGGTGGAGTATGTTCCGGACATGGAACAGGAGCAAGGGAAGACGCAGGCCGAACAGATTCTGAGCCTGCACGGATATGCGTGGATGGCCTACGGACTTCCGGCGATCGGAATTCTGTTTGTATTGCTGCTGGCGCTGCTTTTACGTGCGAGGCGGCGGAGACGGCGATAAACGCCTGGTCTGAGAGTACGTGCTGGTATGGGAATAAGCAGCTGACGCGGGAAGGCGTGTTGACACGAGTATAAGCGTGGGTTGCGTCGAGACTTTTATGGTCTGTGATTCGCGCGTTTGGCGGTGCAAGATGCATAAGTGATTTCGTAACAGGTTCTTAGCGCGGGAGAGGAAAGGAAATGGGTCGAAAAAAAGCGGGAAAAATCACACAGGAAAGAGCCGGATATGGAAAAATCGGGTGTCTGCTGGCGTGCATATTTGCATTGCTGCTAAGCAGCGTTTTTGGTATGCGCACGACAGCGATGGAAACGGGGATCGATACGGAAGCAGCCGGTACGCTGACCGTCAGCTATCGCTACGGGACCGACTCTGACGCGGATAAGAATCTTCCGCTTCCGGGGGCTGTTTTTCGTATCTATCGCGTTGCTGCTTATGATGCGAACGGCGTACTTTCACTGACGCCGGAGTTTCAGGCATGCGGCGTGACGAATGAGCAGCTGAACAGCATGGAGCATGCTCAGGATTGGAACGCACGGATTGAAACGCTGGTACAGTATATAGGAACAGCAGGCACGGAAAGCGGGACGAGTGTGTATCAGAGTGCGAAGACGGACGAGAACGGTGCGGCGGTGTTTTCCAATCTGAAGACGGGTTTGTATCTTTTGACGGTAGATGATTTGACACTGGGCCAGACGAGCTACGCGGGCAGTCCTGCGCTTGTGAGTGTCCCGAGTGCCAATGAAGAAGGGACGGCCTGGGAGTATGAGGTGGCTGTAAGCGTAAAGCCGGAGGCGACGACAGAGACGGAATCCGAAAACGAGCCGGAGACCTCCGCGAAGGCGACAGAGCCTGCAAAGACGACAGAAGCTTCGACAGAACCGGAGGAATCGGCGGAGACAGCGGCGGAGGGTGCGTCCGATGAGACGGAAGCGGAAACCACAGAATCGCCGCAGACAGGCGACGACGCCCTTTTGGGAGTCTGGCTCGCTGTTATGCTCGGAGCGTTTGGAGCGCTCATCCTTGCGGCGGCGTGGGAAATCCGGCGCGGGGGAACACGATTGTAAAAGAGAAATAGGGTAAAAGTGAAATCCCATAAAAAGGCCCCTTTCTATGGCAGCGGTATCGTGAGAACCTGCGCGGAATTTGTGTGGAATCACGATATCGGCTGCTTTTTTAATGTCATAAATTCAAAAACCGGTTTCTTTCAGGAATTCCCGAAAGCAAAAGGTGTCGTAAAGAAATTAATTTCTTGACAATTAGCAGCGAAGGCAGTATGCTAAGGAATAGCATAAGCCGTAAGCTGCAGCGTACCGCCCGCGCGGCAGGCGTTTCCGGCGGGACTGCGTTTTTTGTCGAGGTGTGAATATGCAAAGAATGGATGATTTTGAAAACAGCTGCGGAAATCATTTTTCTCTCAAATATAAGAATACTCATGGAAATTCCTCTGGGAATGCTTTCGGCAATCCCAGAGGCGCGGGGCGCAAGCCTCGTCTTTCTTCTGAACAGCTTGATCAGATTCGGAAAGCGCATACGTCTGGAAAAACAATTACTGCATTGGCAAAGGAATATGGGATTTCCCGTCAGACGCTCTCTGGTTATCTGAATGAATCACGGGAAGAGGAGAATGTGATCAAATCAGTCTGCAAATGGGAAAAATTGAATCGCGAGTTTGTGACGGATAAGCTGGAGAAGTTTACACCGGAAAAGTATTCCATGCGCATGGATTATATGTGCGAGGAGGAGCTTTGTACGGTGATTCTGATTAATTTCCGGGATCAGGAGATTGCGATCCGGAATCATACGATGGATGTGATTCATCGGGCGTTTGGGATTATAGAGAAACCGGATTGGGAGTATTTTGAGGAATTTCTTGAGAACCGCTGCTTTCCGAGGACCCGGTTTCAGCTTTCGCTGGTGCTTTCGGATCTTGGGCAGGATTTTTATGATCCATTATCAATTATTGAAAAGACGCAGGGGAGAATGGCGGAGGATCATCAGTGGATCCGGATCTGGCATTTCCGGCCGGACAGAAAAGAAAAAAGCTGACGATCCGGCGGACGGTATTTCATGGGTATGAATTGCAATTATGAAATCGTCTGACCGAATGACGGGAGAAGGGAATGTATGCGAACGATCGAAATTTATACAGAGACGGTGCAGACCGGGATCGGTCATTCTTCAAAAGGCAATCAGCTGAAATGGCTTCAGGATGGCTGGTGGTATAAGGCAGATGCATTTGGGTTTGAAAGTCTGGCGGAGACGGCTGTTTCGGCCTTGCTGGAGCACTCGACCATACAGGATTTTGTGCGGTATGAGCCGGTCATGATCCGATATCAGGATAAGGATTTCCGCGGATGCCGCAGTCGGAGTTTTCGCAGGGAGACGGAGGAACTGGTGCCTTTGGAGCGGCTGTCGCGTATTTATACCGGATTCGGACTGGCACAGGAGCTGTCCTGTATATCCGGGTGCAGGGAGCGGATTCTTTATACAGAAAAGCTGGTGCGCAATGTGACCGGCATCCGGAATTTTGGGGAATATCTCACGAAAATGCTGGAGATGGACGCCTTTTTCCTGAATGAGGACCGTCATACGAACAACATAGCGGTTCTTTACGATATAGAAAAAAGAACCTGGCGGCTTTGTCCGTTTTTTGATATGGGTCTTTCTCTTTTCTCGGACACAAGGGAAGCGTATCCGTTGGAGAGCGGTTTTACTCAATGCCGGGAAAAGATAACAGCAAAGCCGTTTTCCGTTGATTTTGATGAGCAGCTGGATGCGGCGGAAGAATTGTATGGGACCTTTTTGCAGTTTGACTTTTCAAGAAGTACAATAGCAAAGCTCCTGACGGGTGATCGTTTACTGGGCGGAGAAGGAGAGCAAAACAGGTCTGACAGAGAAAAAGCAGCAATAAAGCGTTTTGAAACTTTGGGTAAGGAGTATTCCGAACGGGAATTTCAGAGGGTGGAGGAGGTTCTTCGGTATCAGGCGGGGAAGTATCAATATTTTTTTTGCGGGAGAAGCGGTCTTTTTTAATGCATTACTTTATGGTTAAGCGGATGCAGCGGTCTGACACGGACACTGGCCATTTCATGACGATTAAAATGTAAGAAAACTCTTGTTCCAATGAAGATGCCGTGATATGATACCTGATGGTTCGTATCGTAATTCATGCGCATTTTGAGCATTATGCACAAGCTTTGCGATCCGGATCACCAGGAAACGAAGGCAGGATTGATTGCAGGATACTGCCATAGCAGGCCGGCGGAAGAAAAACGCGGCATGCTGCATGATAGAAGCGTATGCGGGAGCGAAGCGTATGCGGGAATGAAGCCATGCGGGAACGAAGCGTATGCGGGAGCGAAGCCATGCGGAGGGGAAAGATATGTATGATTTGGGTATTTTAGGCGGGATGGGGAGCGAAGCGACGGAGACCCTGTTCCGGATGATTTTGAGCAGCACGGAGACCGAGAAGGATCAGGATTTTCCGGAGATGGTGATCCTGAATAAGTCGAGCATTCCGGACCGCAGCGCGTATCTGCTGGGACAGAGTGAGGAAAATCCGCTGCCGGTTCTGCAAGAGGGAGCCCGCGAGCTGAATCTGCTGCAGGTCGGCAGGATCGCGCTCCCGTGCAACACCGCGCATGCGTTTTACGCGGATATTCAGGCGGTATCGGCCTGTCCGGTGATCAATATGCTGGAGTCCTCGCTGGAATATATCTGGCGCACCCGGCCGGGGGCGCAGGTCTGCATTCTGGGAACGCTGGGAACGGTGCGCACGAAGGTTTACGAGAGGTACAACCATTTTTCTTTGGATATTGTTTACCCGGATGACGAGGGGTGCGAGGAGGTTCATTCGGTTATTTATGATATTAAGACAGGAATCCATGAAAATATGGATGAGCTGTCCGGCCGGCTGGCGCGGGTCATGCAAAGGACGGCAGATGTGATGGCCCAGGAAGCTTCAGGACAGAAATTCTCGGAGAAAATGGCACCTGACGCTGCTCGCACCGGAGCGGGAGCCCCGGTATTTTTGCTGGCCTGTACCGAGCTTTCCGTCCTTGGCGCGGAGCGGTTCCTGCAATTTGACGTGCTGGATGCGATGGGAATTCTGGCGCAGGTGTCTGTCGCGGCGGGAAGCAAAAAGCGGAAAGATAGCGGTATTTATGACACGCAGGTAATTGAGGAAATCGCGCAGAAGTATGTGTGATACTTAAAGGAAATCGACTGCAGCTTTCAGGCATGGGATAATGGGAAATCAGGGAAACGACCGAAATTCCATGACTTTGGTAATGGGAAATCAGGGAAATCAGCCGCAATTTCCGGGCTTTGGATAACGGGAATCAGGGAATTCACGGAATGGCGCAGTGACAGAGGTGCATGGAATTATGACAAGGAACGACTGGTATGAGACCGGTGAGCAGATAAAGAATCTGGTGCAGGATGCGGTGGACACAGGGGATTTTTCACAGCTGGGAAGCACAATATCCGATGTGGTCAATGACGCGATGAATGGAATCCAGGATGCGCTCCGAGACAATTTAAACGGCAGGGGCAGCCGCAGATATGGGAATCCGGACAGCGGCTCTTACGGAAGAGCAAATGGCACCACGTATAGCGGCAGCGGCTCTTACGGAAGAGCAGATGACACCACGTATAGCGGCAGCGGGTCTTCTGACGGCAGTGCGTCAGCTCAAGGCGGCCGGAGCACAGACAGCCAGGGCGGTTCGCAGCAGGCATACCGTCCTGTGGCGGCGGGAAGGAATGTGCCGGGGGAGCTTGGCAGTAAGGTGATGAAGTATGTCGGATACGGGATGGGCGCCTTGTTTGGGGCAGTGCTGGCGCTGGAGTCCGCGGAGGCGATGGCGGTCGGCAGTCTGGCGGTTCTGCTCGGGAGCGGGATCCCGACCGGTATTTTGTTTGCGGGAAGCATGGTGGTCGGCGTGAGCGGACAAAAACGGCTGGGCCTTTCGAGACGCTTCCGGCGGTATCAGGAAGTGATCGGCGGGCGGACGTACTGTATGATTGAGGAGTTGGCATCCGGCATTGGCGAGACCAGTAAGTTTGTAAAAAAGGATTTGAAGGATATGATCCGAAAAGGATATTTCCCGGTGGGCTATCTGGATCGGAAGGAAACACTTCTGATCACGGATCAGTCGACTTATCAGCAGTATCTCCGGGCGGAGGAAAGCTATGCACAGCGCCAGAGTGAGCAGGCGGCAAATGGAAGTGCCGGCGGTAGCGGAGCATACGGGCAGACGGCCGGAACAGGAGACAACGCATACAGAAAGACAACCGATGCTAATGGAAATGGCGCAGATGCACATGGAAAGACGACCGACACGGGGAGCAATAATGAAGGCGCATACGGGCAAACATCCGGTGCAGGAGAGCGGACCGGAGCTTCCGCGCAGCGTTCTCCGGAGCATCAGGCACTGATTGACGAGGGACAGAAATACATCCGCTACATCCGGGAATGCAACGACCGGATTCCGGGCGAGGAGGTTACTGCGAAGCTGAACCGGCTGGAGCTGGTCGTGACGAGGATTTTCCGGGAGGCGGAAAAAGATCCGGATTCGGTTTCCGACCTGCGGAAGATGATGAGCTATTATCTGCCTACGACGCGGAAGCTGCTGGATGCCTATTGCGACCTGGAGGATCAGCCTGTGGCGGGCCAGAACATTGAGTCGACAAGGCGGGAGATTGAGAGCGCGTTGGATACGATCAATACCGCGTTTGAGAAGCTGCTCGATGATTTGTATGAGGAGCAGGCCTGGGACATTTCATCGGATATTTCGGTGTTGAATTCCATGCTGGCGCAGGAGGGACTGACCGGGAAGGATTTTGACCGGGGAAAATAAAAAAGAAGCAACAGTAAGAGGAGGAATGAGCAATGGATGAGTTTAAGGAGTTTACAGAGGTGCCGACGCCGGTGCTGACATTTGGCACGCCGGTGGAGGAGGAAAAAGCGGTACCGGAGGTAGTGGAGGCGGAGACGGCAGGGAAGCAGGCTCCGGTGGATCCGCAGCTGACGGAGGAGTCTTTGACGCCGGAAGAGCGCAAGATGGTGGATGAGTTCAGCAAGCAGATCAATCTGCATGATTCGAACGGTATCCTGCAGTATGGCGCGGGCACGCAGAAGAAGATGGCGGATTTTTCGGAGACGGCGCTGAAGAATGTGCGCACGAAGGACCTTGGGGAGGTCGGCGACATGATTTCGAACCTGGTGACGGAGCTGAAGAGCTTTGATACCGAGGACGAAAAGGGCTTTCTGGGATTTTTCAAAAAGAACGGCAACAAGGTGGCCTCGATGAAGGCGAAATACGACAAGGCGGAGGTCAATGTCGAGAAGATCTGCACGGTTCTGGAGGATCATCAGGTACAGATGATGAAGGATGTGGCGGTGCTGGATAAGATGTACGGTCTGAATCTTTCTTATTTTAAAGAGCTGTCCATGTACATTCTGGCAGGGAAGAAGCGGCTGGAGGAGGTGCGCGCGACGGAGCTCGCGGACGCTTACGCGAAAGCACAGAGGAGCAACCTCCCGGAGGATGCGCAGGCCGCGAAGGATCTGCAGGAGCTGTGCGACCGCTTTGAGAAAAAAATCCATGATCTGGAGCTGACGCGCATGATCGCGATCCAGACCGGACCGCAGATTCGTCTGGTGCAGTCCAGCGATACGGTGATGATTGAAAAGATTCAGTCGACGGTCGTAAATACGATTCCGCTCTGGAAGAGCCAGATGGTGATTGCGCTCGGCGTGGAGCACGCGAATCAGGCGGCGAAGGCGCAGAAGGAAGTGTCTGATATGACGAACGCACTTCTGAAAAAGAACGCAGACCAGCTGAAGATGGCGACGGTAGAGAGCGCGAAGGCTTCCGAGCGTGGGATTGTCGATCTGGAGACGCTGAAGAATACGAATGCGACGCTGATCTCAACGCTGGATGAGGTGATCAAGATTCAGGAGGATGGCCGCCAGAAGCGCCGCGCGGCGGAGGATGAGCTGAATCGCATGGAGCAGGAACTGAAAAACAAGCTGCTGGAAGTGAGTCGATAGCATGGAGATCTATACGTTTTCCCAGTGGGTCTTGTTTTTTTACATCTACTGTTTTCTGGGATGGGTGTTTGAATGCGCGTATGTGTCCATCTGCGAAAAGCATTGGGTGAACCGGGGCTTTCTGAAGGGACCGCTTCTTCCTATTTACGGGTGCGGAGCACTCTGCATACTGATTGTGACGATTCCATTCCGGGATCATGTGCCGCTGATGTGTCTGGTGGGCATGGTGTCGGCAACCGTGCTGGAATATGTCACGGGTGCAGCCATGGAAAAACTGTTTCATGTGCGCTACTGGGATTACACGGGAAGACTTTTGAGCCTGAATGGACACATCTGTCTGGCGTCTGTGCTTTGCTGGGGCGTGATGACGATTCTGGTCGTAGACGTGCTGCAGGTTTACCTTGAGAAGGTCGTTCTGGCGCTCAATGAGCAGGTGGTTACGGTCGTGGTATTTGCCGTCACACCGTTTGTGACCGGAGATCTGGTGACGTCCTTCCGGGCGGCTCTCCATCTGCGCGATATCCTCATTCAGTGGGAGCGCATGCAGGAGGAGCTGAAGAAGCTTGGAGCGCGCAGAAAAGAGCTGGAGGCAGCGCTCAATGAGCGGCGTCGGGAGCTTGGGATATCGATTGAGGAGCGTCGCCAGGAGCTCGGTACAGCAATCGAAGAGCGCCGCCAGGAGCTTGGGACAGCGATCGAAGAGCGCCGCCAGGAGCTTGGCACATCGATTGAAGAGCGTCGCCAGGAGCTTGGGACAGCGATTGAAGAGCGCCGTCAGGAACTTGGGACATCCATTCGTTCTGGCGGTCTGAAGGCAAATGAAAAGCTTAATGCCGGAAAATGGGAACGGACACGCAGGATGGGAGACGAAACGACAGGTGAGACTACAGACCAGATCGCGGCATTGCAGGAATTGGCTGGAAAATTAGCAGCTTTGCAGGAGCGGACCAATCGGTTGACGATGGAAAGTGATGTCATGCGCTCCCTTCATGGAAAATCCATCCGCGGCCTGTTAAAGAGAAACCCGCGTGCGATGTCCTATCGTCATAAAGCAGCCTTTGCGGACTTGAAAAAGTTTGCGGCAAAGAGAACGAACGGGGCGGGCCCGGAGAATGATTCAAAGAAGGATGAGAATGCGGAATGAAATAAGGAAGCCGCAATTCCGTAGACTTTAATGGGTTGGAGCTCCTTGCTCTGTGTCTGGATCTGATGCAGCAGAGCAGGGAATGAAGAGAGTCAGGCCAGTTAAATTGTGGCGGATGGAGTGGGAGAAGAATTGATGCAGGAGACGGAGGAATTTATCAGCGGCTTTTGTAAAAGACAGAATCAGACACGCACGGTCCTCTGTGAATTTGAGATTGCGGAGGATGGGAGCCGGAGACTGATGGAATCGGACTGTGATTACGGCAGGTGTGAGCACAGCCGGAGCTGCCGGCTGATGCAGGGGGCGCTGCAGGAACGCCTGTCAAGCCACAGGTGCTAAGCGCCAGTGGCGCTCGTTTAGCACCGACCGGAGCAGCAGCGGAGAATAGGACGCGTTAGCGGCATATAGCCTGCATCGCAGGCGGTCAGGATAAAGGACATTCCATTCATGACGTTTGAAGAATTTGAAAATGCCGCGTATGAGATTGCGGATACGTTTCCGGCAGATTTTTACCGGGAGCTAAATGGCGGGATTATCGTGAAGGAGCAGGAGCTGATTCACCCGGAGGCGCGCAGGGGCGACCTGTTTGTAATGGGAGAGTATCACCGAGACTACTATCTGGGCCGGTTTATCGTCATTTATTATGGCTCTTTCCGGCGCTGTTGCGGCTCTTTTAGCGAGGAAGCCCTGCGCGAAAAGCTGCGCAAGGTGCTTCTTCACGAGTTCCGGCACCATCTGGAATCACTGGCCGGAGAGCGGGATCTGGAGATCGAGGATGCCGTCAATCTTTCCCGTTATGTGAATGCGCCTGAGGGCACGAACGGAAAGTCGCAGGAAACAGGGGAGGAACGTACAATATGAATAATTTTAAAAACATGTGGGACTTTCCTGTTATGGAGGGGGTTTCGTTTTCGTACGCAAATCGTGTTCATCCGCTTATGCAAAAGAGGGTTGACACGCTTGTTCATGCTTTAAAAAAAGATCACAATATTCGGAAGGTCGTGCTATTTGGGAGTTCACTTGAGTTCCGATGTGACAGCTACAGTGATATTGATCTTTATATCGAGAAATATGACAAAGAAAAGAAAACAGAGGAGTTTCCTGAACTGGATTGTGAAGTTGACATTATAACCAATTTGTCTCATGAATCCAGGCTGTATCAGGAAATTGACCGGACGGGCCTGCTTTTATTTGAAAGAACAGAGACGTAATGCTCCGGGGAGGTATTTCATGTGCGATATCCGTTTGTTTAAGAGCGCAAGAATGGATTATAAAACGGCCGGGATGATATGGCGGGAGTCTGCAAATGATGAAATGATTTTAAATAATTCAGCTTACCATTTACAGCAGGCCGTAGAAAAAATTTTAAAGGGAGCTCTGGAATGTACAGGTGTAACGGTTCCTTATTCGCACAAAATCAGCAAACTGGTAGCTATGGTTACGAACAATGGGGCAAATCTTATTGTAACCGAATGGCTGGATGACCATGCTGAGATGCTGAGTGAATGGGAAACAGAGACACGTTATAATATGGATTTTCTGGTTGAAAAACGAAAACTGGATCGAGCCCTGGATGAGGTTGGCAGATTTATGGAAATAAACGGAATACGGGATACATTGCGAGAGGAACTTCAGGATCCGGAACGAAAAACGAGGCTCTTGCAATGCCTTCCGGAAGAGAAACGAGACTGCTCGGATTTTGAACTTAATTGTTATTACATCTTATTTAAAAAGAAAATCGGATAACTTAGACAGGAAGGACGTCAATTACATGAATTAATCCTTGACGAATATCTCAGACGGGACTAGAATGAGTAAGTCAAAATTATGCGCACGGACATTTGTGCGCACCAGAAAGACATCGTGGGAAATGCATCAAAAAACGGTGCAGGACAGGAGAGGAGGACATTATGAAACCTTATAGGGAAATGAGCCGTGAGGAGCTTCTGGCAGAGCACGCGGCTGTGGAGGCCCGGTATCAGGAGATGAAAGCAAAGGATCTGAAGCTCGATATGTCGAGAGGGAAGCCCTCGAAGGCGCAGCTGGATCTTTCGAATGGCATGATGGATGTGCTGAGCAGTACGGCGGATCTGACCTGTGAGTCGGGCGTGGACTGCAGGAACTATGGTGTGATGGACGGAATCCCGGAGGCGCGGAAGCTGCTGGCGGATATGTCTGAGGTGCCGGAGAAGGATATCCTTATTTATGGGAATTCCAGTCTGAATGTAATGTTTGACTGTGTGGCGCGTGCGATGTCGATGGGCGTCTGCGGGCATACGCCGTGGGGACTGCTTGAGAAGGTGAAATTCCTCTGCCCGGTTCCCGGTTATGACCGGCATTTTGGTATTACAGAATTTTTCGGAATTGAGATGATCAACGTACCGCTTCTGCCGACCGGACCGGATATGGATATGGTAGAGAGCCTGGTGGCGAATGATCCGCTGATCAAAGGAATCTGGTGCGTACCGAAGTATTCGAATCCGACCGGAGTTTCCTATTCGGATGAGACGGTTCTGCGCTTCGCGAATCTGAAGCCGGCCGCGAAGGACTTCCGTATTTTCTGGGACAATGCGTATTCCATCCATCATTTGTATGACGATGACCAGGACGTGATCCTGGAGCTTCTGACAGAGGCGGCAAAGGTCGGGAATGAGGATCTGGTCTATAAGTTTATTTCGACGTCGAAGGTTTCCTTCCCGGGATCGGGGATCGCGGCTTTCGCGGCGTCCGAGGCGAATCTGGCGGATGCGCGGCGCGCGCTGTTTTATCAGACGATCGGGCATGACAAGCTGAATCAGCTGCGCCATGTGCGTTTCTTTAAAGATATGGACGGAGTTCATGAGCATATGAGAAAGCATGCGGCCATCCTGCGTCCGAAGTTTGAGGCGGTCGAGAATGGTCTGTCGCAGGAGCTGGACGGCCTGGAAATCGGTACCTGGACAAAGCCGAAGGGAGGCTATTTCATTTCCTTTGATTCGCTTGAGGGCTGCGCTAAGAAGATTGTGGCGAAAGCAAAAGAAGCAGGTGTGACGATGACTGGCGCTGGTGCGACCTACCCTTATGGAAAGGATCCGAAGGACAGCAATATCCGTATTGCGCCGTCCTTCCCGGAGCCGGAGGAGCTGGCGCTGGCGACCGAGATTTTTGTGCTGAGCGTAAAGCTCGTCAGCCTGGAAAAATTTCTGGCGGAGTAGGATATTGGACGGTTATTCTCCGTGATGCAGAAAATATAGGAATCTGACAGCCTATGATCAGTCTGTGACCGGGGGGGGCCGTAAGATGTTATGAAAATACC